>JACZRO010000090.1 GCA_022574675.1 Chloroflexota bacterium
GGACCATCGCCGGCCAGGAACAACAGCATGTCCGCAGCGTGGGTTTGCCCCCACTGCGCCGCGGAGGCCCCACAGTGAGCGATCACCGCCTGCAGCTGGCCGATGTCACCGGCATCGATCATTTCCCGCAGATTGCGGTACATGCGCACGTAGCGGCGCTGCGTGCCGTAGTTGAACTTCACGCCGTGGGCGACGACGGCAGCCGCCATGGCATCGGCTTCGGCCATCGAGTTGCACAGAGGTTTCTCGCAGTAGATGGCACGCACGCCATTCTCGGCAGCCAACAGCGTCACCGGCGCGTGCGGAGAGGGCCGCGTGGCGATGCAGACCATGTCCAGGCTCTCCCGGGCGATCATCTCCTCAGGATCCTCGTAAGCCACCCGCGCGCCGTAACGTTGACGCGCCGTCTCGGCTTTGTCGGCCACGGGATCGCACACCGCGACCAGTTCCGTGCGTTCACAGGCGACGACGGCGGCGGCGTGCGAGTAGGGCAGGAACAGCCTGGCATTCGGCCGGTCGCGCACTTCGTCGTCGATCGTGGTGCCCATACGGCCGCAGCCGACGATACCGACACGATAGGTCTGGGGCATGCTCCCTCACTCCTGTGGGCAGATCGGCTCTTGCCGTCCCCCGCCGCCGTGGGTAAATTTTGTGTCCGCTTCTTGAGTTTAGGGCGATTAGCTCAGTTGGTTAGAGTGCCTGCTTGACATGCAGGAGGTCGCTGGTTCAATTCCAGTATCGCCCACCATACAATAGCGAAAAAGGGTCCCCAGGCTTGGCGCTTGGGGGCTTTTTTCTGTCTTGGCTTTCCGTTTCTCTGCTCAACAGCAGCAGCTTCCGTGTCTCCACCCGCTCCCCTGCCGTGAGCCGGTAGAAGTACACACCCGACGCCAGTTCCAATCCGGCATCGGTCACACCGTCCCACCGCACCGAGTACGATACTGAAGTTCGGTTACATCGGATAGTTTCATAGAAGCCGAATACGCAAGGGCCGTGCCAGACGGGAAGAATCCCGAAAGGCGTTGTTGTGGTTGAGGTTGAGTCTGATTAGACAAGATTACGGAAAACTGGACTGGCTGCCGAATCTGTCCGGAAAACAGGATTCCGAGGATCCTTCAGTCCTGTGGACAATCGTCTATCAGCGGTATCGGATGATCTGGTGCGCGCTTACCTTTGGTGGACGGGCAGCGCTTAGAATTGCTGTCGCCAGCCGCGAGGAGACCTGCGATGACTGAAATAGACCGCATCATGATCGATCCGGCAATTCGGGGCGGGAAGCCGTGGTGACTTCCCTTCTCTGGTCCTGGCACTCATCCCGACATTGTTGACTTGCGTGGCGCACCCGATGCCGACATGTGGCTCTACGCCAGGACGCATGCGTTGGTCATCGTATCGAAGGACAACGACTTCAGCTACTCTAGTTATTCCCATTCCAGGCTGAATGCGAATTGAGCGGTTCCCAGTACCCCACCGAGGTCGAGCGTCAACTCACCCTTCGACCCCACACTCCGCTTCTGCCCTCTCCAGCAACGCCCTTATGTAGCCGATCGCGTAGGCTGTACCGCTTCCCCTCCCGGCGTGCTGAACGAAGTTCGGCGTGTGGTCGAGCGTGACCGTCCCCTCGAACTTCGTCTCGACCAAAATCCTCATCAGGGGATACATATCCTTGTAGCCATTGTCGAGAAAGGTCTCCGTGAAGTTCGGCAGAGGCGCGCTGACGTTCCGAAAGTGCACCAGGCATATGCGGCCCTGCTCGCTACACCAGCGGAGACCGGCTTCGACATGGCCGAACCGATCTCCCCCCTCCAGCCAGCACCCGGTGCAGAACTCCATGCCCAGGGCATGGCTATCCGCGATCTCGAAGGCGCGCTTATAGCTGTCAAAGCTGTTGATGAGACACGGGACGCCGCCAAGGATCCGAACGGGAGGATCGTTCGGGTGCAGAGCAAGACGAACGCCAGTCTCCTCGGCGACCGGGATGATCTCCCCCATGAAGTAGGCGAAGTTATCCCAGATCTCCTCTTCCGAGTACTCTCTCCCGTGCGTGAAAGGCCTCTGTTCGAGTTCGTGCATCTCGACGCAGCGCGCCGATGCTCCTCGACTGCTTCCGCGATTTTCTGAACTCCACACTGCCGCCTGTTCCCACGTGAACGTGGTGATATGAATCCCCGCAGCCGACAGGTTCCTCAAGAACTGCTTAAACGCCTCGATCCTCTCATCTCGCTCCGGAAGGGCGAGTTGGATCTTGTCGCACTTGCCGACGCCCATATTCCCCACGTTGTGAAGTACCAGTCCAGCATCGTCAACTTTCTGGCGAAGTTCCGTGAGGGAGGCGACGTCCATATGACTGTCGGGAACCCACGTGTAGACGCATTCGGCACCCAGTTGCCTGGCGAACAGGAGTTCATCGTCGGTGGCGCGGGGGGAGATACTGACCGAAAGTTTCAGCTTCATCTTGCAGGGTTGCTGATGCCGCGCTCCGTCGGACCCATGACATAGTTGGGTTTCACCACGATGCGACTGCCCGGCGGGATTAGCTCTGCGAGATCGCCGAGCCGGCGGAAGGCTTGCGTCAGTGCGGCAAAGGTGTCCTGGTCAAAAACTCGCTCGATAGAGACAATCGGTTTCATTTCGCGCTCCCTTGTCGTCGTCGATGGGCGATTGCGGATTGTATGCACACTGGGTCACCCTCAACTCGCCAGTGCAGCAGCTCGTGAGCCACTCAGTAGGTGTGGTTGTCCTCGGCGCGATCCTGAGGCTCGAAGCCGATCACCTGCCTCGCCTGTTCGATGTCGACCCATCGGTAGTCGTTGTTCGACATGCCGTAGAAGATGTCGAACCGCACCGACTCCGGCGCCTCGATGCATTTCACCGCCATCTGCGCCATATCGGCGTGGCTGCAGTAGATCAACCGGCCTCGTATGCCGTTCACCACGTCCTTCGCGCCGACCCCGCCTATTCGCAGGCAAATGATCGACATATCCGACGTGTTCACGAAGTAGCGGGCGAGGTCCTCGCCGACCAACTTGCTGACCGCGTACAGACTGAAGGGCTTCGGCTCCGAGTCGCGCGTCACGTTGGGCCACGACTCCGGCATTTTTGAGTCGTCATCCGAAACGAGCTCGCGCCACGGTGACTCCATCTCGTAGCCGAGCACCGTCGCTCCCGTGCTGGCGAAAACGACCCGCTTCACACCGGCGTCCCGGGCCGCGCTGAACACGTTGTATGCGCCGATGATGTTGTTCTGGAGCATGGCGTCCCAGCCGGAGTTCATGCCCTGGCTGCTGTGCGCCCCGCCGTCGGCGGCCAGGTGGACGACCGTATCGACCCCCTCGAACGCCGGCCTTATGGCGTCGGCGTCCTGGACCGCGCCCCGGAAGTTGAGGGCGTCCGGCACGCCATCCACGCCCGTACGGGACAGCGCGGCGACCTCGTACCGCTCCTCAAGCGCCGAGCGGATCGCCGAGCCAACCGCCCCGCTCAAGCCGGTTACGAGTACACGCCTTGTTGCCATGTCGCCTCCGATGTGTCGTCATCCGCGCCGGTTGTTGGGCGCCGGTGAATATTCCACTCTCAACGTCGCTGTCGGTCAACGAGATCTGGGCGCACCACGAATAACCACCCCCGAACCCCCTCCTAATTTAGGAGGGGGCCGAGAATAGCCCTCTCCCTGGTAGGGAGAGGGTTTGGGTGTGGGTCGTGTCGTGCGATCAGTCCTACGTGTCTCCCAGATCGGGCGGAGACGGTGGCCTAATACCCCGCCGCCACGGTGAGCTTTGCGACCGGGTATACCGCGCTTCGCAGATCGTCGCCGTCCACCGAGATACCGTTCGGCTCGGCGTAAGGCGCGACATCATATCGCGGGTCCACGACGGTCACCCTGTGGCCGCGCGACACCAGCCCGCTGATCGTGTCGTACTCAAACCGCCCGTCCACCATCACGTCGTCGCTCTCGACGTGAATTCGCGGCGCCTGCACCGCCTGTTGCAGAGACATCCCCATGTCGATGTGGTGGATAAGACTCTGAGCGACCGCCGTCCAGATTCGCCGGCCTCCGGACGCGCCGAGCGCTCCCATGAGCTCGCCGTCTTTCATCAGCACGACAGGCGTCATGTTGTTGAGCGCCCTGGCGTGCGGGGCGATGGTGTTGACCGTGCCGGGCAGCGGGCAGCTCCAGCCGATGCCGTTGTTCATCATCACGCCGACCCCCGGGTTGACTACGCCGGACAGATACAGGTTGGTCTGCGTCAGCGCGACCGCGTTCCGGTCTTTGTCCACGACCGTGATGTGGGTCGTGCCGTCGTCCGCCGCCGCCCCGGCCGGACCCGGGAAGCCGGCCGGCTTCTCCCGTCCCTCAAACGGCCACGGGTCACCGGCCTCGGCGGGACCGGCCTGGACCCGGTCGATCGATTTCGCTCGTTCGGCCCCGTAACCGGGGTTGCTCAGGGCGCCGATCGGCGCTCCGGTCTTCTGCGGATCGCCCATCCATGTGAACCGGTCGGCGGCGGCGAGCCTGATCGCCTCGACCACGAGGTGCAGCACCGCCGGGTCGCCATGGTTGGTTCCCACGAGATCGAAGCTGGAGAGGATGTTGAGTATCTCCATCAGGGTCGGGCCTGCCGTTGGACCGGGCAGCCCGATGACCTCGTAGCCCCGGTACTTTCCGATCAGGCCGTGCCGGTGAAGAATCGGCTGGTACTGGGCGAAGTCCGATGTCTCCATCAGCCCGCCGTTCGCCTGGATGTCGGCGCAGATCTTATCCGCGATCTCGCCGCGGTAGAACGCGTCTACTCCGTCCGCCGCCAGCGTCCGCAGCGTCCCGGCGTGCTCTTTCTGGAGCAACATCCCGCCGGCCGGAATCGGGTTTCCGCCCGGGAAGTAGATGTCCGCTGTCGCCGGGAATCGCAGGAACAGGTCGCGCCCTGACACGAGCGAAAGCGTGAAGTGAGCGCCGACGGCGAAGCCCTCTTCTGCGAGTTTGATCGCGGGTTGCAGGGCGTCGTACAGGCTGATCGTTCCCCACTCTTCCAGCGCCCGGCTGAGTCCTGCCACCGTTCCCGGGATGGCGATGGACTTGTAGCCCTCCGACAACACATTTCCCTTCACCTTCGGCCATGCGAACCGGCGGGAGTAACGGGACGAGCCGGTGTCCATGCCTTCCATGCCGCCTTCCAGCGGGAACTCGTCTGTCGTGGCGCGACCGGGCGCCTGCATCCCGTAGTCGATCGCCCCTCCACCACCTGCCGCCATGTGCACCGTCATCAGGCCACCTCCGCCGATGCCGTTCATGAGCGGCTGAAGGACGCCCATCGCGAACGCCGTCGTAACCGCCGCGTCGACCGCATTGCCGCCGCGCTGAAGGACTTCAAGCCCGACCTCCGCGCCCAGCGGGTGCTGCGCCACGACCATGCCCTGGCGGGTGCGGATTTCTTCCTGGGCGAGAACGGGCCGGCTCGTGTACATCTGAGACTCCGGGTCATGCGTCGGGCGGTGGATGAGCTCGCCGGGGTCCATGTGTCCCGGACGCCGGGATTCTACGACCGCCGGGCCGTACCCGCAGGGTCGAACCCGGGGGTCGCTTCCGGGGACAGCAAAAGTGGATCGTCCGGCGCCCGGCCTCGATCCGCCACCGTGGACTCGCCGTCGGCTCTCGTACCCACCGGAAGCGGGTGTACAGTAGCGCCGCCTATCCCATTTCAAGCCCACAGATAGCCCACCCCCCGCGTATTCTTGGAGGAGCGCCCGCCGCATGAAGATCACCGGGATAGACACTTTCGCGGTTGATGGCGGGGCCCGGCCCTGGCACTTCGTCGCCATACGGACCGACTCGGGCATCACCGGTTACGGGGAGTTTGGCGAGAGCGGTGTCACCCACGGCCTGCAGGGCCTGGTTCGTGATATGAGCTCGTGGCTGATCGGGCGAGACCCGACGCCGGTCGAGCGTATCTACTTCGACCTGTACCGCGCCTACCGGGGCACGCCATACGGCGTCACAGCGTGGGCCATCGCAGGCATCGAGCTGGCGCTGTGGGACATCAAGGGCAAGGCGCTCGACATACCGGTCCACCGGGTTGTCGGCGGTCCGTTCAGGGAGAAGCAACGGGTCTACTGGTCCCATCTCGGAACCTACAGGGCGCGTAATCACGAACTCTGGGGAGCGAAGCCGCTCCGCACCTGGGATGACGTCGCTGACTGCGCCCGTGAGGCCGTCGACAAGGGCTACACCGCGTTCAAGACCAACATCCTGTTCCCGGGCGATCCCTCGTCGGCCATCACGCAGGGGCGGGACGGCAAGAGCCACGACCAGCTTGCCGAGGCCGACCTCGTCAACCAGGCGGTGACTCAGATCTCCGTCATGCGGGACGCGGTCGGCCCGGACATCGATATCTGCCTGGACATCAACTACAACTTCAAGACCGAGGGCGCGATCAGGGTCGCCCGCGCCCTGGAGCCGTTCAAGCTCTACTGGCTGGAGATCGACAACCAGGATCCCGAGGCCCTGTTGCAACTCAAGACCTCGACCCGGACGTCCATCACTTCGGGTGAACAACTGGTCACCATGCGGCAGTACCAGCCGTTCTTTGATCTGAGGGCGATGGACACCGTGAAGGTGGACGTCCAGTGGCAGGGATTCTCGAACGCCAAGAAGGTCGCAGACCTGGCCGAGACCTATGAGCTCAACATCGCCCCGCACAACTACAACTCCCACCTGTCCACCTTCCAGAGCCTGAACCTGGCGGCGTCCGTCTCCAACGTCCGGATCATGGAATCCGACCCGGACGCCATCCCCTGGAAGGATGACCTGGTCACAGTCGTCCCGGAGGTGAAGATGGGCTACATGGACATCCCCACGGGACCCGGATGGGGCACGGACCTCAATGAAGGCGTGGCGAAGAAGCACGCCTGGAACGGTTAAGCAACGGCAGAGCGTGGGGGCGGCCCTTCGAGAGCCTCAGGGTCCGCCCGCCCGAGGGCGGATCGCTAACGGAAACCCCCTCTCCCAGCGGGAGCGGGCGAGGGTGAGGGAGAAGTCCCGATCAGGGATACCCGCTAATCAACGGATAGGACGACCACATGAAGATCACAGACATCGAGACCTTTGTAGTCGACGGTGGACGCCGGCCCTGGCTGTTCACAGCCATCCGCACCGACGCCGGAATTACGGGTTACGGCGAGTTCGGGTCCGGGGTCACGGCGCACGCGCTGGTGGGGTTGATCGAGGACCTCAAGCCCCACGTCATCGGCAAAGACCCGGAAGCGGTCGAGAAACTGTACTTCGACCTGTATCGCCTGCTGCGCTCGGTGCCGGGCGGGATCGCTCAGATGGGTATCGCCGGGATAGAGCTGGCCTGCTGGGACATCAAGGGCAAGGCCCTCGGCGTTCCGGTCAACAACCTGCTGGGAGGGCCGTACCGCGACAAGCAACGTGTCTACTGGTCACACCTCGCCAGCGCACGCGCCGGCAACCCGAAGCTCGCTCCGGACAAGCCGCTCAAGGACTGGGCTGCTGTGGCCGCCGCGGCGCAGGAGGCGCCGGAGCGCGGCTACGACGCCTTCAAGACGAACATCATCTGGCCGGGCGAAACACCCCGCGCCATTTCACAAACCCGTGACGGCCTGAGCCATGACCAGCGCGCCGACACCGAGCTTGTGCATCACGTGGTCAAGCAGATCTCGGTGATGCGGGAGGCGGTCGGCCCGGACGTCGACATCCTCCTGGACATCAACTACAACTTCAAAACCGAGGGCGCCATCAGGGTTGCCCGGGCTCTTGAGCCGTACAACCTCTTCTGGATCGAGCACGACAACGAGGACCCGGAGGCGCTGGCGCAACTCAAGGCGTCCACCTCCACGCTCCTCTGCTCCGGCGAGCAGCACTTCACGATGCGGGAGTACCTGCCGTACTTTGAACTCCACGCCATGGACACGGTCAAGGTTGACGTCCAGTGGCAGGGGTTCGCGACTTCCAAGAAGGTCGCTGACCTTGCCGAGACTTACGAGTTGAACATCGCGCCGCACAATCCGGCGTCGGAGCTCGCCAGTTTCCAGTCCGTCCAACTGTGCGCCTCGGTGTCCAACGTCCGGATCATGGAGAGCGACCCCGAGGGTGTTCCGTGGCGCTTCGAGCTGTTCACCGAGCGCCCGGAAGTGATCGACAGCTACATGACCGTCCCGACAACCCCGGGCTGGGGTTGTGACCTGGTCGAGGACGCATTGAAGAAGTACGCCTGGAACAAGTAGGGGAACAACCCTGGGGGCTGTCTTTCGGCTCCCGTGCCCTGAGGCTCTCGAAGGGCGGGCGGGGCGAGCCCCGCCCCTACGTTGATAAGCCATCCATCGACGGATCGGACGACACAAAATGAAAATCACAGCGATAGAGAACTTCCTGGTTGATAAAGGCGGCCCCGCCCCGTGGCTCTTCTGCGCCATCCGCACCGACTCCGGTATCACGGGCTACAGCGAGTACGGCCAGGGCTCCCTGTACAAGGGGCTGCCCGGGCTGATCGAAGACCTCGGCCGGAGCCTGATCGGGCAGGACCCGCGGCCGGTCGACAAGATCTTCATGGACATGTACCGGAACAGGCGCGCTGAAACCGGCGGCGCAACGGCGATGGCGATGGCCGGGATCGAGCTGGCGCTGTGGGACATCAAGGGCAAGGATCTCGGCGTCCCCGTCTATCGCATGGTCGGCGGCCCGTTCCGTGAGAAGCAGCGCGTCTACTGGTCCCACCTCGCCACCTACCGGGTGCGGCGGGCGGAGCAGCTTGGTAAGCCGCCTCTGCGCACGATGGAAGACATCGCAGACTGCGCACGCGAGGCGGTGGACGCGGGCTACACGGCGTTCAAGACCAACATCATCTTCCCGGGCGAGAACCCGTCGATGATCAACAACATGTTCGCCGGGGCGAACGACCAGAACGCCCCAACCCAGCTTGTGCGGCATGCCGTCGAGCAGATCGGCGCGATGCGACAGGCCGTCGGGCCGGACATCGATATCCTCCTGGACATCAACTACAACTTCAAAACCGAGGGCGCCATCGCGATCGGCCGGGCCCTTGAGGAGTTTGACCTGTTCTGGCTGGAGATCGACAACCAGGATCCGGACGCGTTGCTGCAACTCAAGATGGCGCAGCGCACGCCGATCTGTACGGGTGAGCAGTTGCTCGGGTTGCGCCAGTACCAGCCCTACTTCCGGAAGCACGCCATGGACACAGTGAAGGTGGACGTGCAGTGGCAGGGCTTCTCGCAGGCGAAGAAGGTCGCAGAGCTGGCCGAGGTGTACGAGCTCAACATCGCCCCCCACAACTACAACTCGCATCTGTCCAGCTTCCAGAGCCTGAACCTGACGGCCTCCGTCTCCAACGTCAGGATCATGGAATCAGACGTCGACTCTGCGCCCTGGCGTGACGAGATCACGACCGCCGTACCGGAGATCAAGGACGGTTACATGACCATCCCGACCGGGCCCGGCTGGGGTTGCGACCTGGACGAAGTGGCGGCGAAAAAGTACGCGTTCGAGGGTTAGGCCGGAACCAAACTGCTACAGCGGGAAGGAACGAACGGCGATCCGTCCCGAGGGTAGGCAGTCCTTCCGAGGAAGGACCTTCCCCTCACCCGGGTCACGACCCGGTCATGATCCGACCTCTCCCGCAAGCGGAGAGGTGATAGAGCGGCGAACGACACCGCCCCTCTCACCACCGTGGGAGGGAGGGATAGAACGACGAACAACACTGCCCCCTCTCCCCACCGCGGGACAGAGGGATAGAGCGACGAACAACACTGCCCCCTCTCCCCACCGCGGGAGAGGGTTGGGGTGAGGGGGATAAGGGCGGATTTTAATCCGTCCCCCCTATAAAATGCCCGGCAACAGACGACCGGAAGAATCCACATGAAAATCACCGCCATCGACACCTTCGCCGTCAAGTCCGGTGGATGGGGCGCCTGGCTCTTCTGCGCCGTCCGGACCGACGAGGGCATCACCGGTTACAGCCAGTTTGGCGAGGGCAAGTTCCCGCGGGGCATCCCCGGGATCGTCAAGGATCTGTCCGGCTGGCTGATCGGCAAGGACCCGGACCCGGTAGAGAAGTTCTACATGGACATGTACCGGCAGACCAGGTCAATGTCCGGCGGCGCAACTGCGATGGGAATCGCCGGGATAGAACTGGCGCTGTGGGACATCAAGGGCAAGCGCTACGGCGTGCCGGTCCACCAGCTCGTCGGCGGACCGCACCGTGACAGGCAACGCGTCTACTGGTCACACCTCGCATCCTACCGGGCGATGGATTCCGCACTGTACGGCGGCAACCCGTTGCTGACACTGGAAGACGTCGCTGACTGCGCTGCGGAAGCCGTCGATCGCGGCTACACGGCCTTTAAGACGAACATCATCTTCCACGGCGAGAACTCGGCCCCGATCAACCAGGGGTTCTTCCAGTCAGACGACCAGAACGCGACGACAGAGCTGGTCCATCATGCGGAACGGCAGATTGCAGCCATGCGACAGGCGGTCGGGCCGGACATCGGAATTGCGCTCGATATCAACTACAACTTCAAGACCGAGGGCGCCATCCGAATCGCCCGCGAGCTGGAGCCGCACGGCCTGATGTGGCTGGAGATCGATAACCAGGACCCGCAGGCGCTTGCCCAGCTCAAGGCCTCAACAACGACGCCGATCTGCTCTGGTGAGCAGCTCCTCGGCATGCGGCAGTACCAGCCCTACTTCAAGTACCACGCCATGGACACCGTCAAGGTGGACGTCCAGTGGCAGGGCTTTTCGCAGGCCAAAAAAGTGGCG
>JACZRO010000091.1 GCA_022574675.1 Chloroflexota bacterium
GTGATCTCGCCGCCGGTTGCCTGCTCAGGCGGCATGTATGAGACGGTCCCGACCATCATTCCCTCTCGGGTGAGACGGGAGCGGTCAGTCATTACTGCAAGCCCGAAGTCGCCGATCTTGGCGATTCCGTCCGTCGTCAACCAGACGTTGCCCGGTTTGATGTCGCGGTGGATCACTCCCTGTGAATGCGCGAACTGAAGTCCTTCGCAAATGGCCTTGCCCATCTCGATCGTTTGCTCAAGCGAAAGACGATTGTCCTCAGCGTCTTCCAGCAGGCCCTCAACGTCACCGCCGCCCATGAGTTCGGTAACCATGAACGGCGACTCGCCCTCTGTGCCCAGGTCGAACACCGTGACGATGTTCGGA
The DNA here is from genome assembly GCA_022574675.1 of Chloroflexota bacterium. Taxonomy (GTDB): domain Bacteria; phylum Chloroflexota; class Dehalococcoidia; order Lucifugimonadales; family Lucifugimonadaceae. The sequence goes on from JACZRO010000091.1 coordinate 367, forward strand.
TGCGTGCCCAGGCGGCCCATGGCCTGTGCTTCGCGTGTGATACGTTCCTTCGAGGTCTGATCGAAGCCCTCTGTCTTTATAAGGGCGAAGGCGATATCGCGGTCGAGCAGGGTGTCGTGGGCCTGGTAGACACGCTTCTTGCCACCCTCGCCGAGGAACTTGGAAACTTGGTAGCGACCACCGGCGAAGGAGGTGGGCTTATCGGTAGCGCTGCCCGGCGTTGATATCGCCACGGCGGCGTGCGTATCCGCTGTTGACGACGGAGGGGTTCCGTCGTCCGCCAAAACCAACAATGCTTGGGCATCAGCATTTTCAGGATCGACCAACAGAACGCGGCGGGCGCTGTCCGCCACAAGTGCCCAATCTCTTTTGTCGGCAGCCTCTTCCGCTTCGTCGAGAAGCCGGTCAATACGCCTCTGCAACCGCTCGCTGGTCATGATGGGCGGGATGATACAGGCCGGGCACAACAACCGCGCGCTATGATCGAATCGTGTCGGGCGCTCGCTGCCGCCGGCTTCATCGAGCCAGAACATTTCGATGCGACTATGGCCCCTGACTCTCCACAGGCATCGCCCTTGGCTGGCGGCGGCCAATGAGGCTAGCCTCCATCACGCCTGCATCACAAGCCGGAGGAAGCGCCCTATGCCCGCTGCGTCTCATCGACCTCTGGATCCCGAAAACCCGGACATCCTGTACGGCTCTACGAGCTCCCTGTGGGACGCCCGTCACCCGATCGAGTGGGGGATCAATCGGATTGCCGCCCTCGGCCTGCAAGGAATCGAGCCGTATGCGAAGCAGATCGAGGGCCACCGTTCCAACCCGCTGGCACTCAAGAAGAAGTTCGGCGAGTCGGGCGTGACGCTGATCGATGTCTCGAATGGGGTGAAGGGGCAGTCGACAAACTTTATCGATCCGGAGGAGACGCCGAAGACGATCGCCGACCATGTGGCATTCGCCCGTGACTTCCTCCAGCCGGTCGGGTGCGACCTCTGGAAGTGCAACATGGGTGCTCGCCCGGCCGGTGGCACGACGGGAGACCAGTTGAAGAGGCTTGCCGACACACTGAACGAGATCGGTCGCCAGACTATCGAGATGGGTATCCGACTGGCGCCGCACCCGCACATCTGGGGCCCGGTAGAGCGCGAGCATGAGGTTCGAGCCATGCTTGACCTGACCGACCCTGACTACGTTTGGATGACCCCCGATACCGGGCACCTGACACTGGGCGGCATGGATGCGGTCCAGGTCATGAGTGACTACTTGCCTCGGATCGCAGAGGTGCACCTGAAGGACACGTATGCGAAGTACCGCGGGAACAAGGCGACCCCCACCCGGGAACAGCATGCCGAAGCCAGCGTGTATCACAACATGGGCGGTGGTGGTGTGGACTTCCCGGCGGTGATGAAGCTGTTGCGAGACCGGCACTACAAGGGCTGGGTCGTGTTTGACATGGATGGCCCGCGGATGGGCGACGATGGCTTCGGCGCGATCGGCGGAAATCTCGACCTCGCCATCGACGACTACCTGGCCCACAACGTCAACTACCTGCGGGTTATCCTCGGCGTGGCGCTACCACCTTTCGACTGAGAACTCGCTTTAGTTCAAGAAGGGTTTGGAGTTAGCTCGAATCGATCGATCAGAGCTCCACATCACGTCAGTCGGAACAGGTCGAGATGGGTTCTACGTAGCGTCTTGCTAGGCCCACCATTTCGCCTCGGCCCATCACGTGGAACTTCGACTTCGGTATGGGATCGTTCGCGGGTTGAGCCCTATCATCATCCCGCTGACCTGAGACCTATATACCTGTGCTCCTGGTGGAGACGGGGGAGAGTCGAACTCGGCGGTGAACACGCAACGCCTTCCGGACGCGACGTCGACAGGCATGATCTGACTGTTCAGTTGATGTGATTCGACGGGACTCATCTCGGCCCCTGCGACACCTGACGGCGATCGCACTCCGCTTTTGAGAACGAGCGATCGATCTCGACTGAACAAGTCGCGTCCCCATCGCTTCGCGCACGTTGGGCCGCATCACCCGCCTTCGGGTCGAACTTCTGGGTAGTACCACTGGCAAGCATTGCCGAGTAATTGAATTCAGCGTCCGCGGTGCTACCCGGTGCGTGTGCGCCAAATGACTCTACATAAATGCGCGTGTAACCGAATGTTTCGTTCCACACAGAATGCTTACGTAAGTGGTTACGGCGACAACTGATCCGGGGCTCGATCGCACCAAAACCAGTGAGTCGTCGAAGCGTCGTAATTCGCCCTGCAATCGTATTGGGAGGCCACATTGAGCATTAATTGGAGACGACCGACATCGATCGAAAACGGCATCGGTGTTTGTCATGATCGTGTTGACGTTCGTGCTCATTTCCGTAAACGAATGTTGCGGCGGATCCGATCATGATGTAGACGAGGGGACCGCTCACACCGGGACGACCAGTAACGGATACACATCTGATTCTGGCCACGAACCCCGTGCAGTGGCGTCTTCCAAAAATCGGCCGAGGGCACCCGAGACGACCGGCCCAATCCTTCCGGTCGCGACCACACGCACCTACAAAAATGAGCCTTGTTGGAGAACAATTATGAAACTGAACATTCAAACCAAATTGCTCGGGGCATTCGGGGTCATGATTGTCCTGATGATCGCCGTATTCGGCGTCGGGTTCTGGGGTTTGAGCTCCGTGGCCGGCCACACCACGGAGATTGTCACCGAGGACCTTGTACAGGACGTGGGCGTTCGGGAACTTGAAGTTTTGATTCTTGAGCAGACGGCCACCTATGAAGACTTCATAATTACCGAAAATGAAGAGGACCTGGTCGATATCGAGCACGAGACCGAGGCGGTTTTCGAGCACTTCGACGTACTCGAAGAAGAGTTCCACGGAAACGATGAGCTGCTTGCGCTTCTTTTCGAGGTCGAGGACGAGTACGACATCTTCCTCGCCGCCGGCGACGAACTTATAGATCTCGTCCACTCAGGCGCCGGCGATGAAGCCATCATTCACGAGCTCGAACTACTCGAGGAGGACGAACGTCTCCTCGAAGAAGAGCTGGGGGTCCTTGCGACCGCCGTCGAGCACAAGATCGATGTCGCATTCGCCGAAGCCCTCGACGCCAAGTCGCTCGCGACCTCGATCGCCATCGGCGCCCTGGTGATCGCGGCGTTGACCGGGGCCGCACTTGCGATCTTTCTATCGCGCGGCATGGCGGGCGGCATGGGTCAGATGCTTCGTGCCGCCGAGGGCATGGCGGAGGGTGATCTCAACCAGACCCTCAACGTCACCAGCCGCGACGAAGTCGGCGCCACGGCGGCAGCCTTCGCCACGATGACCGACTATCTGAAAGGGATGGCCGGCGTCGCCGAGCGAATCGCCGACGGCGATCTCACCGTGAGTGTCACGCCGAAGTCTGAGCGCGACACGCTCGGCAACGCATTCTCCGGGATGATCGACAGCCTCCGGGACATGGCCGGCGTCGCCGAGCGAATCGCCGACGGCGATCTCACCGCGAATGTGACGCCGAAGTCTGAGCAGGACGCGCTCGGCAACGCTTTCGCCAGGATGATCGACAACCTCCGTGACCTGGTCGGCCGGGTGGATGAATCCGCGACGGGCGTGGCGGGGGCGAGCACGCAGCTTTCCAGCGCGGCGGAACAGGCGGGGCAGGCGACGACCGCGATCGCGAAATCGGCCCAGGATGGGGCGAAGGGCGCCGAGCAGCAAGCTCGGAGCGTCCAGGACACGGCCGGCATCATTCGTGAGCTTTCGAAGGCCGCCGAGCAGGTGGCAAACGGGAGCGCTTCCCAGACGAAGTCGATCGACCAGGCGTCCACGATCGGCGGGCAGGTGGCCCAGGCCATCGTCGATGTCTCGACCAACGCGCAGGCGGCGACGGAGGGCGCGCGGCAGGCGAGCGACGCCGCCCGGGCCGGGGCGGAGGTTCTAAAGCGGAACGTCGAGGGCATGGAGCGCATCCGCGCGGCCGTGCGCGACGCGTCCGAAAAGATCTCCAGCCTGGGCCAGCAGTCAGCCGAGATCGGCAAGATCGTCGCCGTCATCGACGACGTTGCGGAACAGACAAACCTGCTCGCACTCAACGCCGCCATCGAGGCCGCAAGGGCGGGCGAGCAGGGCAGGGGGTTCGCCGTGGTGGCGGACGAGGTACGCAAGCTGGCCGAGCGCGTCAGCGGAGCGACATCGGAGATCGCCACGCTGATCGAAAACGTCCAGGCCGGCGTCGAGGAGTCTGTGAAGGCGACCGACGAAGGCGCAGCGCAGGTGGAAGAGGGGTCGCAGCTCGTGGCGGAGGCAGGCGAGGCGCTGGACACGATCCTCACCTCGGCCGAGGACGTGGCGGCGCGGATCGAGCAGATCTCGGCGGCGGCCGAAGAGGTAGCGGCTTCGAGCGACGAGATGGTGAAGGTACTGGAAGGCGTCGGCGCGGTGACGCAGGAGAACAGCGCCGCCGCCGAACAGATGTCGGCCAGCACTGCGCAGGTCGATACCGCCATCGAGGGTGTGGCCGCGATCACGGAGCAGGCAAGCGCCGCCAGCCAGGAGACGTCAGCCTCGGCAGAGGAGATGAGCGCTCAGGTCGAAGAGGTCGTGGCTTCGGCCGGGACGCTGTCCAACATGGCGGCAGACCTCAAAGCCGTCGTGGGGGCGTTCAAGTTGACCCGCGATGACTCCAGTGGACACAAGGGGGCGGCTACGGCGTAGCCGCCTCATGCCCGGCGCCGGACAACCCCGGCGCCGGGCGGCTCCAACCGGAAGATCGTTCGCGGGAGAGATCGGCCGCTCTTCCGATAGTTCATTACGCGTTGACTCCGGAAAAAGGGCCGACTCTCACCCGTCCAATTAGGTGGATGAAACACACCTCGCGGCCTCACGGTCCGGCCTATCGGTGGCAATTGCACGCCAGATAATCGATAAGGAAAATCAGATGCCCGAACAAAACTCCCTGAACACAAAGCCGACGGAATCCGGTCCAAGCGAAAAGCAGATCGTGGTGTTCCGCCTGGGATCAGAGCGCTTCGGAATCGTTATCGAACTCGTCCGGGAGATCCTCCGCCATCAAGAGGTCACGCATGTTCCGAAGGCCGCAACGGGGTTACTCGGGGTGATCGACCTCCGCGGCCAGGTGACACCCGTCATGGCCCTCGATACACGACTCCAACTGCCGCCTTCAGAGCGGACGTCCGATTCCCGAATAATGGTCGTAGACGTCGACGGACGCGAAATAGGCATGGTGGTGGACGAAGTGATCGAAGTCGTACGTTTCGCCTCGGACCTCGTGGACCCGATCCCGATGTCCATGAGGGTTTCCAGAGCGACGTACGTGAACGGGATCGCGCGGTTGGAGGAGGGTCTGACGATCCTTCTCGACATCGAGAGGATCGCCCTTGACGTGGATCTCGGTTCACTTGATCAGGCCGCTCAGTTGGCGGAGGCCCAACCGAGATCGGGCTCGCCGCAGGCCGCTGCCTGAAAACAGGTGCGCCCAACCCGGGACTTGAGCGGTGGGGCGATTCGCGCCATTTCCGCCCCCGGAGGCTGGCCTCTTCCGCGCATGCAACATCGGCGTGCTACGGGTCGCCCAACACGGTTACAGAAACGGGGCCGATCTTCCCAGGCTCGCCCTATGTTGCGCTGAGCCGGGCCCCATCCCACTTCTCGCGTATGGTCGGACGGTGCCGGACCGCCTCTCGGTGTCCGCACATCCGCCGGGGCATGAGATCGGCGGATTGGCCCCACGTTTCGCAGCGTAAGCCACAACCTTGCGCTTATGCGACTCCGAACGCCCTTTGCCGGGAGTTCAATCTACGGCACCGCCTGTTTCACGTTATGCCTGCCCGTTGACACCGTGTGCTTGCGCTTGAAGGCGTCCTGGTGAGCGTTCGGCGTTTCCTCCAGCAGCGGAACGGCCGACCCACAGACCTCCGCATCTCGGGTCACAAGATCCCGTCGCGCTGCGATCAGGCTGCACTTCCCGTCTAACGACGTTCCCATCGGCCTGCGATAAACGCGCGCCTGCCTTACACTGCCCGGCAATCAACTGCACGCGGGGGTCCGGGAACATGTCCGACGAAAAAATTGCGCTGATGGCGCACCTCATGCGCAGGGCTGGCTTCGGCGCATCCCGCGACGAATTGGAGCGGCGCGTCGAATTCGGATATGAAGCGACCGTCGAGGAACTTCTCAGCCCCGAGGATCAGGAGCCCGTAGATATCTACGAGTTCTTGCGCTACTACCCGCTCTGGTGGAAACCGGGAACGATGGGCGGTCTGGGCCACGCCCCGTGGGTCTGGCGGATGATCAACACGAAGGCGCCTTTACAGGAAAAGTTGTGCCTGTTTTATCACCAGTTGTTTGCGACGGGCGTGTCCAAGGTCGACCACTACGACGAGATCGCAGACATGGTCGATACGTTCCGCGAGAAGTGCCTGGGTAACTACAAGGAACTTCTCATGTCGGTGGCGAAAAGCCCCGCCATGATCTTCTGGTTGGACAACCACGAGAACCATGCCAACTCGGTGAACGAGAACTGGGGCCGGGAACTGCTGGAACTGTTCACGATGGGGGTCGGGAACTACACCGAGACGGACGTGCGAGAGTGCTCCCGCGCCTTCACCGGTTGGACCCTGAAGCACAAGCTCCCACGCTTTCACATGGGCCGTTGGGACTGGGAGTTCGAGTTTCGGCCCGAGGACCACGATCCCGGCGAAAAAACCTTCCTGGGCCACACGGGCGACTTCGACGGCGAAGAGATCATCGACATCATCCTGTCGAAGCCCGAAACCGCGGCGTTCATCGCACGGCACCTGTACAGCTTCTTCGTCGCTGACGAACCCCAGGTGCCCGCATGGTCGGTCACACCGCCCAACGACCCCGAAGCAGTACAAGCCATCGCCGACGCGTTGATTGAAAGTGACTACCACATCGGCGCGGTGCTCCAGATGGTATTCAATTCCCGCTTCTTCAAGGAGGCCCGTTTCAAGCGGGTCAAGAACCCGACCGAGGTGGTGGTGGGGACGCTCCGCCTTGTGGGCGACGCGGAACGCCCGATGCCGGAAACGATGGACTGGGCCAGTCAGATCGGGTTCATGGGCCAGGAACTGCTCAACCCCCCGAGCGTGGAGGGCTGGCACTCCGGTATCGAATGGATCAACAGCGGCACCCTGATGAAGCGGACCAACTTCATCGCCGAGATGATCAGCGATCTGTCCCGGCCCGGCGTGGTCAAGATAATCGAACGCGTGAAATCAGCCGGACGCGCGCCGGAGGACGTAGTCGACGCCTGCCTCGACGTCATGGGACCGCTCGATATTCCCGCCGAGTCGCGCCTGGAACTAGTGGATCACGCGCGCGATCTGGGAGAGTTTGACTGGGACGACGACCGCCCAGGGCAGGGCGGCGCAGCGAAGGCGACGGAGATCCTTCAACTCGTCGTATCTCTGCGGGAGTATCAACTCTCATAAAGGTAAGGCCCCGGCTCACCACGACGGGCAGGCAAATGGGAGGACTATCTTGAATCGCTCGATTGGGAACGGCTCAAAGGGGAACGGCTCAAAGGGCGACCCGGTCATAGTCGTCCTGCAGTTGACCGGCGGCAACGACTACATGAACACGGTCGTGCCGTACAACGACCCCCGCTATCGCGACTACCGTCCAACGGTGAACGTGGCCGAGGACGAGATCCTCACGCTGGACGACGAGTTCGGCCTGCATCCCACGATGGGCCCGATTCAGGAGATGTACAGGGCCGGGGACGTTGCCATCATCCACGGGGTCGGGTACGAGAACTCGCCCCGCTCCCACTTCCGGTCGATGGACATCTGGCACACCTGTGAGCCGGACACGTTGGGTACAGAGGGCTGGCTGGGCCGGGTAGTCCGCGAGCTGGATCCCAACAAGGAGAACGTGGTGACCGCGGTCAGCATGGGACCGGCCCTGTTCCGCGCCCTGGTGGCCCCGAACGTACCGGTGGCGACCGTGGAGAACATCGATAGTTACGGTCTCCTGACCGACATCACGCCTGAACAGAAGCTCAACCGCGTGCTCGGCCGTTACAAGAGGATGTACTCACCGGCCATCGGCTCCGGGCCGGTCATGGATTACCTGGGCCAGACCGGACTGGACGCTCTCAAGGGCGCCGAAATCCTGAACGTGGCGCCCGGGAGTTACTCCTCGACCGTGGAGTACTCGGACTCCAGCATTGCGCGGAAGTTGAAGGGCATCGCCCAGGTGCACCTGGCGGGCCTCGGCTCCCGGGTCTTCTACTGCGACCACGGCTCCTTCGACACGCATGCCGACCAGCTCGGCACCCACCACAAGCTCTGGTCCCAGGTGTCCACGGCCATCCGGGACTTCTTCGACGACCTTGAGGAGCACAACGCGGCCGATAACGTCGTCATGTTCCTGTTCTCCGAGTTCGGACGCCGTGTGTACGACAACGGCTCCGGGACGGACCACGGCGCAGGCGGCGTGTGCCTGGCAATAGGAAAAGGCGTGAAGGGCGGCATGTACGGCCAGTTCCCGTCGATGAAGGCCAGCGACCTGGACCAGGGCGATCTGGTGCCTGACCTGGACTTCCGCAGCGTCTACACGACCCTCGTCGAAGATTGGATTGGTCTCGACCCGGTTCCGATCGTGGGCGGCACGTTCGAGAAACCGGAATTCATCCTCAAATAGGGGAACGCGCCCGCCACAGGAACCCCAGAACGAAAACCGGGAATCGGAAGAGGTCCACGTGCTCACGACATCCGCAGCAGGACGGGTTTTTGACTTCAGCCACGTCGTCGGCGGCAGGCAGATAACCGGCATCGTCAACCTCGCATTTGGCGAGGGCGACGACGTCTACATCGTCAAGAAGGCCGCCGGTTTTACCGACGTGCTCAGGCTATCCATCGGCCCGGAACCGGAAGACGAAGAGGTCACCGCCAGGTTCAGCGAGGTCAACGAAGGATTTTTCAGGGATGCCTGGCCCGCATGCGTCACAGTGGGACCGAATTCAGACGTGTACGTGACGGACGAGTTACGTCACCTGGTCTCTGTTTTCGATCGCGACGGCTTATTTCTCAGGCATATCGGTGAACACGGGATCGGTGAGGGCCAGTTCGACAGGCCGTCCGGCATCGTGTTCAACGCGAGTGGCCGGATGCTTGTCGTGGACACCCTCAACCACCGTGTCCAGGAATTGACTACGGACGGGGAGTTCGTAAATGCGTGGGGCAGCCACGGCTCAGAAGACGGCCAGTTCCGGTCGCCCTGGGGCATCACCGTGGACAGCGACGACCATGTGTACGTGGCGGACCACAAAAACCATCGCATTCAGAAGTTTGACCCTGATGGGAACTTCAAATTCGCACTCGGCGGCTACGGCTCCGAAAAAGGCCAGTTCGACCACCCGTCGGACGTGGCCGTCGACCCCGACGGTGATATCTACGTCTGTGACTGGGTCAACAACCGGGTTCAGGTGTTCGACAGCGATGGCGGATACATCTCTGAGCTGGGCGGATCGGCCATCGAGCTGTCCAAGTGGCAGAAGCAGTACGTCCGCGGCAACCCGGACGTCTACAAGGCCCGGCGCCGCGTCTCCAGCCTCGACCCGGAAACCATGTTGGCCCTGCCCACCGGCGTCAGTTTCGACGCATCTCGATCACGGCTGTTCGTCGTGGATTCCCAACGCTGGCGAATCCAGATATTCAACAAGCTGGACGACTACAGCGACCCCCAGTTCAACATCTGAGCGCGGGAGCAATCGGCTCCCATAGCATCCGGGATGCGAAACGGATTCGGGGGTCGGCGTTGCCGGGGTTGGATGTCAGCGAAAGCGGGACACCCCTCCCAAAGACGGAGGCGTAAGAAAACGAATCCCAGCATCTGACCTACGAAAACCTAGTTGGGCTCGGCGGCAACGGCGTGATTATAGAGTGTCGCCCGGTCTGGCTGAGTCGCGTCCGGGCCCGTCGGTCGATCTGCATCGGGGCGGTGCGGAACAGACAACCGTATGAAACCGCTCGTCGGGGAACCCTGTTGCGTGCGGCGGAGATGATGGAGCCTGCGGAATTCGAACCCACTACCCCCCAAACTCGAAGAAAGGATCGTGGCCGCCCAAGACCACTCCGGAGTATTGCAGGGGGCAGGGCAGGGCAGTCCACGCAATCCACGGACATACGAGTCAACCGAGCCGATGTGACTGGGTGAACATGGGGCACGAATACGGGGACGGGCTCTCCTCCGAAAACGACTACCGGGGCCAGAAACAGACGCTCGAAATGGAACTGGAATCGCTGGTCGTCCCCGAGGTCGATGCCGCAGCGGACGCCGGCGAACTGCTGAAACGACTGCCGGACCTTTGGGAAGGCGCATCACTTGATGAGCGCCATGAGCT
>JACZRO010000092.1 GCA_022574675.1 Chloroflexota bacterium
TTTCACCTCCCTTGTCATTTTCTCAGCAAGAGCCGTGACCTCGTCAAGTTTGTTACGCATCTTGTCCAGCGGGTTATTCTTCTTGTCTTTTGACATTTTCTTCTCCTTTAGTATTTCACCGAACAACGTGTCCGGTGCGATTACTCTGCCAGAGAATTCCACGTTTCCTGAAAATAGCGTGCGCAACGGGACCCTATGGTACTGCGCGTTTACGCAAGGGTGACGGTAGGCGTATGCAATTCTGGAAGCAGGAAATGGGGTTTGCGCAAAAATAAACCGACCTTAGTGAAAGTACATGAGTGGCGGATGCGGAGGCTCAGGCAAGGTGCTTCCCACCACGAGCGACGCCCTCCGGGCCGCGCGTTTATGAACCATCAGAATCCATGCCCCGATTATAGTTTCGGGGACCGCCGGAAACCGATCCCGTACTATCGGCTTTCCGGCCGGTCCCCAGAGCTATTCCCAGAAGTGATCCCCCGGGTTGATTCCCGGGTTGATTCCCGGAAGTGATTCGCCAGACTGATTCCTGGACGTAATTCTTGGGAATGATTCCAGAGGAGCCGTTCCACATACGGTCGGCAGAACTCTTCACGTAACCAGTCCCATGCGCACACTTCTGCTCTCGGACATACATGCCAACTATCCAGCCCTGAAAGCGGTCCTGGCTGACGCGGACGGAGAGTTTGAGCGCGCATGGGTGCTTGGTGACACGGTCGGCTACGGCGCAGACCCGTCCGATTGCATCGCCGCCGTGCGCGATCTTGATGCGACGGTAATCTCGGGCAACCACGAACTGGCGGCGATTGGCCGGATTTCAGCAGAAGACTTCAACCCGGTCGCCCGCGAGGCCATCGAGTGGACTGCGAACGCCCTCGACGACGACGAGCGTGAATACCTGCAAAGCCTCCCGCCGAAACAGGTCGTCGATCGCTTCACGCTCGTCCACGGCAGCCCGCGCGACCCGGTGTGGGAGTACCTGGGGACGGGCCCGGCGGCGGTGGAGAACCTGGAACACTTCCAGACCCAGGCGTGCGCGGTCGGCCACAGCCATGTGCCGTTTCTTGTCCGGGTTACCGCGGACGGCGTCGCCGGACAGGTCAAACACTCGCCCGGCCAACGGATTTCGCTCGGCGACGATCGGCTTTACCTGAACCCCGGCAGTGTGGGCCAGCCGCGTGATCGCGACCCGCGTGCCAGCTACGCCCTTCTCGATCCAGACGCGTGGGAGGTCGAGTTCCGTCGTGTCGAGTACGACCTGGCGCTTGCACAGACCCGTATCCGGGAAGCCGGCCTACCGGAGTTCCTCGCTGAACGTTTGTCGATCGGCGTATAGGTCGTCCGGTGACCGCTGAACGGGTTCCCCGGGCGCCATTGTGGCGCAAGCCGAGGGTGAGCGCGAAGTCCGGTCACGGGAACGTACGTTTTTGCCCGTTCCGGGTAGTCACGGGTAGTTAACGGAACCGGCGGTGGGAGCCATGTCCGGAGCCGCGCATATAATCGGCCCCGCGCTGCTGTTGCAGTCAGACGAATACCACTTGTACAACAAGTCCCCCGGAGTCGTTCCCGATATGCCAAGTATCCATGTCTACATGCACGAAGGCCGAACCGTGGAGCAGAAAAAAGGCCTTGCGGAGGACATCACGGCCGCCATTGTGAAGAATACGGGCGCGCCCGCCGAGGCGACCGAGGTGATCATCCACGACGTGCCGCGGACCAACTGGGCGGTCGCAGGCAAGCTGGCCTCGGAGAGCTAATTTGCCTGACGAGACCGACGTTGTCCGCGCCCTGGACGCTATCGGCGTGCCGTACGAGATCGTTGAGTGCGACCCGGAGTTCGCTGACACCGCCGCATTCTGCGAGAAGTACGGATATCCGCCCGAGCAGTCCGGCAACACGATCCTCGTGGTGTCCAAGCGGGGCGAGAAAAAGTATTCGGCCTGCATCGCCCTTGCCCACACACGCCTGGACGTGAACCACAAGGTGAAGGCGCTGATGGACGTGAAGCGCCTGTCGTTCGCCTCGGCCGAAGAAACCGCCGAGCTGACCGGGATGATGATCGGAGGCGTAACGCCCTTCTGCCTGCCAGACGACCTGCCGGTCTACGTGGACAGCCGGATCATGTCTCTCGATTACATAATCCTGGGAGGGGGCAGCCGCTCCGCAAAGGTCAAGATAGACCCGCAGGTCTTCACCCGGATGCCGTCAGTACAGGTAGTAGAAGGCCTGGCCAACTAGGGAGTGGCCTTCAGTGAAGCCAACCCGGACGCCCCAGAGAGCGTCCTGATGCCGAGGCCCCAGATAGCGTCCTGAGGCTCTCGAAGGACCGACCACCGTGTGCCGAGGCCCCAGATAGCGTCCTGAGGCTCTCGAAGGACCGACCACCGTCACCTGTTGACACTGCCCAGACCCCGCAGTTGAATTGAACGTCGGCCCTGCGCGGTCGACTTCCCCTGGTCCGCTAGCTCAATTGGCAGAGCAACTGACTCTTAATCAGTAGGTTCCCGGTTCGAGTCCGGGGCGGATCACCAACGACTTACGGACGAATCAGCCCGGGCGCCGGGCCCGGGAGATCCTTCTCCTTCGGCCCCAGGTTGACAGCCTGGCTGTCTGAGCTGGCGCGGACGACTGTATCGGTGGTCGTTGTCTTGCCTCACCCCAGCCCGCGCCCGGCGGGCACCCGGCGTGGGGGAGAGGGAGCAAACTCACGACGCGTGGTGGGCTAGTCCGCGTCAAGTGCGGTGACGGGCGCGGGTTCAGGGCACGATCGCACCGGTTCCCCGATTTTTACGGGGGCGCAGCTACGCTGTTTTTGCCGGCGCCTATCTCGACTTTCCTTCCCTTTATTTCAAACGAAGGATCCCGGTTGTGTTCCGCGCTTCGGGCAGGCGTCCGTCTGTCTGGCCGGCCTTTCTGCAAAGTGGCAGGTCTGACCACCGCCGCGACGGAATATCCAACGGTGTTTCTATCTCGGCACTTACCGGCGGACGCCTCTCCAGCCCCGCGACCTCGCAAGCTTCTGGCACCAAGAACGTCTCCGCGACCCGGTTCGTGCCGCTATTTTTCGATGCGATCGCGCCCAATCTCAATGGGCCCGAAATTTGAGCGAACGCAGGGCGCCGTACGTTAGCCCTTTGTCCGCGGGTCGGAATGTCGCCCCCGTGGGTACCCGTTTGCGGGGAGTAATCGCCGACCTTTCACACTTCAGAATAGAACATATGTGCTAATCGTGTCAATGCACATGCGGGCTTGCGCGAACCGGGGATGCCGGACTCGGCCGACTACGGCCGCCAAGCAACTACCTCGTCCTGACTTGACCCAAACCCAAACGTGCTGCCCGACAGCTCGGGCGCATGGAGGGTCAGGTTTGACTCGCCGGTTGAACGATGTGCGAGAATCCGTCGCGCCAGAGATGCCTCCGATACAAAAACCCCCGGGACGTCATTGGGGAACGTCATCTGGCATTCGCAGTCTGAAAGGTATTGGTTCTAGTCACGTGAACGCTGTCAAAGATCTCTTGAAATCCGGGAAGACCGTTATCGGGACGGCCGGCTCCCCACATCCCGAGGTGACGGCCGTCCTGGCCGATGTGGGTGTTGACTTCCTGCTCTTCGATACCCAGCACTCACCCTGGGAGATAAAGCAACTGATACCCGGGGTCCAGGCGACAAACGGCAAGAAGGCCGCACCGATCGTCCGGGTGAGCGCCAACCATGCGGACCTGATCTGCTTCGCGCTGGACGCCGGCGCGAGGGGCATCATCGTGCCCATGGTCAACACCGCAGAAGAGGCCACCGCCATGGTGCGGGCCTGCCAGTATTCCCCGCTGGGTGATCGCAGCAACGCCGGGGTCCGTGGCGAGTGGGGCGAGTTCGATGACTACCGCGATTATCTCGACGCCGTGAACAAGGACCTGATGATCATCCCGATGATCGAGACCAACCAGGCGATCGACAACCTCGATGAGATCCTCAGTGTCCCGGGGATCGACGTCCTCCTGGTTGGTCCATCGGACCTCTCGATCGAACTCAAGGTACCCCTGGATTACCCGTCCGAGACTTACCAGGCCGGACTGGACAAGATTGCGGCCGCGTGCAAGAACCACGGCGTGGTTCCGGGCATGTTCTTCATTCCTCCGGGAATGGACCCCAACTTCTACGTGGACAAGGGTTTCAAGTTCTTCACCATGCCGTGGGCCGTATGGGCAACAGCAGGCGTCGAGAATGGCCTGGCTGCCATCAAGAGGTAACTTCCCAGGGTAGAGGCCCTGGCCGGGACAACGCTGCCGATGACGCGAGTGGGCGGTTGACCTGGGTTATCGGGGCTCTTTATGACAATAGATATTAGGTTCGACTCCGGGTCGGATCGCCACAACCACGCTCCGAGTACTTGAAGGCCCCGGCGAACGAGCCCGCGCCTTTTCTCATGCTGCGTTCAGCCCACACCTGCGTACGTTTGCTATAGTCTCGGGCGTCCATCGAGCCGGGCCCCACGGGGGCGAGTGCCGACCGTGTACCGGCCATACGGAGCGCAGCAATGAAACTCCTCTTCTTCGACGATTTCCGGTTTGGCGCGCTGAAGGGCGACGACCGGGTTGTCGATCTCTCCGACGAGGTTGCGGGCATTCCGCAGCTCGGCCCGCAGGACGTGATCCGCGGCGTCATCAACAACTGGGGCTCCTACAAGAGCAAGCTCGAAGCCGCTGTCGAGGCCGCCGACGGCGTGCCGGTTTCCAGCGTCCGGCTCCGCCCTCCCCTGCCGAAGCCGACAAATATCGACTGCATGGCCGTCAACTACATGGAGGATGGAACCCGGGACGCGCCGGCGCAGATCAACATCTTCACCAAGTCGCCGTTCTCCGTAATCGGCGATGGCGACACGATGGTCCTGACGGATGTGCCGGCGACGATCTTCGAGGGCGAGGCAGAGCTGGCCCTCGTGATCGGCAAGGACGGGTCAAACATTGCGGAAGCGGACGCGTTCGACCACATCTTCGGCTACATCAACTTCATCGATGGCTCAGCCCGGGGACTTCCGGAAGGCGGCTTCACCACGATGAAGGGTCGCGACACGTTCGCCCCGATCGGCCCGTACCTGGTGACGGCGGACGAGATCGCCGACCCCCAGAAGCTCGGGGTGACGCTGACGAACAACGGCAAAGTGCAACAGAAGTTCAACACAGACGACATGGCGCACAACATCGCCCGCTGCGTCGAGTTCGTCACCTCGATCCACCCTGTGGAGGCCGGCGACATCATCGCGACGGGCACGAACCACGGCGGGTTGAACTCGTTCCAGGACGGCGACCACGTCACGCTGGAGGTCGAGGGGCTCGGGGTACTGAACGTCCACGTCAAGGACAATCTCAAGCGCACGTGGGGCCGCGAGACCAGGAAAGAGATGGCGGCGAAGGGCCAGGAGGGGACGACGCCGCAGATTTCCGGCAAGTACGCGTAGGTTCGGGGTCTATGGGTGGTGGAGTCTCGGCGATGAGACTTCTCCCTCACCCCAACCCTCTCCCGCCGGGAGAGGGGGACCTTGAGACGGTTGCTTCAAAGTGCAGGGCCGGGCGGGGTGACTCCCGTCCGGCCCTGTTGTTTGTCTGGCCGTATCACCGCAGGGGCGCCGCCGCCGGCTGCTGCAACGGACTTATCCGCCCTTTCTGCAGCCGTCGGCTGGCTACGCGCCCCACCGGGCCGCCCGGGCCGGTAGTCAGCGGCCCCTACGATGGGCTGGCGTGATGACTGACTGGTTTGCCATTGATGGATGTGGCGGAGTACAGGCCGGGAGATTCCTTGAATTCGGGGCGTGTTGGGCGTGCGGGCTTCAGAATGACATCCGAGGAGGAGGTCGTCGTCTTTGACGCAAGGGCGATCCTTCCCCGGAGGGACCGCCCTTTCTAAGCCCCGTCGGCCGATTCCACGCCCTGCCGCTCCATCCTTCCCCGGAAGGATAGTCAGCGGCCCCTACGATGCGCTTACGTCGATCGTCCTGCCCTCGTCCGATGACCGACGGATGGCGTCCAGCAGGACGTGAAGCTCGACGGCCGTATCGAAGTCAGGGTAGCTGCTCTCCTCGCCGCGTATGCCCTTGCCGAACTGGTCGTACATCTGCCCCACGTTGAACGGGGCGCCCTTCGGCATCTCTTCGCTCACGTATGTGTGATGGGCCGGGATCTCGATCTCGGTCAGATCGTTCCCTCCCTGTGCGCCCTCGAGCAGCAGCCCGCCGACGTTCGCGGACCCGCCCGAGGTTGCTTTGAGGGTGCCTTTTGTGCCGTAGATCTCCATCGTCATCCCGCTTCCCGCATACGGGATGCTGGAGACGTGGATCGATGCGACTGCGCCGTTGTCCAGCGTGGCGTTGACGAGGATGCTGTCCGGCGATGTGACGTCCACCATCTTGTCGGTGTCGGTCTCATGCCACTGGGGGACCTGCGTTGTGACCTGCGCCGAGACTCGCACAATATCGCCCGCCACGAATCGCAATGCGTCTATCGAGTGGCCGGCGGAGATGGTGAGGGTGTTGGCGCCCAGCTCAACGTCACGCTGCCAGGTCCGGCCGGAATCACGGGTCAGGACGCCCCCGCCGATCTGTCGCAGCGAGCAGGAGAGGATCTGGCCGACGTAGCCCGCGTCCACGAGCTCCTTCATGTGCATCACGGCCGGGGCGGCGCGGGACTGCAGACCTACGATCGCCCGCACACCCTTTTCCCTGGCCAGGGCGGCAAGCTCCCGGGCCTCGTCCGTTGTCTTCCCGAGCGGCCACTCGGTGAACACGTGCTTGCCGGCGTTGATCACGTCCTTCGTGATGTCGTAATGGGTCGGCACCCTGAGCACAACCGCGGCGGCGTCGATCTCCGGGTGAGCGAGCATCTTGTGGTAATCGTCAAACGCCATCCTTGCGCCGTACTGCCGGGCGGACTCTTCCGCTGTCTCCATGCGCGTCGTGCAGGCCCCGGTCAACTCGAATCCCGTGGCCGCCGCGACGGCGGGGAGGTGTGCCCGGTGCGCCCAGCCGACGGTCGGGCTGGCCCCGATGATTCCCATGCGTATCTGGTCCGGCATTGTTCACCTGCTGTCTTGTTCGTCTGTACCTGAGTAAAGTCCACGTCTCCCGCGTTCGGCCGCGGCGGACCGCGGAGCTTCTCCCTCATCCTCGCCTTCTCCCGCTGGGAGAAGGGAACGCCCGGCACAAAATCGAACGGGTTCGGAGCCTGTCCTGAGCTCGTCGAAAGGTGGGGGTGAAGTGTCGTTCGATCACGCCTCGCGTCTGCGACGGGTACTGTACTGCCGAACGTGTCCTGAACCTAATCCCGATCTCTGCCGTATGATGCCGCCACTGCTACGAAATCGGTCCGACTCGGGACGCGTAAACGGAGGCATCCATGCTGGACATCACCATCTCGGGCGGCACCGTGGTCACCCCTTCGGGCGCCCGGATCATGGACGTCCACATCTCCGGCGACACCATCGCGGCCGTGACGCTCCCCGGCGCTGAGGGCTTCACGGCCGGCCAGACGATCGACGCCACCGGCATGGTCGTGGCGCCCGGGGGCATCGAACCGCACGCCCATATCGGCGGGCCGAGGCAGCCCGAAAGATCGGGCGCCGAGCCGGTCTCCAGGGCCGCAATATTCGGGGGCACGACGACGGTGCTCGACTTCGCGACCCAGGTCCCGGGCCATGACCTGCTGCACGCGGTCGATGAGGCCGCAGAGCGCTGGAAAGGCCAGGGCTACACCGATTACGCGTACCACCCGATGTTTGGCAACCGCGCCAGTGAGACGGACATCGGCCAGATCCCGGAGCTGGTGCAGTCGGGCATCCCCAGCTTCAAGATCTTCACGACGAGCATCCGGCCGCCCAGTCCCCAGATGGAGGACCGCCGGACAGATTTCGGGCGGTTGGGCTCGATCATGGAACGCGTGGCGACCTCCGGCGGGATGCTACTCGTCCACTCGGAAGACGACGAGATGGTCCACTACAACTACGAGCGCGCCGAAGCCGAGGGGCACTACGAGTGGTGGCACATGAATGAGGTGCATAGCCGGGAATCTGAGGACGTCTCGTTCCGGCGGGTCACCCGCCTGGCGGAACTGAAGTCGTGCCCGGTCTACTTCGTCCACATCAGCGCGATCGAGGGCATCCAGGAAGTGGCCCGGGCGAGGTCGCTTGGCATGCCGGTCTACGGCGAGACGCTCCACAACTACGCCTGCTTCAGCGCCGCCAACTACAGGGAGGAGAACGGCATGAAGTACCACACCTACCCCTCGCTGAAGGACGAGTCAGACGGGCAGGCGATGTGGCAGGGCTTGCTGGACGGAACCCTTTCCACGGTTGCGACGGACCTCGTATCCACCACCTGGGAAGAGAAGATCAAGTTCAAGACGGTGGCCGACGTCACGGGCGGCCACAACGGCATCGAGACACGGGTGGGCATCGCTTACACGGAGGGCGTGGCGAAGCGTGGGATGTCGCTGGAACGGTTCGTGGAGATAACGTCGTCCAACGCCGCCCGGATATTCGGCATGTACCCGCAGAAGGGCGCGATCGCTCCCGGCAGCGACGCCGACATAACGATCATCGATCCCTCGATCAAGCGGAAGTTGACGCTCGACGACCTCCACCTGGAGGACTACAGCATCTGGGAGGGGTGGGACATCGAGGGATGGCCGGTCACGACGTTGCTCCGGGGCAAGGTGGTGGTCGAAAAGGGGCAGTTGCTGGGTTCGCCCGGAGACGGCCAGTTTTTGAAGAGGTCGATATCCACGGCGGTCACTTCACGGCCCGCCTGTTAGGGCCCCGGTCGGGGAGTCCTTCGCGATCTACTGGCTCCGCAGTTGGCGTACCTGATCGTCGGTCAGGGTGTTGTAGCCGTGGCCCCGCAGGAGCAGATACAGACGCGCAGTCTCCTCCAGCTCCTCTACCGCGTCCACCGCGGCGGCGAGCGAATTTGCGGCGACGACCGGGCCGTGGTGCGCGAGGAGGACTGCATGATGCTCAGCGGCCAGTCGCCCGACAGCATGGGCTAACCCGCCATCGCCCGGAGGATAGAACGGCACGAGCGGCAGGACGCCGACGCGCATCACGTAGTACGCGGTGATGGGCGGAAGCACGTCGGCCGGATCGATGTCATCAAGGCACGACACGGCGACGGCATGCGTTGAATGAAGATGAATCACCGCCTGCGCGTCCGGCCGGCGACCGTACATCGCCAGATGGAGCACGGATTCCTTCGTCGGCGGATCGCCGTCCAGATGATTGCCGGCGGCATCGAGCAAAGTCAGCCGGTCAGCATCCAGCCTACCGAGGCTTGAACCCGTCGGCGTCATCAGAAACCGGTCGCCCGTCCGGACGCTGATGTTGCCGGTCGATCCGCCGGTCAGGCCGCCGTCCCGGGACGCCGTCTCCAGTTTGTCTCCCCTGGCCAGGGTCAATATCAAGTCGCCGCTGACCACGCCGGGAAGCAGATGGTCTTTCTGACGGTCGTCTCCGGCATTCAACACCACCTGGGCCGCCAGGATCGATGTGAGCAGCGGGCCCGGCGTCAATGCCCGTCCGATCTCTTCAAACAGCACGGTCTGACCGGTGAGAGAGCCTCCGGTCCCGCCGTACTTCTCCGGCAGGGCGATCCCCAGCCAACCCAGGCCGGCCATCTTCCGCCACAGGTCCGGCGCATGGCCCTCCCCTGATTCCTCGGCTTCCCGCACCAGTGACGTGGGACACTCAGCCTCAAGGAACTCTCTTGCGGAACGGCGCAAAATTTGTTGCTCTTGTGTCAGGCCGAAGTCCATATCCAGGTATCCTTAGCGGGGCATGCCGAGGCCACGCTGGGCGATGATGTTGCGGTGAATCTCGGTTGTGCCCGCGCCGTGCAGGTGCATGGCCTCGCGGTGGATGCCCTCGATATTGCCCAAGAGCGGGGCCAGCGGGGAGCCGTGGCGCAGGGTGGCGTAGGGACCCAGGACCTCCATGGCCATCTCGGCGAACCGTAACCGCTCTTCGCTGCCGTACAAGAAGGCCACCGACGCCTCGGCGTTGGGCACTGCCCCCGAACTCTGCATCCAGGCCACGTTCCAGCAGAGCAGCTTCCAAGTCTCCATGCCCAGCCGGCGCTGGGCCAGTTGGTGGCGCACCAGAGGGTGCTCGGCCAACGGCCGTCCTCCGTCGGCGGCGGACCCCTGACAGAATTCGACGAAATCGTCGAAGACCCGCCGGACCATTGCGTACCTTCCCAGACCGGACCTTTCGTAGTCCAACGTGGTCATGGCGTGATACCAGCCCCGGTTTTCCTCGCCGATCAGGCATGAGATCGGCAGCCTCACGTTATCGAAAAAGGTCTGAGCGGCCATCTCACCGTTGATGTAGGGCAGGGGTTGCAGGCTGATTCCCGGGGTCTTGAGGTCGGCGATGAACAGGCTGATGCCCCGGTGTTTCTGGGCCTGGGGGTCGGTGCGGGCCAGCAGGTACATATAGTCGGCGTGGTAGGCGTAGCTGGTGAACATCTTGGAGCCGTTCAACACGTAATCGTCGCCGTCACGCTCCGCCCGCAGTTCCAGAGACGCCAGGTCCGACCCAACATTGGGCTCGCTGAAACCCT
>JACZRO010000093.1 GCA_022574675.1 Chloroflexota bacterium
AGGGCGCGGCGCGGCGTGGATCGCCCGGTCCCGCTTTTGTTACCCGGCATTACGCGGTGCGCCGCCGCGTGTCTGCCGGATTCAGGTCTAAGATACCGGCGAATCGCCGCCGACCCGTAGGACACCGCTCGCCGCAGGTCGCCTTTTACTCTTCCCGGAGGACCACGAAGTGAGGCACGCAGACAGATGAAGGTAGCCCGAATTACCGCCCCCCAGACATTCGAGTTTTACGATCTGGACACTCCGGAGCCGGCGGAGGGCGAGATCCTTCTCAAGGTGCAGCAGGTGTCGGTCTGCGGCAGCGACACGCACATGCAGTACGACCAGGTCCTTCCGGAGGAAATGTATCCGGGCCGGGCCGGAGCGCCCTGCCATGAGATCGCCGGGACGGTGGTCGAGTCGCGCGCAGACGGCATCGAGGTCGGCCAGCGCATGATCGTCCTGCCGAACTTCAGGGACCCGGACGCGCTGGGCGGCCTTGTCGAGTACATAACCGTTCCCAGGTCGCTGACCATCCCGCTCCCCGAAGATCGCGGTCTCGACGAGTGGCTCATGTGCCAGCCCATGGGCACGGTGTTGTTCGCCACGAAACTGTGGGGAGCGACGGCCGGCCTGCGGATCGGCGTGCTCGGCCAGGGCGCCATCGGACTGTGCTTCACCAACCTGGCGGCGCTGCAGGGCGCGGCGCAGGTCGTCACATTTGACCTGCTGGACTACCGGCTTGAAAAATCGAAAGAGCTCGGCGCGACAGACACCATCAACCCGGACCACGACGATCCACTGGAGGCGATCTCCGAGGTGACGAACGGTCTTGGCCTGGACGTCGTGGTGGACGCGTCCGGAGACCCGGAAGGCCTGAACCAGGCCATTTCCTTTGTCAACACCTACGGCAAGGTACTGGGATTCAGCCTGATCAGCCTCGGTTCCGTCATCCCGTTCAAGCACATGGACTGGATGCGCAAGGTCGCAACCATCATCCCCTGTTCTTCCCGCGGCTCCGGCGATCCGACGGCGGACATCAAAGAGCTGGTCTCGCTCATGGACCGGGGCTGGGTAGACCCGTCAACCCTGATCACGCACCGGATGACGTTCGACCAGGTCCCTGAGGCGTACGAGATGTACTCGAAGCAGCAGGACGGCATCATCAAGGCGGTCATGGCCGTCAATGGAGGCGGTTAGGACCCGGGCCGGGTCTGAACATGCCATAATTGCCGCCCCTGATCCGCCACGGGGGTAATCGCGCATAACGCGCGACAAAACACAGGAGTTGTATATGCCGCTCGAGACCGGGACGAAAGCCCCCGCTTTCTCCCTCAAGGACAGTGATCGAAAAGACGTCAGCCTCAGCGATTACGCCGGCAAGACCGTCGTCCTGAGCTTTTACCCGGCCGCGTTCTCCGGCTTGTGTGACGACCAGGCCTGCGCGTTCCGCGACTCGCTCTCGGAGCTGAACAACGCCAACGCCGAGGTGCTCGGCATCGCAGTCGACAACTTCTTCGTCGCCAAAGAGTTCAAGACCAAGCACAACCTGAACTTCCCGATCCTTGTCGACCACACCGCCGCCACGGCGCGCGCATACGACGCCGTGCTCGAGAACTTCGCCGGCATGGACGGCTACACCGCGGCCAACAGGACCGTTTACGTAATCGACGGCTCCGGCACAATCAGGTACGTGTGGCGCGGCGAGAACCCCGGCATCGAGCCGGACTACGACGCAGTGAAGGCGGCTGTAAAAGCGGTCGGCTAATCAGATTTAACCCGGTTCACACGGAAAAGGCCCCGGCAAATGCCGGGGCCTTTTTGATTTGCTTCCGAGCGGCGACCGCCATGTGTCGGCCGTCGTTGGCACGGCTCAAGACGCCTGTGCCACCAGAACCGGGACTACCAACCCGAAGACGATAAAGAACGCGAAAAACTGGGCGGCAAGGTGGAGCCTGCGTCCTTTTGCAAGAAGGATGAGCACCGGGGCCATCGCCAGCTCCACGACGAGTACCCCCATGATGAACAAGCCATCGTGCACTTCGTCACGAACGGCGGAATATGCCAGCGCCGTCAGGATCCCGACCGCAGGCCAGGTCAGCAACGCCACTCCGTGCATGTAAAGGATCACGCGCGCCAGGTTGTTTTCCTCCATGTCGACGTTCTTCACGAAGCCCGGCGGGTTATAGATGAACATGACCGACATGTGGGCGACAAATATGAGCGCCATCACCGTGCCCGCCAGGAAGCCGGCAACAATCGTCATCTATCGCGATTCCCGGCTCACGTGCGCCCTTTTTGTCGACCGCCGCTTCGGCCCCGGCGGGTCCCAGCGCCGTACCAGGTACGCCCGCAGCCCGTGTTGCCGTTCCAGCATCAATTGCCAGGCCAGTCCCACCTCACGACTCGGGGCGAGGGCGAACATGCTCGGACCGGCGCCCGACATCAGGATGCCCATCGCGCCCAGCCCTCGGAACGTCTCCCGGACCGCCCCATACTCGGGGAAAACTGTCGCCGCATACGGTTCAAAGACGTTGAAGTAGAACTGCGCCGGGGCATCGCCGCCGCCGCGGATGCGTCCCGCCAGTTTGTGCGTCAGGACGCCGCGCGTGTAGTCGGAACGGCTGACCTCTCCGTACAGGCGAGCGGTCTTGTCCGACACATCAAACTCCGGCGACACCACGACCATCCACAGGATATTGGCGTGCGGCAGCGGGACGACATGCTCTCCCCTTCCCTGCACGAGAGCCGTGCCACCGCTCAGAAAATACGGGACGTCGGAGCCGACTTCGACGGCGATCTTTTCGAGCGCCTGCAGATCGAGATCGAGCTCCCAGATCTGGTTGAGCCCGGTCAGCACGGCGGCCGCGTCGCTTGAGCCGCCGCCCAGCCCGGCGGCCACAGGTATGCGCTTCTCCAGGAGGATCTCGGCGCCCGTACTGGCGCCCGTCGCATCACGCAGATTCCGGGCGGCGACGAGCGCCAGGTTGTCGTCGGTGGCCAGGCCGGGGTCGTCGCACGCAAGCGTGAGGTCGTCCGACAGCCTCAACGACACCAGGTCATGAAGGTCGATCGTCTGCATGATCGACACGATGTCGTGATAGCCGTCGTCCCGTTTCCCCAGCACTTCCAGCGTCAGGTTGACCTTGGCGTGCGCCTCGATCTCAAGCGCCACCCCACGGGCCATCAGTCGTTTCCTTCCGGCCCGTTCGCGGGCATCCCGGCAGGCCCGTCCGCGGCGATCCCGGCCCGCGCCTCATAGAGGCGTCCCCACTCGGCGATCGATAGCGTCCGGGGGCGTCGCATCGAGTCCAGTCCCGCCCGGTCGATGATGCCTGCCGCCTCCGGCACCTCGATCAACAGCCCGCGCGCCAGCGAGTTGTGGAGCTGCTTGCGGGGCGCTTTGAACCCGGCGCGCACGAACTTGAAGAAGCTCGCTTCGTCGTCAAGTTCCAGGGGAGGAGACGGACGCCTCACCAGCCGGATTACGGACGACACCACCTTTGGAGGCGGGATAAACGCCGCGCCCGGCACGTCGAAAAGCACCTCCGGGTCGGCGTAGAAGCGTGTGGCGACCGACAGCATCCCCATGTTCCCTTCCGGCGCCGCCATCTCCCGCGCTACCTCGCGCTGCACCATCACCACGATCTCGGCCGGAGGGTTATCGGCCGCCAGGAAGCGGCGGATGATGGGCGATGCGGCGTAATAAGGCAGGTTCGCCACGATCTTGTAAGGCCGGCCGACGATCTCGGGAATGTCCCCGGGCTCGCCCCCGGGTGTTCCCAGGTCCAGGTCCCGGGCGTCCGACTCGATGACGCGGATGTTTTCGTTTCCGGCGTAGCGCTCGGAGAGCATCTGTGCGAGATTGCCGTCCAGCTCCACGAGCACCAGGCGGTCCGCCACGTCCGCAAGCATGCCGGTTATCGCGCCCCGGCCGGGGCCGATCTCAAGCACCGTCTCGCCCGGCTCGATACGCGCCGCCTCGACTATGCGCTCACCGATCGCCGAGTCGCGTAAGAAATGCTGACCCAGCGATTTCTTCGGGGGCCTGACCGTCCGGCGGCTACCGCCGGACGGCGCAAGCCCCCGGGCGTTGTACTTGGAGTGGCCGTGCACCTTCATTTCGAACGAGCAGCGCTGGTATACGCGCAGATTACGACTCGAGCCAGGCCAACCTGCGTCGCCCGAGGGGACTCGCTTACCGCTGCTTCCTTCCGGATCTGACGGGGTTCACGAGGCCTCGCCGCGCAGGACCCAACTCTCAACACCGTATCTACGACGTAGTGACCAACGTGCAAGGCCTCCGGAAGGAATTAAGCCCTGCTGAAGCGGATTGCAGGTACAGGACACCGCTAGCTTCCCGCCTAGCACGACCACGTTCCAGTATACGTCGCTCGCACCCGGGTTCCGGCCCGGCGCCCGGCCGTTCCCCCGGCGTGTCACCGTGTATGCCACCGGGCGGCGCCGGCCGCGCGCTGGCGTCTCCACACGCTCTGGATACACTGTCCGCATGCCTCAAACAGTGCGCAAGGCCGTGATTCCGGCCGCCGGACTGGGCACCCGCTTCCTGCCCGTCACACGGGTGGTCCCAAAGGTCCTGCTTCCGGTACTCGACAGGCCGCTCATCCATTACGCGGTCGCGGAATGCGCGGCGGCAGGCATCGATCAGATCGCATTTGTGCTTTCGCCGGGGGCCGAGGCGGTCGCCGACTACTTCCGCCCGAACGAGCTCCTGGAACGCGCCCTCGAGGAGCGCGGCGACGCCGACCACCTGGCGCAGCAGAAGAAGATCAACTCGCTGGCCGATATCACCGTGCTTGAACAGGCTGACGCGAAGGGTCTTGGCCACGCCGTATTGATGGCGCGGGACTTTGTGGGTGACGAGTCGTTCGCCGTGCTTTTGCCGGACGATTTGATCTGGTCAGATACGCCTGCGATCGCACAGTTGACCGCGTTTCCGAGGAGCGCGGCGGCAGCGTGGTGGCCGCGAAACGCGTCCCCCGGGCAGCCATCCCGAACCTGGGGATCATCGACGCAGAGCCGATCGCCGGGCCAAAGGAAAACGGGGATTCAAGCAGGGTCCACCGCGTCCGCGGGCTGGTCGAGAAACCTCCTATCGAGGAGGCTCCAAGCGACCTGGCGATCATCGGCCGCTACGTCCTGACCCCGGGCGTGTTTGACCGCATTGAGTCCGGGTCTGCGGGAGCGCTCGGCGAGATTCAGCTAACCGACGCCATCGCCGCAGCTATCGGCTCGGAGCCTGTGCATGCCTGCGAGTTCGAGGGCCATCACATCGACGCCGGGACACCGCCCGGGATGCTCGCGGCCACCGTCTACGAGGCGCGCAGACGCCCGGAGTTATCGGACGCCGTCGCCGCACTGGGACTTGCGCGGGACTGATCGACCCGGCGCGCCGCTCCCGAGACCTCAAATCCGGCGTCGGCGAACCCGACACCGGCATAACTGCATCGAATCGTCAGCCGGCAACTCAAACACTCAAACACCGGGACCAGACCCGGCCCCACAGGTTGCGCCCGCCGGCGGTTCGCCCCCAACTAAGGAAACACTTGGATATGTCCCGCCTGGCCGAGTTCCGGGCCGAGAAAGATGTCTTTTTCGGATCGGATAATGATTCTCCGCTTACCGACGGCCAGCGCAAGCGGTTCAAGGGACTCTCTTATTTCGATGAGGCGCTCGAGCTCGCTTTCAAACTGACCCCGAACCTGGTCGAGGATTCCGCCCCGGTCGATATTCCCGTCACTACGGGCGGCACGACCACCACACAACGCTGGGCCAAGATTTCATTCGCGATTGGCGATCAGCAGACGACGCTCACGGTATTCCGTGAGGAGGACGACGGGCCCCTGTTTCTGCCGTTCCGGGACGGCACCGCGGGAAACGAGACCCACGCCGTGGGCCGGTACGTGGAACTCCACACATTGCCGGACGGCGACGTGTGGCTGGACTTCAATTACGCCTACAACCCGTACTGCGCATACAACGACCTGTGGGCCTGCCCGATACCACCGCCCGAGAACCGCATCTCGGCGCCGATCCGTGCAGGCGAGCGCGCCTACCCTGACGCGTTGCACTAGCGACGCCGGGTTAGGGATCGCGCGTTCGCCGTTCGAGTACCTCAGGGCGCGGATGGAGCGAACGTTGGCCCGGGCGCGTTCTCAAACGGGGAGCGCGCTACAGTCGCCAACGTGGGTCGGCTTAGCCGGCGGGCCATCCAACGAGCACGCGTACTGAGGCTCTCGAAGTACGCCGCCGGGGAACCACCTCCCACCCGCGTGCTGAGGCTCTCGAAGCACGTCTTTTTGTGGGACGCCCCCGCCTGCCTAATCCCGTTCCAGCGACAACACCGCCATGAACGCTTCCTGCGGCACGTCCACGCTGCCGATCTTCTTCATCCGCTTCTTCCCCTTTGCCTGCTTCTCCAGCAGCTTGCGCTTCCGCGACACGTCGCCGCCGTAGCACTTCGCAAGGACGTTTTTCCGCATCGCCTTTACCGTCTCGCGGGCGATGACGCGGTTGCCGACGGCGGACTGTATCGGCACATCGAACATCTGTCTCGGGATCAGCTTGCGAAGCTTCGCCACCAGCTCCCGCCCTTGCGACTGCGCGTTATCCCGGTGAAGCATCATCGACAGCGCGTCGACCGGCACGTAGTTCACGAGGACGTCAAGCTTCACCATGTCGCCCGGTCGTGCTTCACCGATGGAGTAGTCCATCGATGCGTATCCCTGTGTTCGTGACTTGAGCTGGCTGTGGAAGTCGACGAGTAGTTCGGCCAGCGGCATCTTGTACTCGAGCAACACACGTGCGTCGGCGGCGGCTGAGCTGGAAGCGTTTTCGCGCGTCGAGTCTTTCGACTGGAGATACTCCATGCGCGTGTACTCGCCGCGACGTGAGGTCACCAGCTCCATCACGGCGCCGATATATCGCGATGGGGCCACAATGCTCAGATCCACCCAGGGCTCGAAGATCTTGTCGATCTCTTGCATCGACGGCAATTTGGACGGGTTGTCCACCTCGATCTCATCGCCGTTCGTGAGACGCACGCGATAGCCGACGCTCGGCGCCGTTGCGATTAGCGTCAGGTCGTACTCGCGCTCAAGGCGCTCCTGCGTGATGTCCATGTGTAGCAGGCCCAGGAATCCGCAGCGAAACCCGAAACCCAGCGCAGCCGACGACTCGGGCTCAAACGTCAGGGCCGGGTCGTTGAGACGCAGTTTCTCCAGCGCGTCGCGCAGCTCCGGAAACGACTCGCCGTCAGCCGGGTAAAGACCGGTATACACCATCGCTTTCATCTGCTCGTAACCCGGCAACGGCTCCGAGGCGGGCGACTCTCCGACCGTCATCGTGTCGCCTACGCGGCAAGCCGACACGTCCTTCAGACCCGTGGCGACGTAGCCGACCTCGCCCGTTTCCAGCGAACTGATACTGATCGGCGTAGGGCTGAAGTAGCCGATCTCAAGCGCCTCGGCCGTGGCGCCCGTCGCCATCAGCCGGATCCGGCCGGTGAGATCAAGCCGCCCGTCCACGGCCCGGATATACGCCACCACGCCCTTGTACGAGTCGTACTTGCTGTCAAATATCAGCGCCCGGAGTGGCGCGTCAGGATCTCCGGATGGCGGCGGCAGGCGGTTCACAACCGCCTCCAGGATCTCGGCGACACCCTCGCCGGTCTTTGCCGAGATGAACACGAACTCGTCGTCGGTGAACCCGAACGTTGACGCCATCTCGGCGGCAACCCGTTCAGGCTCGGCGGCCGGGAGGTCGATCTTGTTCACAACGGGGATGATCTTGAGGTCGTACTCCATCGCCAGGTAGATGTTGGCGAGGGTCTGGGCCTGGATGCCCTGCGTCGCGTCCACCACCAGTAATGCGCCGTCAGAGGCAGCGAGGCTCCGCGACACCTCATATGTGAAATCGACGTGCCCCGGCGTGTCGATCAGGTTCAACTGATACTCGGCTCCGTCCGACCCGTTGTAGGTCAGCCGGACCGCTTGCGCCTTGATCGTGATGCCGCGCTCGCGCTCTAAATCCATCGTGTCCAGGTGCTGCTCGGTGAGCTCCCGGTCGGAGACGGCGCCGGTGGCCTGCATCAACCGGTCGGCGAGCGTGGACTTGCCGTGATCTATATGGGCGATGATGCAGAAATTGCGTATGTGCGAGGGTTCCATTACACGAATGATAGAACGGACGCGGGCCCCGCACGCATGTGGGCCGCGCACCGGTGTCCCTCAGTCCAGCGTCAGGCCGACCGCGCTTCCGATGCCAAACGTAACGGTCGCGACCACCGCGCCCACGATGAGCATACGCAACCCCCCGCGCAAGACCAGGTTGCCGGTGAGCCCCGCCATCGCCCCGCCCACAACAAGCAGAGCGACCGAGCTGCCGCCTGCCGCCACGGCCGCCGCCGTGTTGCCGGTCGCGAAAATGAAAGGAATCACGGGAAACGCTGCGCCGACGGTGAAGGCCAGGAACGAGCTCCATGCCGCCCCCCAGGGCGATCCGAGTCCGGCCGGATTCACGCCCAGTTTCTCCCGCGTCAGTACGTCTAGCGCGGCGTCCCGGTTGGACATGAGTTGCTCCGCAATCGCGGCCGCCTGTTCGCTGCCAATGCCCTTGCCGGCGTAGATCTCCCGGATCTGCGCCCTCGCCGACTCTGGATGATTGTCGATAAGGCGCTCTTCGAAGCGGATCAGGTGCTGGAACATCTCCCTCTGTGATCGCATCGATATCCACTCGCCCGCGCCCATGGAGAACGCCCCGGCGAACAGCCCGGCGATCCCCGCGAGCAACACGATCTGCGAGTCGTTGGTGCCGCCCGTCACGCCCATCACGAGGCCGAAGTTTGACACCAACCCGTCGTTGACGCCGAGCACCGTCGCTCGAAGGGTTCCGCTGGAACTGGCGCTTCTCCCCAGTACCGTGCGGATCCCGTCGAACGCCCCCGGACCGCCCAACTCGGCCAGTTCAGATGCGTGCGCCCGCGCCTCGTCCTCAAGCTCACTCAACGACGGGTGCGAGGCGTACGCGGCAATGGCGCGTTCCTCGCCACGCATGAGGAGCGGCAGCGCCACGGCGTGCTCCGAGCCGATGAGCCGCGACGCCCACCAGACAAGCCGCAACCTCATCCCTAACCCGCGTTGCTGTATCGAGTCGGGGTCGATCCCCAGACGTTCGGCCCACTCGCGGGCATTCTCCAGTTCTTCCCGGGCCAGCCGGGCGAAACCCGCCGCCTTCTCGGGATCGGACTCGGCGTCGGCGATTCGCCGGTACAGCGCGGCCAGTTCCAGCTCGTGCCGGAGGTAAGATCGCAGCTCCGCCGGGTCCGGTGATGTTTCAGGATTTAAGGCCATCGAGGCTTTGAATGTAGCAGAGGTCACAGCGCCGGTGCACTGGTACTGGCGTAAGTTTATGGCTTCGTAATCGACGACCGGCATACGATTGCTGCGCCCCGGAAACTCATGCCGGGATTCCCGTCCGGAAGCCATGGCGACAGCGCGACAGCGCATGGATCTCAGAAAATGGCCCACAGGGCATGACGACCCGCGCCGGACCGACTTCCGACGGCGAGCCGGCGATCAACTCGTATCCAACCTGCGGCGGGAGTAAAAAGCCACAGCACGCAGGGCGGCCGTCGCAACCCCTGCGAGTCCGAGGGGATTGCCACGCCCGACGTTCAGCCTCGTATTCGGTCGGACTCGTCCAGCGCCTTCTGGAGAATAACGTTGGCCTTCGCCATGGCGGACTCGGCGTCCGCCAACGGTTCACCCGCGCCATTTCCCGTGGTGAGCGCCTCAAGGGCGATGACGCCTTTTTGCATCGCATCAAGCCGCAGGTACATCGCCTCCCGGACCAGCGAGTGGTAGTCGCTGGTGACCACCGGGACGTCGATAGCGTCCCATTCAGAGATGTCCTTCTCGACCACCCACGCCGTGTCACGGAATATCGGCAGGAGGCGCGCCGCGATAACTGTGTCCCCGCCGAACGTAAAAAGGCCGTCGCCATTCGTCGAGGTTGCCTCGAACATCGACGCCTCCGCGTCGGCCATCGTTCGGGAGTGCCGGTCGAAGATCGGATCTGTAGCGCCGAAGTAAGTCCCGGTCGGGGAACTGCCACATGCGGCGGCAACCATCCCCGCCGATGCTATGGCAAACATCCTCACCATAGAGCGAATCGGCGCTTGCCGGAGTATGGGGGTCAACATGTGACTGCTCCGTGCCCGGTTGGTCGCCGACACTATACCGGCCTTCGATGGTTTTCACGATTGGTGGGGGAGGCCGGATTCGAACCGGCACGCCTTGCGGCACATGCTCCTAAGGCATGCGCGTCTGCCATTTCGCCACTCCCCCG
>JACZRO010000225.1 GCA_022574675.1 Chloroflexota bacterium
GGGCTAATACAGGGCATCGATGGCAATCCTTCTCCGCTTCCTGATCCCGATCGTGTTGTTCCGGTTGGTCCGGTGGGTCGTCCCGTTGATCATCCGCTGGATGGGCCGGCGCTACGACCGCCAGCAGGCGGAGGAGCGCTCGGGAGGGCCGGTGATCGACGGCCGCCCGACCCGCCCGACCCGGGACCTGCGGAGCGTGGATTTCGACCGCGAGTGACGCGGGGCCGCGCTCAGCGTGGTTGGACGAAACGCCCTTCGAGAACCTCAGGGCGCGCGCCAGAGGCTCGGGACCTCTGCGTGAGGCTCCGGTGACGGCGCCAGGTACGCATTTTGTCATTCCGAGGAGCCTGCGACGAGGAATCTCGTCGGTTGAGAGCCGGGAGATCCTTCTCTGCGCTCAGGATGACAGAATTCGACTGAACCGTTAATTCGGCCCTAGACGCCCTCGACCGTGAAGGATTTCGAGTCGGCGGCACGGTGGCGAATCTCCGCGACGGGGGCGTATTCCGGCGACGTCGCCCACTTCTGTAGCGACTCGATGTCCGGGAACTCCAGGATGATGATCCTGCCGTTCGGCGACCAGCCACCCTCGCCCGGCGTCACATTCCCGCCGCGGACGAGATAGCGGCCGCCGTACATCTCGATCGTGGCCGGCACCTTCGCCTGGTACTCGGCGTAAGCCTCCGGGTCTTTGACGGTGATCTCGGCGACGGTGTAGACGGACATTTGCGGCTCTCCTTGCGATTACGAGGGTATGTTGGGGCCTGGTTCAGACTGCCTTCGCAGATATCGACACGATTTACGGGTCTATCAAAACGCCCGGGTTGAGGATGCCGTGCGGGTCGACGGCCTTTTTGGCCGCCCGGAGCGCGGCGGCAAACGGCTCCGGCCGTTGTTTGTCGTACCAGGGCCTGTGGTCGCGACCGACGGCGTGGTGGTGCGTGATGGTGCCGCCGGCGGCGATCACGGCGTCCGACGCCGCCTGCTTGATCTCCGCCCACTGCGACAGCTCGGAGCCCGGCTTCCCGAGCGCGGTGAATGAGTAGTAAGGCGCCGGTCCGTCCGGATAAACGTGCGTGATACGCGCCGTCACGGTTCCGCCGCCGCAGACGCGATCCAGCGCATCCTGCGCCGCTGCGCGCACCGAGCGGTCGAAGTCCGGCCAGCGGTCCCACGTGATCGAGGTCTCGAACGTATCGGCGATCAGGCCAAGACCTGCAATGTCGTTCCAGTCGTACGGCAGGTTGATAAACGCCTCACGCCACGCGCCCACGGCGCCCTGCCGCCCGGCCGGGTCGCTGCTCGGTCGTGCCCCGGCAGGCGCGGGCGAGATCACGATCTCGTCATCGTCGACCTGCCCCCCGGCGTCCCGGGCGATCGAGACGGCCTCCCTGATGAAAGCTTCCTGCGGGACATCGGCCGACTCGAACCCGATGATCAGGATGGCGGTCTGACCGTCGAGCCCGGCCATCGCCTTGCCCTCGCCGGGGTCCAGCACCCGCAGGTTGGCCGGCCAGAGCTTGGCCTGGGCGATGCCCCGGGCGCCTTCCGAGACCGACTCCAACGACGGGAACGAGACGGCGGTCGACGCCCTGAACTTTGGGCGACCCTGTATCCGCATCCAGGCCTCGGTGACGATCCCAAGGATGCCCTCGCTCCCCAGTGCGAGCCGGTCGGGGCTCGGGCCGGCGCCGCTCCCGGGAACGCGGATCGACTCCCACAACCCGGACGGCGTCACCATGCGGATCGACTCGACAAACTCGTCGATGTGCGTGTGGTTGGTGGCGTAGTGGCCGCCGGACCGCGTCACGATCCATCCGCCGAGCGTGGAGAACTCAAAGCTCTGCGGGAAGTGGCGCATTGTGAAGCCGTGCGGCTTGAGTTGCGACTCGAGCACCGGGCCGAGTGCGCCGGCCTGGACCCGCGCCGCTCGCGATATGTCGTCGACCTCGAGCACGCGGTCCATGCGGGTCATATCGATCGTGACGATTCCGTCGTACCCGGCCGGCGGCTCGACCCCACCGACGACCGAAGAACCACCGCCAAACGGGATTGCGGCGTAGCCCGCGCCGCCACACCAGTCGAGCAGAGCGACGACGTCCGACTCATCCCGCGGGTAGGCGACGACGTCGGGCGGGTTCGGGAACTCTCCGGCGAACTTCCGCACGCGGTCGCGGAAGCTATGGCCGTAGGCGTGAAAGG
>JACZRO010000094.1 GCA_022574675.1 Chloroflexota bacterium
TGGCCTGAGCCTACTCAGAGCCTGTTTCGTGGACTCGATACAACTGGAATCGAGTGGGCGGGAACAGTTGATCAGGCTGATTGCAGATACTCGATCCAATATGGATCAAGGGACGATGCGGCATGATTGTTACCAGGTTCTGAACACACGCCTCGCCGCCGCGACGTCTTACCTTGCTGAATCGAACATGCCCGAAGGACTCGTTGACTGGGCGTACAACGAACTGGAACCCCTTTCGAAAACGGCACTCAGCTGGATGTCAGTGGATCGGATGCTCGGACGTCTGGCAAGGGCGATGGAACGGCGAGACGATGCGATCTCGCATTTCGAGGACGGACTCGTGTTCTGCCGCAACGCCGGATACCGCCCCGAACTCGCATGGACCGGCTCCGACTACGCCGAGATGCTGCTCGACCACGACGAACCTGGCGACCACGAGAAGGCCATCGAGCTACAGGACGAGGCGCTGGCCATCACCCAGGAGCTGGGGATGCGGCCGCTCACCGAGCGCATCCTGGCGCGGCGGGAGATTCTGAGGGCGTAGGCCAACTCCCGCTCTCGAATATGTCACGGCCTCGTATTAATATCCGCACGACCTGGTGATTTCCAGCTGCCCGGTAACCGGCGACGACCGGAAACCGGAGAATTACCGCCGGGAGGGGAACATGGCCGGAACCGTCCGTAAGCGCACGCGCACATCTCTGCACTGGGGTGTCTACGACATCGAGGTAGAGGGCGACCGAATCGTCGACGCGCAGCCGTGGGCCGGCGACCCCGATCCCTCACCGATCGGCCAGTCCATCCCCACCGCGGTCCACCACGAGTCCCGGGTCACACAGCCCATGGTCCGCAGCGGATGGCTGAAACACGGACCCCAGAGCGGGCGCGGAGGCCGTGGCGTCGAGCCGTTCGTCCCGGTGAGCTGGGACCGGGCCCTTGATCTTGTTTCCGAGGAACTTCAGCGGGTAAAAGAATCCCACGGAAACGAGGCCATCTTCGGAGGATCGTATGGCTGGGCGTCGGCGGGCCGCTTCCACCACGCCCAGAGCCAGATTCACAGGTTCCTCAACCAGATCGGCGGATACGTCCGCTCGGTCAACACCTACAGTTCCGCCGCCAGTGAGGTCATCGTCCCGCACGTTTTCGGACGTGGCCACCTTGCCTTCACACAGGAACAGACGGTCTGGCCGGTGATCGCCGAGCACACCGGGCTCGTCGTGATGTTCGGCGGCATGCCCCCCAAGAACGCCCAGATCAGCCCGGGCGGCGCCGGCAAGCACACCACCCTCGACTGGCTGAAGCGGTGTCGAGCCAACGGCGTGACTTTCATTAACGTGAGCCCCCTGAGAGACGACGCGGCCGATTTTATGGATGCCGAATGGCTGGCGCCGCGACCGAACTCCGATACCGCGCTGATGCTGGGTCTCGCCCACACCCTGGTCGTAGACGAGCTCTGCGACAGGCGCTTCCTTGAGACCCACTGCCACGGGTTCGAGCGATTCGAGCCATACCTTCTCGGGCAGTCCGACGGTCAGCCAAAGGATGCCGGCTGGGCGGCCGCGATAAGTGGCATCCCTGAGGAGACGATCCGGGGGCTTGCCCGTCGTATGGCGGCGACGCGCACGCTCATCACGGTCGCGTACTCGTTGCAACGGGCCGACCACGGAGAGCAGCCCTTCTGGATGGCGGCGGTGCTCGCCGGGATGCTGGGCCAGATCGGGCTCCCGGGCGGGGGCATCGGATACGGTTACGGCGCCTTCGGGCGCACGGGCAGGCCCGCGAGACGGATCGCCGGCATGGCCCTACCGCAGGGGACGAACCCCGTCCAGGATTTCATCCCGGTCGCCCGTATCACGGACATGTTGCTGCACCCGGGCGAGACGCTCGACTACGACGGCGAACGCCTCAGATACCCCGATATCCGCCTCATTTACTGGTGTGGCGGCAACCCGTTCCATCACCACCAGGATCTCAACCGCCTGGTCGAGGCCTGGCAGCGGCCCGAGACGATCGTGGTCCACGAGCCGTGGTGGAATGCGCTGGCACGGCACGCCGACATCGTCCTGCCCGCCACCACGCCCCTTGAACGGAACGACATCGGCTGGGCGCCAGAGGACACGTTCATATTCGCGATGGAGCAAGCGATCCCACCGGTCGGCGAGTCGCGCAACGACTACGACATATTCTCGGATCTGGCTCGCCGCATGGGAGTCGGTGACTCGTTCACAGAGGGTCGGACGGAAAACGACTGGCTGCGCCACCTCTACGGTGAGTTTCGGGATCAGCTAAAACGACGAGAAGACATCGAGATCCCAAACTTCGACGAATTCTGGAGCGGAGGACAACTAG
Organism: Chloroflexota bacterium; assembly: GCA_022574675.1. Classification (GTDB taxonomy): domain Bacteria; phylum Chloroflexota; class Dehalococcoidia; order Lucifugimonadales; family Lucifugimonadaceae. The sequence goes on from JACZRO010000094.1 coordinate 2,350, forward strand.
AACTACCGACCGGGGATGACGAACGGGTACACATGGCAGAGTTCCGGAATGATCCGGTCAAGCACCCTCTATCGACGCCTTCGGGCAAGATCGAGATCTTCTCCGAGACTATCGATGGCTTCGGGTACGACGACTGCCCGGGGCACCCGGTCTGGCTGGAGCCGGCGGAGTGGCTCGGCTCTGAGCGCCAGGAAAGTTTCCCACTCCACCTGATCTCGAATCAGCCAACCACCCGGCTGCACAGTCAGCACGATCCGGGCGCCGTCAGCATGGCAAGCAAAGTGCAGGGCCGGGAGCCCATATCCATCCACCCGCAAGACGCCTCCGACCGGGGAATCGAAGATGGCGACGTGGTGCGGGTGTTCAACGATCGCGGGGCGTGCCTGGCCGGTGTCCGTGTCACCGACGGGGTCCGGCCCGGAGTCGTCATCCTCTCCACCGGAGCCTGGTACGACCCGGAGGCTCCCGGAGGTCTGGACCGGCACGGCAACCCCAACGTCCTGACGCTGGATAAGGGCACATCGCGTCTTGCCCAGGGCCCGATCGCCCATTCGGCGCTGGTGGAGATCGAGAGATTCGATGGAGAGCCGCCTCCTGTACGGGCGTTCGAGCAGCCGGCCATGGTGGTACCGGGATAGGCAAAGGCGCGGATCATGCCGGAGCGATCGATGTCTGCCACATATGCGGGACCGTGGATCTAGTAAGGGGCGGCCGACATCAGCAGGGGGCGTACGAAGGGCCTCCTGCCTCACAGGAAGGACACCCTGCGAGGGGCCTGGAGGTGGGATCGTGAAACGCCCGAACACGCGTTGGTATGATCGCCGTCTGCTCACGGGGATTGTGAGCGCCTCGATAGCGCAGCGGAGGTTCACATGGCCGCCAACGACTACCTCGTTTTCATCGGCGCCTACACCCGGCGCGACGGGCGTGGCATCCAGGTAAGCCGGTTTGACACCGACACCGGGTCCCTGGCGCCACCGGAACTGGCTGCGGAGATCGCAAACCCGTCGTTCGTGACGCTCGACCCGTCACTGTCACACCTTTACGCCGTCACCGAGATCGACGATTACGAGGGCAACGTCAGCGGCGCACTCAGCGCATTTGCGGTAGACCGGACATCGGGCCGTTTGACCTTCTTGAACCGGCAACCGACGCTCGGCCCGGGGCCGTGCCACGTCAGTATCGACGCCCCGGGCCGGAACGCGGTGGTCGCCAACTACAACGGCGGCAGCGTCGCCGTGCTGCCCATCGAGCCCGACGGGAGCCTCAACCCGCCGTCGGACTTCATCCAGCACGAGGGTGGAAGCGGCGTAGACGCAGAGCGGCAATCGGTCCCGCATGCGCACTCGGCCAACCTGGATCTGGAGACGGGGCGGGTCTACATCAACGACCTCGGGCTGGACCGCATCAAGTCGTACGTACTGGACTCCGTCGCGGGCAAGCTCGCTCCGGCCGGGCTCGACGTCGAAATTCACCCGGGCGGCGGGCCGCGCCACTTTGACTTCCACCCGGATTACACACACGCCTACGCGATCAACGAACTGGATTCTACGATCACGGCGATGGACTACGACCGCGCGACAGGCCGTCTTTCACCGGCGCAGACGGTCCCGGCGCTGCCCGATGACTTTGAGGGTCAGAGCTCGTGCGCCGACATCCACGTCTCACCGGACGGCCGGTTTGTCTACGGCTCCAACCGGGGCCACGACAGCATCGTGATCTATGCCATCGACGCCACGTCCGGCCGCCTGGAATACGTCGGCCACGAGCCGACACGCGGCCGCAACCCGCGCAATTTCGGTATCGACCCGACCGGCCGTTTCCTGCTGGTCGCCAACCAGGATAGCGACAACATCGTCGTGTTTGAGATCGACCCGGAATCCGGGGAGCTATCAGCTACCGGGACGGAAGTCTCCGTGTCGATGCCGGTATGCCTCAAGTTTGTGCCGATGGCGTAGAAGCGGGGCTTATTGCGCCCGACAGTAACCCCGGTCCGAGCCCTGATTCTCTTAAATCGCGCCCTGAGGCTCTCGAAGGGCCGGCGAACGCGCTTGTCCGCGGGGCCTTCCCGGAAAGCGCTATCTGGCCTTACGCGCGGATGCCGTTCTGCCCCATCACTGGGGCGGCGTGATCTTTGTCAGCGTTCTGGCGGACGTGTTCACCACCCAGAGCGCGGCGTCAAACCCCGGCCTCGCCGGGACCGCGACCATGCCGACCGGTCCCTTGCCCACGGGCAGCGTGACGATTTCTTCACCGTCCAGGGCAAGCCGTGTGACGGTGTTACCCACGAAGTTGCTGACCCAGACCGACTCGCCGTCGAACGCCAGCCCGGACGGCCACTCGCCCACCTCAATCTCCTGAAGGATCTCGCCGTCCGTGCTGAGCCGGACCACCAGATCGAGCCAGTTCGACGCCACCCATACGGCTTCACCATCGAACGCGAGCGCGGTCGGGCCCTGCCCGCCCGTATCGGTCCCGACGCCCTCGTAGTCCACGTTGCGCTTGCCGACCGGGAACGACCCGAGTAACCCACCGTCCAGGTCGAACTTGTCGATGGTGTGCAGATTCAGGCTCGCCAGCCAGATCGCCTCTCCATCGAAGGTCACCGCCCACGGCGACGGGTGATTGCCGGGTACGGGGATGCCGAACAGGTCCTCGCCGTCAGGGGCCAGCTTGTGGAGAGAGTTGCCCCAGGACGCGACGACCCACATGTTCGTTCCATCGGTGATCAGCGCAGCCGGAGCCGTGTAACCGCCGCCGACCGGGAAGGTCCCGATCTCCTCGCCGTCGACGGTCAACTTTGTGACCGAGCTGTCGGCGTTGTTCCCGACCCACATGAACTCGCCGTCGAACGCTATCGCCCGCGGGGCGACGCCCACGGGGTACGTAGCGATGATCCGCCCGTTATCACTCAGCTTGGACACCGAGTTATCTCCGACGTGCGCGATCCAGACATTCTCGCCGTCGAACGCCATGTCGCCCGGGGTGTTGATACCGCTGAACGTCTCTATCAGATAGCCGTCGATCGTCATCGGAGGCGGCACGGGGACGGGTGTTGAGGTGGGCCGGGGTACGCGGGTCGGCCGCGGCGCCGCGGTCGGCTCGGGCGTCGGCGTCGGGGTGGCCGGGATGGGCGTGGCGGGCGGCGCGGTGGGGGGAACGTCGCCACCGTTACATGCGACTGCGACAAACGCGACCAGAGAGGCCGCCGCGGCAAGGGAACGGCGCCAGCCGGGGTTCAGATTAAAGGTCAGGAGACGCCGGCCGCCGTGCCCGGGGGACGCGTCGATGCATGGCATCGTTCGAGTTAACCGGAGCCCCGCAGACTGGTCAACTCCCGTTTAATTATCTGGGTCCAGCTCCGCCAGCCGCTTCCTCACAGCGTCAGCGATTACGTGGAACTCGTCGGCCACCGCGTCCGATGTGAACACCGTTGGCTTGGTCTCCGAGTGTTGATAGTCGGCGCGCATCTCTATCCGGCCCAGGAACGGCAGGTCCATCTCTTCGGCGAGCTCCTCTCCGGCGCCCCGGCCGAAGATGTCACCGGACATGTTCTCGACCACGCCGAGGACATCCAGGTTGAGCTTTCGGACCATGTTTATGGAACGCTTTGCGTCCAGCGTCGCAAGCTCCTGCGGCGTCGTGACCACCACAAATCCGTCCAGGTTCAGCGTCTGCATGACCGTCAGCGGGGAGTCCGATGTGCCCGGCGGCAGGTCAACGATCATGTAGTCAAGATCGCCCCAGTCCGTGTTCGTCAGGAACTGATTGATGGCGTTGTGGATCATCGGCCCGCGCCAGATCGTCGCCTCTTCCTCGTTCTCCTGGAACATTGACATCGACATCACGCGCACGCCGAAGCGGGACGGCGGGACCATCACCTTCCCGTCTTCAGAGCTCGGGCCTTCACTGATCCGCATCACGCGGGTCACGTTGGGGCAGTCGATATCGCAGTCGAAAAGCCCGACGCGGGCGCCTTCCTGGGCGAGTATCACCGCCAGGTTGACGGCGACGGTCGTCTTGCCGACGCCGCCCTTGCCGGAGTAGACGCCGATGCGCTTGCCGATCCGCTGGAGGCGCTCGCTCACCAGGCGCTTCTGTTCCCAGGAGCGCTTCATGCCCTCGACTTTGGCTCGTTCCTGGGGTGTCAGCTCTCGCTGCTTTTGGGCCATGTGACTTCAGTTATGTCCTGCGGATAAGGGGTTACGCGACGGAGGCGGCCCCTCGCTGGACCGCCCCGTCTAATGATATTGCCTGATAATGACGCCCCTGTTAGTCGAGCCCGAGCAGACGCTTTCCGTCCTCGGTAATCAACTCCGGAGACCACGGCGGGTCCCACACCAACTCCACCTCGACGTCTTCGACGCCCTCGATCTCGGCGATCCGCCACTCCGCCTGCTGGGCGATGTACGGCCCCATGCCGCAGCCCTGCGCCGTCAGCGTCATCTCGATGGCAACCTCGCCGTCGTCGACCTCAACGTCGTAAATCAGGCCCAGGTCTACGATGTTGACCGGGATCTCCGGGTCGTACACCTCTTTGAGGGCCTCAAGCACTGCATCTTTGGTGACTTTTTGCTCGGTAGTCATATCGGTTTCCTTGAAAGGCCCTGGCGGGCCGCGAGGGGGATGACCCCATCGGGCCACGAGTGAGCGCCGACGCCGGGGCTTCGCGAGCCGCGTTGACGATGGACCCAGTCTATCAAGCGTAACGCCGCCGGGCAATTAACGCGAGGTTATCCGCGCTTATTCGCAGCCAGCCCACTCAACCCATCGTGCGGCGGGTCGCGTCGACTATCCCAACAGTCCCCTCTGCCAGACCCGGGCGCCCTCCGGGCACGGATGAGGAGCCTGCCCTGAGCGTGTCGAAGGAGCCAGTCGAGGAGAGAGGTAGAAGCCTCATCGTAAAGACGCACCCGCATGCGGGCTCTGAGACAGTCACTCAATCGGCGATTGCCATAGCTGGCTGTACTTGCGGCGCAAGCTGACGGTACTTCGGGATGCCTATCAGTGCGGCAGAGGTTAGCCCGACGGCCATGCTGATCCACAGCGCGATGTCGTACGACCCCGTGCTGTCGTAAACACGCCCGGCGATCCATACGCCGAGTGCCGCGCCCAGTGGCATGACCCCGAAGATCGCGCCGTACACAGTGCCGAGCCGTCGCAGTCCGAACTGGTCCGCGCTGACCGCGCCCGTGAGAGAGATAACGGTCGTCCAGGACGCTCCGATGATCATCACGCCAAGCGTCGCCATCGGGAGCGAGTTCGCCAGCAGCAGGACGCCGTAGCCAATCCCTCGGAAGCTATATGCCACCGCCAGGACGCGGCGGGTGTCCCTGCGGTCCGCCATATAACCAAACCCAAGGGCTCCGGCGACGCCCATGACGCCAACGCTCGCCAGCGCGATTGCTGCCGCGATGGTCCCCGCGCCAAGCCCCTCGGCGAAGGCCACGAAGTGGGCGTTCACGAAGCCCATTGTGTAGCCTCAGGTGAAAAATCCGAGCGACAACGCCCAGTACAGAGGCGTCCTCGCCGCCTGCCTCAGCGACATCCCATCGTCCGGCATCCACGCGCACGCCGACGCCCCGCTGGCGGCCGCGTTGTCGGGCCGACCATCGCTCGTCGCGTCTCGCCCGTGGACCTCCGGAACGAACTTCGTTCTTAGCAGCCGGTAGGAGGCCGGGATGATGACGATCAACAGGATGGCGCCGAGCAAGACGTAGGCATACCGCCAGCCGCTGAGTGTCAGGACGATGGCGGACGTCGGAACAAGCATCGTCTCGCCGATCGCCGAGCCGCTGCCCGCGAGTGATAGCGCGAGCCCGCGACGCCGCGTGAACGCGGTGCTGATCAATTTCGTCAGAGTGGCGCCCGAGGCGAGCGTGAACCCGGCGCCCATCAAGAGGAACAGGGAGTAGAGCTCCCAGAGCTGGTTGATCTGCGACAGCCCCAGGAGCGAGACCCCGGCCATCGTCGTGCCCAGCAGCGCCATTTTGATGGGGTCGTAACGGTCCGCCAGCCACCCGGCGACCGGCCGCAAAAAGGCCGTAGCGAGCCCGGCGATCGCCAGCGCCCCCGAGAGCGAGCCCCTTGTCCAGCCAAATTCCTCGGTAAGCGGATTCAGGAACACACCGAACGAGAACCGGCTTCCGGCGGCGCCGAACATTATCAGACCGGCGCCGATGACGATGAGCCACCCCGCCGAGATTCCGGCGAACGGGTGTCGTGCGCGGCGTATCAAAATGCGGACGTGCCGTTTCCGCGATAACCGCGCCTGCCATGCTCAATCGTCATAGGCCGGAATGATACAGGCGCGGAGGGGTACGCGGGGCGTGCCGGGTGTCATGGGGCTTTCGCCGGATGTACGGAGGCTCTCGAAGGGCCGGGGCAGGCTTTGCGCCCTCACTCAATGGCCCGACCAGAAATCAAAGAACACGCTCTCGTCAAACTCCGGGCTGACCTGGTGGCCCTGGCCCGCGAACTCCACGAATACCGACTCCACACCGATAGCCACAAGCTGGTCGTGTGTCGCCTTCACGCCGGGCTTCCAGCCGTTGTCGTTTGCGCCAACGCCGTTGAACACCCGCTTGCCGGACAGCGCCGCCGCCAGCAGCGCCGGGTTTTGCTCGGGAAGCCTCCGGGAGCGCCGAGCAGCGAGGCGAAAAGCTCCGGGCGCGCCAGCATCAGGGCGAACGACGCCAGCCCGCCGTTTGACGTGCCGCCGATATGAACCTGTGACGCATCGCCGCCGTAGCAGGCGAGCACTTCGTCAAGGATGCCGAACACCCGGCCCGCGTCGTCGATCAGGTCGATGCCCCCTGAATACGGGACTACGAGACGAAACCGGTCTGCACCCGTTCCCGCGGACAGGAAATTCGCCCACGCCCGTTCCGCGATCGCCCGGCTGCCCGACCCTCCGGGGAGGAAGATCACCGTCGGGTTGTCCGACCCGCCGGACGTCGGGTGCTGGACCATGTACGGGCTCGCCGGGGTGGTCGCCGTTCTCGAGGCCGCCGGTGTTGTCCACGTAGTAGGCCAGCGCGCTCGCGTCGATAAATGAGTCAGGGATGCCTAGTTCAAACTGTGGCTTGTAGTTCAAACATTCATGCCGCGGCGTGCCGGTCCCGCCCAACCGGCGCCGTGGTTCAGCGAACGTGCCGTGACACCAGCAATCGGGCCACGGATCGTCAGCCCAGCGAGGAGCGTCAACACGCCACCACGCGCGCGGCCGGGTGCCGGGATGCCGCTCTGGCCACCCTCTGAGAATCTCGTCTCTCACGGCCTGCCAGGTGGTTTCGTATGTGCCTTTAGCCCTCGGGTACAACAGTTCCAGCATCCCGAAAGCGTTGCCCTCCCGACTTGCGTATTCGGGATCGTCGCTGAGGTATGCAAAGGCCCGATCTGATACCTCGATCGTGCGGCGCTTGCGGACGGCAGTAGCGCGTAGGGTGGGGGTCATTTGAGCCTCGGAGAGCGCGGCGGTTCCGGTGCCGCGTCGAGTTGCAATTCCCTCAGCAGGCTCTTGAAGAGGGTGACGTTGGCCCGCCAGGTTGTCGCCTCTGGACGCTCCCTGGGTTGGCCAAACCGGTCCTCGTAGCTCGCTCCGCGCTTCCGAATGACCTTGAGAGCGGCCTCGGCCAGGTCCCAGGTCTCGGCGGCGCGTTGAAGCAGGCGAAGGTGATGCGTTTCGAGCTCGTAGGTGCGCACGATTTCGTCCCACCACGTTTTCATCCCCGACGACAACCCCTTAGGCGGCGGCGGAAATTCAGCCATCTGGCGGATCGAAATGGCGTCAACACTCATATTTGGCCCCTTTCCGGCCCAAAATAAAAGTTGGCTCGGTATCCCGCGTGTGATTTATTTGCTTCCGCACCGGTCA
>JACZRO010000226.1 GCA_022574675.1 Chloroflexota bacterium
ATCGGACCCGGATACACCCAGCCGTAACTGTGCCCCCCGACCTTCCGGTACACCGGGCAGGCGTTCAGGCAGGCGCCACAGCGCAGGCAGTAGAGAGCCTCCCGCAACTTCGGGTCTGCCAGCAGGCGCATCCGGCCGTTGTCCACGATCACCAGGTGGAACTCTTCAGGGCCGTCCTCCTCGTCTGCGCGCCTCGGGCCGTTCGTCATCGTCACGTAACTGCTGATGCGCTGGCCGGTGGCGGACCGTATCAGGATGCGCAACATCAGCGCCAGGTCCTGCATCGAGGGCACGATCTTCTCCATGCCCATCACGGCGACGTGTACACGCGGGATGGAGGTGCACATGCGGCCGTTGCCCTCATTTGTGACGAGGACGATGCTGCCGGTCTCGGCCACTGCGAAGTTGACGCCGGTCACCGACATATCGGCGCGCTGAAACGTCTCGCGTAGCATCCCGCGCGCCGTGGTCGTCAGCTCCTCCGGGGTAGTCCCGGGCGATACGCCGGTCTTCTCGGCGAACATCTCGGCGACCTGCTCCTGCGACTTGTGGATCGCCGGGGCGATGATGTGATACGGCGCCTCTCCGGCGAGCTGGATGATGTACTCGCCGAGATCCGTCTCGACCGCCTCGATGCCGACCGCCTCCATCTCGTGTGCGAGGCTCATCTCTTCCGACACCATCGACTTGCTCTTGATGACGGTCCGGACCCCGCGCGCACGAGCTAAATCAAGGATGTAGCGGGTGGCGGCGGCCGAGTCGGCGGCGAAGAAAACGTTCCCGCCGTTGGCCTCCACCTTGTCGGCGAACATCTCCAGGTAGTGGTCCAGGTTGGCGATCGTGTGTTCTTTGATCGCCCGGCCGCGGTCGCGCTGCTCTTCCCAGCCTTCGGTCGCCGCGGCCGCCTCGATCCGTTTCTGGTGGAAGCCGGTGTAAACGGCCTCCATCGACATCTGGATCACGGGGTCGGCGAGTGTTTCCGCCGCGCCCTTTTTGAAATGCTCGGTAGTCGGAAGCATCAGCCATGCGCCCCGGAGTCCCCGGGCGCGTGATCACCCGGGCTCGTGGCCTCGTCGAGGATCTCGGCGATGTGGCGTACTTGTTGCGTCGAGCCACGCCGTCGCAGACCGCCCGCCATGTGCATGATGCAGCCGGTGTCGCCGGCCACGATCGTCGCCGCACCGGTGGCTGCGGCGTTATCGAGCTTTTCGTCGAGCATGGCGGTTGAGATGTCGGAAAACTTGACCGCAAACGTCCCACCGAAACCGCAGCACACCTCAGCCCGTTCCATCGGCAGCATCTCCAACCCCTGGACCCGCTTCAGCAGATCGCCCGGCTGGTGATCCACGCCCAGTTCGCGCTCAAGGTGGCAACAGCGGTGGTAAGTGGCCGTCCCTTTTAGTTGCGCCGCCAGGCCTGTTTTCGGATCGTCCTGTCCCAGCACATCCACCAGGAACTCGGTGAACTCGTAGGTGCGCCCGGCAACTCGGCGTACTCGCTCCAGGTCCTTTGGGTCGACTTTTGGCGGCTCGCCTTCGAACAACTCGCCGTAGAAGTTCCGGACCATCGCGCCGCAGGAGCCGGACGGGACCACGATCGGGCCTTCCGTCGCGTCGAACACGTCGAGAAAGTGACGGGCCACGCCGCGCGCCTCTTCCCAGAACCCGGAGTTAAACGCAGGCTGGCCACAACAGGTCTGACCTTCCGGGAAATCGACCCGGACGCCGAGGCGTTCCAGCACGTTGACCACGCTCTCGCCCACTTCGGGCCGGAATTGGTCGACGAGGCAGGTCACGAAAAGCTGGACCCGCGTGGGCACGGCCGACTGTGGAGACTGCTCAGACATCGCGGGCAAACGTAGCAGAACGGATGCCGCCCGTGAAGCAGAACGGGGCCGCGCCCTGTGGAAGCAGGGCCGGGGCCGCGCCCTGAGGCTCTCGAAGGGCCGCCCCAACACGAAACCCTGGCCCGAGCAATCCATGAGGCGTCACAAGCGCCGCCCTCCAATCGCGGCCACCCGTGATAGCCTTCCCCGGCTGCTCTTTAATAGCGCTACCCCAAAATCCTGGAACCCTCGATTGGCAGAGACTCAGTACGACATCGCCATTGTCGGTGCCGGGATAATCGGTCTATCGACCGCCCTGACGTTGCTAGGACGCCACCCCGCCCTCAAGATCGCCATCC
>JACZRO010000095.1 GCA_022574675.1 Chloroflexota bacterium
GTAGAACAGCGCCACCGTGTTGACCCCACCAAAATCTACCCCGATGAACCGCGGCCACTTGGGCGAGACGTTGAACGCCGCCGAACTCGGAGATGCGGAAACATCCAGCGTGCCGGTCGTGAAGCTGTTCGCTGATACCACAGCGCTGTCCGTGAACAACGCTCCGGTAGCGGTCATGACAAGCGCGCCCCCGGCGGCCGATAGGACCAGCCCGGAGGTGATGAGCCGGATTACACCCGCACCGGACTGGAACAGGTGGCCGATGCCGAACAGGTTGGAAAGCGCAGACATTTGTTCCTCTTCTCTACCCGATGGCCCACCCGGCCGTGACCCTTTCGGATCGCCTCGATCAGCCTGGTGGTTCATTCCGTCGGCTACTGGTATCGAATATCACCCACCAGTGCCGGAGTCCCGGAAGAGTTTTGTAGGAATCGTGTAGGAAGTGACCCGATAGGCTCGCCCGGATGAGCCCGGGATGATTCGGCATGAACCAAAAGTCGCTCCGCCGGGCCATAATCGATGCCGTGACGCACATAAACACCAATCACCCGGAACCCGGGCCAGAGCCGTCGCCGGCGCGCGCGCCCAATACCGAATCAGACATTGAGCGGGAGCTGGACGACATGGCGCACGCCCTCCGCTCGCCGCTGACGGCGCTGCAGGGCGGGCTGGATTTACTGAACGACACCGCCCGCGATGGCCTGGACGAGATCCCCCGGCGCGCACTCGACCTGGCCCTCTCAGCTACGCGACGGCTCACGACGCTGATCGACGACACCCTCCTGCTCGCCCGCCATCGCGCCGGACGCCTGGAGCTGGTCTTCGAGGTCGGGCCCGCGAGAGACGTGATTGACGAGGCTCTACGGCTCTACCGGAGCCAGAACCCGCACGATGAACGGCACAACCCGGAGATCGATATCCACTGCACGGACTTTGAGGTCGTGGCTGATACGGAAAGGGTGGCAACGGTCATCTGTCGTCTCATCGCCCTCGTCGCGCAGGCAAGCGGCCGCGTCCAGATAACGGTGTCGCCCCGGGGGGACGTCGCAGTATTTGAGCTGCTCGGTGACGCGTCGGCAGTGACAAAGCGATCCCGCGGAACGGAAACGATCCTGTCAGCGTGCCGGGCGGTGATCGAGGAACACGGCGGGACGTTTTCGATCAACCCCGGGAGACTCGAGGAGTCCGGGGTCTCTGGCGATGGAGCGGCCTCAGAGCTCGTCGCTCGATTTACCCTGCTGACCCCCGGCTAATTCCGGGTTCGAGCCTGCGCTTACTCCTGTATTTTTGGGGGCGGACGGTAGGAGTAGCCAAACTCCCGAACGGTCCGGATGAGCTGCGGCTTTCGTGGGTCACGTTCGATCTTGGCTCGAAGGTACCCCCGTACAGCCTTACGCTATCCCGTGACGCCTCAAGCGCGTCCGCACCCCACGCCATATCCAGGAGTTGGTCCTGGCTGAGCACCTGGTTCGGGTGCCGCACAAACGCGAGCAGCATCCGGTACTCATGGGGTGAGAGCGAGATTTCAGTCCCCCTCAACGTCACGACATGGGCATCGATATCGACCGTGATCTCGCCATCCGAGTAACTCTCGTTTGGCGGGCCGACCGCGGCCATCGAGGCGCGGCGAAGGGCGGCCTCGACCCGTGCCAGCAGCTCCTCGGCCCCGAACGGCTTGACGATGTAGTCGTCCGCGCCCGCCCTCAACCCGCGCACACGGTCCGTTTCAGTGCCGCGACCGGTAAGGAAGATCACCGGGATGTCAGACACCTCCCGGATTCTGCTGCACAGCTCAAAACCGTCGATATCGGGCAACCCGACATCCAGCAACGCAAGATCTGCCTTCTGCTCGAAAAAAGAGCGAAGGGCCTCCCGCGAAGTCTCGACAGCTTCCACCCTGTATCCGGCCAGTTTCAGCCGCTGTTCCACCACGGCGAGAACCTCCGGGTCGTCATCTACGACGAGGATCTTCGCCGAATGAGATGTCAAATACGCCTCCAGTTGGCCGGGGTCGAGCCATCACAGACTATCGCCCCCGCGCCGCGCCACCGGCTGTGAGCAGATATTGGATTACACTCGACCGGGCCATCGGTGATCGGCGCCGTTTGGGCCCGCAATGTTGGACCGTATCTAGCGAACGGAAACGGCAATGGCCACCAGTTACGCTACAAACCATAAGGCGACCGGCATCACGTCCTACCGCCCGGACCTGGCCGGGAACACGCACGCCGTCTCGAGCGGCCACTATCTTGCCACCGCCGCCGGGTTCCGCATCCTGGAACAGGGCGGCAACGCTATCGATGCAGGCGTTGCGACCGGCATCGCCATCAACGTCGTCGTCGCGGATAACACGAGCTTTGGCGGCGTAGCGCCCATCGTAATTTACGATGCCGGAGCTGATCGAGTTTTCACGCTGTCCGGCCTGGGACGCTGGCCCGGCAACGCCACCCTTGAACATTTCCTTGAGGACCGCGGCGGGGACATCCCGACCGGGATGGAACGGGTGATCGTACCCGCGGCGCCGGACGCCTGGCTCATGGCGCTGGCAGATCACGGCACGATGACGCTGGAACAGGTGATCACACCGGCGCTTGAGCTGGCCCGGAACGGTTTTACGGTCAGCCAGGCCGTCGGACGGCGCATCGCAGCCGCGTACGAAAGTTTCCGGGACTGGCCTTCCACCGTCGAGTTATTCGCGCCGAACGGCAGGCCGGTCAGGGCCGGTGAACGTCTGATCCGGGCAGACCTGGCGCGCACCTTCGAGCGGCTGATCGACGCCGAGCGCGCCGCCGCTGGCCGGGGCCGCGAGGCCGCGATTCGCGCTGCCCGCGACCTGTTCTATACAGGTGAGATCGGCGAGGAGATCGTGGCCGCCGTCCAGCAGGGCGGCGGGTTCTTGACGATGGACGACATGGCCTCGTTCCATGTAGGCCGCGAAGCACCGGAATCCGGAAGGTTTACCGGCCCTGCCGGGGAGTTCCAGGTCTACACCTGCGGCGCATGGTGCCAGGGGCCGTCATTCGCCGAGGCCATCCAGATACTGGACGGGCACGATCTTCTCTCGATGGGTCACAACTCCGCTGACTACATCCACGTGCTCGCGGAAACCGTCAAGCTGTCGTTCGCCGACCGCGACGCCTTTTTCGGTGACCCGGACATGGTCGATGTGCCGATAAAGGGCCTCCTGGACCCGGCCTACGCCAGCGAACGGCGCTCACAGATCGATCTTGAGGCTGCCGCCCCCTCGATGCCGGCTGCGGGAGATCCCTGGCGCTTCGAGGGCCGGTCTGCGCCAGCGGATTATGACTACGAACCGCCCGAGCCGCTCGCCGCAGGGACGGAGGGGGACACCAACTACGCCTGCGTGGTTGATCGCTGGGGCAACATGTTCTCAGCGACGCCCAGCGACACGATCGGCATGGCGCCCATCATCCGTGGCCTCGGGTTCACACCGTCCGGCCGTGGCACCCAGTCATGGCTTGACCCCCGGCATCCGTCGGTGCTCGCGCCGGGCAAGCGTCCCCGTCTCACCCCTAACGCCCTCCTTGCGTTCAAAGACGGTCGCCCGTGGATGCCGTTCGGCACGCCGGGAGGCGACGCGCAGGTGCAGACAACCCTGCAGTTCTTCCTCAACCAGGCGGTGTTTGAGATGACGCCGCAACAGGCGGCGGAGGCCCCGCGATTCCAGTCGAAAAGCTTCCCGGACTCGTTCTGGCCGCACGCCTACTACCCGGGCCGGCTGGACCTTGAGGGCCGGATCGATCACGCTACGGCGGAGGAACTTTCCCGCCGCGGACACCTTGTAAACCGAATCGACGACTGGGCGCGTGCCACGGGCGACGTTTGCGGCATCACTCTTGACCATGATGCCGGGACGGTAACCCCCGCGTCCGACCTACGCGCCGATGCGTACGCAATGTCGAGGTAATCGGCCACACCGGTATTCATATGACAGAACAACACAACACGGACGCCTCCTTTTCTACCCTGGATACCGGGGATACCGGAAATCTGGGGAGCGGCGGTCGCAGGAGACGCTTTCAGATAGGCAAGCCGCACTGGACCGTTGTCGCCGGAATGATCGTCGGCGCGTCGTTCACCGGCGGGTACCTGCTCAACTCGTATTTCTACTGCATAGCCCAGTTCTCCTGCAGAGTCTCGCCGTTCTGGACGATAGTGCTGGCGCTTATCGGGGCGTCCGTCGGCGCTATGTTCGGATGGGCCGTCGGCAAGTTCTTCCGCTTCTTTTACGACATGACGCGCGTTGATTGAACGCCGTCACCGCGGGTTCAGAGACCCGGCGGGCCGCGACGGGCGCTTCAAGCGTTAGCCACTTTGACGCGCCTCGCTGTTGAGTCGCAGGAGAGCAAAACCGATGCCGCCTGCCGGAGATCGTTTCGTTCCGTGGGCGATGAGCGATGCCCACGTCGGATCTGACCTGGGCAAAGGTGACGGCCGCCGGAGTCTCGCCGAGGCGATTGAACAGTCGGAAGGATCGGGCGGGTTCGATTGGGACATAGCGCTCAACCTGGGTGACTTCTCGGGCACGCAGACTCCGCCCGGCGATGCCGAGGGCCGGGAGATTGTCAAGCAGTACGGGGCCCTCAAGAAACACCGGCGGGAGCAGGTTTACGACCTGGTCGGTAACCACGACGCCTCGGGGCCCTCGGAGCCGCAACAGTGGTGGTTCAAGAAGTGGCTCGACCCGGCCGGCGACAACACCGCACACTCTGGAGTCGATGCCCGGCGCAGGCCCTTCCCCATCGACGGCACATGGGAGCGCTACTCGTTCGAGGCCGGCAACCTGCTCTTCCTGATGATGGGAGACCGCAACGACGGAGGGCCGCCCGTCGGACGTGACGAGGTCGGCGGCTACCCGGCGGGAGCGATCTCCTCAGAAACGTTCGAGTGGTGGCGCGACCAACTCGCGTCCAACAGGGACAAGATCGTGATCTCGGCGCACCATCACATGCTGAAGGAGACCACCGTCGGATCGGCCGACTGGGAGGGCGTGGACAATCTGTATCACGGGCGGTTCGAGCGCGGCGCGCCGATCGGCGCATCGTACCTGTACTGGGTCGGCGGACAGCCCGACACTGGGGTGCTGGAAGGGGTGCTGGCCGATGCCCACGACAAGGGCGCGCCGGCGATGGATCTGTGGCTCGGCGCACACACCCACGCACACCCGGACGATGAATTCAACGGTCGGTCGCACGTGGAGAAGAAGTGGGGCGTGAACTTCGTCAACGTCGCCGCCCTGACCCGCTGGCACATGGACCGGAGCCGCACCGGCTATCCGATGTCCAGGGTGTTCGAGTTCACGGACGGCAGCCCAGAGGTGCGAGTCCGCTGCTACCTTCACACCTCGCAGGTCGCACCCCGGGGCTGGTACGCCGGCGCCGAACGCACACTGAAGCTACGCCACGCGTTCCAGTCCCCCTGACGCAATATTTTGGCAGCCAGACTAGCGCCACAAAAGCCCCCTCCTAATCGGGGAGGGGGTTCGGGGGTGGTTAGTTTGAACGGCAACGATCAATCAATCGCCACAAGACATCCACGCAGTTCTGCGGTCCTGGCAGCAATCGGAGATCTCTTATGCCCACGGCCCCGGAGAAGCTGAAATTACCGGCTGAACCGTGATCGTAACCGGCGGCCGGCACATGGATCACCGGACAGGACCTCGTCGTCGGTGGCGGCGGTCTATCCGGCAGGCTCCCGGGACACGTGCAGAAACGCCACTTAAAGGCGGCGGATCAACCTCCGCCGGGAATCTCTATTCGACCGCGGTGTTCTTTGGGGCAAGCAGCCGGAGGACATGGGCCACGTCGACCACCCGCGGACCTTCAAGGTTGAGGACGACCTCGACCTTCATTCCCGGTAGGAGCGTCACCTCGCGCTCACCGTCCAGGGCCAGCGTCCCGGGCCGCCGGTCGATCAGTCGACGCTCGCCGGGCCGCAGAACCGCCCATTCAGCTACCGAAACCTCCGGCACCATGCCGGGCCCTATCGGCGCCTTCACGGAACGGGCGGTGGGGCTATCGCCCCGCCCGAGCCGTAGCCACAACCCGATCGGTTCGTCGATCGACACCGGCCGAAGCTGCGCCCCCACGGCCGAGATGCCGATGCTGGCCGGCTCAGCGCGCGTCAGGAACACGTCTCCCACCGTATCCATGTCCCACACCGCCCTGGCGCCGACAAACATCTCGCTCGAAACAGCGGCGTCGATCAACGCCATATCGGCCGGTTCATCGTCCACGAGAACGTCGAGTCGCTTGCAGCGGGTGATCGCCGCATCTAAACCATCGAGCCCCGCGGCGACCGACCCGGCGGCAATTCCCGCGAGCGTGCCCTCGACCATTTGCGGGAACACATTGTTCGTCCCGGTCGAGATCGGGACGATCGGCACGTCCCCGGCGCCCTTGGCCACGACGCGGTTCGTGCCGTCTCCGCCCAGCGTCACGATGCATCCGGCGCCTTCAGAGGCCATCATCCGCGCCGCCAGCGTCGAGCCGTCCTGGTGGTCGACGCGCGGCATGTCGAGATAGCAAGCTTCGATGTCGGAGGCGACGTCCTCCATAGCCGGCGCAGCCAGGCGGCTCAGGTCTGGCATGACGAGCACGCGATCGACGCCGGTCGCCACCAGCCCGGCGAACACGCGCCGGAGGGTGTTCGCCTTCTCCTGGTTAGAGACGACCCTGCCCGCGGCCACAAGACGGCGGATGTCCTTGCCCGCAGCCGGGTTGGCGATCACGCCGACCGTAATCATGGAACGCCGGCCTCCGCATGATCAGGCGTACTCAGGAGGCCATCCATCCTGGCTCGGCCAGGTTCCGCGCTATGGAGCGCAGCAACTCGCCCGCCGGATAACCGTCAACCGCCCGATGATCAAATGTGAGGCTCAGGAAGCACATCGATCTTGGCACGATCTCGCCATCCACCACCGCCGGTTTCTGCACGACCCGCCCGACGCCGAGGATGCCTACCTGCGGGGGGTCCAGCAGCGGGTCGAAAGCGTCGATATCCACCGACCCGAGGTTGGTGACTGAGAAAGTCCCGTGACGCATGTCATCGACCTGGAGTTCGTTCGATTTGACCCGCGACATCACCTCGCGCACCCGCCGGGCGACGTCCAGCGTGGTCATTTTGTCAGCGCCCTGAATTACGGGAACGATGAGTCCGTCAGACACCGATACGGCGAACGCAAGGTTGACCTCGGCGATTATCCGCACTTCATCCCCGGCGAAGTGGGCGTTCAGGCGGGGATGGTCTGAGAGCGCCCGCGCCGTCGCCGATAACACGAGGTCCTGGAACTGGGGCCGCAGGCGATGCTGGCGCCATTCCCCGACGAGCTGCCGCTGCATAGCGACGGCCTCTGTGACGTCCACTTCCGTTGTGAGCGTCACCGTCGGGATGGCGCCACTCTCGGCCATCCGGCGGGCGATGGTCGCCCTCAAACCCCTGAGCGGGATGACCTCGGCGACCGGAGGTCCGTCCTCGGCATCGTACGACTCAGAAACTGCAGGTCCGCCAGCAGCCACAGCCCGGACGTCTTCTTCCAGGATCCGGCCTCCCGGCCCGCTGCCGGTCACGGTTTCAAGATCGACCCCGAGTTCTCGGGCGATCTTGCGTGCGATGGGGGTCACCTGATGGCGGCCACCTGCCGGTTCCTTGCGGCCGGGCGGGCGATTGGCCGCCGACGGGGCCTGTGTGCCGGGAGCGCTCGATGGAGATGGAGGGGCGGATACTGTGCCGTCGGTCAACGGCTCGGGCAGGTCCGTCGCTTCCTCACCCGCGGCGAGGATCACCGCCAGCAGTACGCCCGTATCGACCGTCATGCCCTCGGGCACGACGATACGGGCCAGCGTGCCGGCGCCCGGCGACTCGACCTCGCTGCTGACCTTCGCCGACTCGATCTCGCAGAGCGCGTCGCCTTCTTCGACGGTGTCGCCCTCTTGCTTGAGCCACTTCACGACGGTGCCGTCGTTCATGCCCATGCCCCACTTGGGCAGAAGAACGTTGGTCGGCATGGCGCTGTCCCTGAACAAATGAATGCGGTTGAACGCGAGCCACGATAGCGGGTCTCGCCAGAGGCGAAAGCATACAACCCTGCGGACGCCGTCACGCAGAGGGGTCAGCCAGAGGCGAGTCACCGGCAGGAGAGGTGCCCGCGCCGCGTCGGGGCGGCGTCACGGGCCAACCAGCGCGTCCAGCAACGCCGTCGCCTGGTCCAACGTTGGCGCGACGGCTACTCCGGCGGCTCCCGTCGTCTCGTCCAGGGCGAAGGCGAGCACACCGCCCGGACCGTCCCAGACGGCGATAGTCGCACTCCCGCCATCAAGGCTGGTGAAGTCATCGGCGGCGTCCAGCGCCCGCTCAATCGCTGTCGAGAACTGGAGGGCGTCCGTCGCCGGATCGTCCCATTCGATCAGCAAGCCCAGGGCTGACCCGCCGGATGGACCGTCCAGCAGGACATATCCGTCCCGGCCCCAGCCATCGGCGGCTCGCAGGGCTGAGTTCCGGTCGGCGCCCAGCGCCTCCAACCAGATGCCGATGTACGCCTCGCCAAGGACATCCACGTCACGCACATCCCATCCTGCGCCGAGGATCGCCGCCAGATCGGGCAGAGTCGGGGCCGATTCCGGGTACTCGTCGGCATGGTACTTCTCGGGATGAATGATCTGCTCCGTCGTTTCGGGCAGGTCCGCCCATGCCGCGTCAAGCGCCGACATGCCTCCCTGCCGCCAGAGCGAGTTCACGAACTCGAACCCCACTATGTAGGGCCACTCCAGTGCAAGGCGAAGAAAGTCCGGCGCGGCCTCCAACGCAGCGAGGCTGTCGGGGTCGATATCAAAGAGTTCGGCCAGGTCCTGGTCGGTGAACTGGCGCGCTACATAGATCGTCTCTATAAACGTCGCCTCGCCCTCGGCCAGCGCCTGTAGGGCGCTCGTGCGCTCCGAATCTTCCTCCGCGTTGTCGAACAGCTCGCCGAGTCCGAAGTTCACGTCCTGCAGCAGATGGACGTATTCGTGCGAGTACACGGACTCTTCCGTCGCCGACACCTCTTCACCGCCGCCCAGCACGAGCAACTCGCCGGTGTCGTGGTTATACAGGCCGATGACGGCGCCCTCTAACAGCCTGCGTTCTATCTCAAGGAGGCTCTCATCCTGCGGTATCAAGCCCAGCAACTTCAGCAGCACTTCGAGGTCCGCTATCTCGGCCAGCACCTCCGGGTCGTCGAGGTCTTCCGCGAGTTCCGCCGCTATACGGTCCCTGTCGACCAGCGCGACGTTCGGCTCCCCATCCGCCGACAGCTCCCGAATCTCCGAGACGAGTTTGCTAATGCGGGCCAGCTCGGCAGCTATTCCGGTGAGCGCGGGTACGGTCGCCACCGGGGACGGCGGAATTGATGCGGTCGTCGAAGAGGGCGGTTCCGACGCAGCGTTCGGCGGAGTGGCCGTGATCAGCGCGGTCGGCAGGGCGGTCGATTCCGGGTGCGCGCCTGAGATCGGCGTCGCGTCCGGCCCACCGGTGGGTGTCGGAGCCGGAGCCGGGGCCGCCGCCGCCGGGCTTGCCCGCGGAATTGGCTCATCCTGCTCACTGTCCCCGTCCGATGCGCACGCGATCGCCACGAGGCACACGAGTCCGGCTAAGATCACGACCCAGTTCAACCCGGGGCGGCTACTACCATTGGATGGCACGAAATGACTTCTCGCTGTGAATGGGCCACTGGTAACGACCTGATGACCGAGTACCACGACACGGAGTGGGGCGTAGCGTCGCATAACGACCGCCACCTATTCGAGATGCTGGTCCTGGAAGGATCGCAAGCCGGATTGAGCTGGCAAACGATCCTCAACAAGCGCGTCGGATATCGCCGGGCATTCGCAGATTTCGACCTCGCCACCGTCGCAGGCTACGGCGCATCAGACATCGAGCGCCTGGTCGGAGACGCGGGAATTGTGCGCCACCGCGGGAAGATCGAGGCCACGATCAGTAACGCCGGTACAGCGCTTGCAATCCAGAAAGAGTTCGGAAGCCTCGACGCGTACCTGTGGGG
>JACZRO010000096.1 GCA_022574675.1 Chloroflexota bacterium
CCTCCCTCAGTTCTGACATCTTCCCCGGTTTCGCGTTGTACACGCGCGCTATGCGAATCATGGAATACCTCCAGCGGACCGGCACGAAGATCCGGCCCGGCCATGCCTGGACTGAATTCGACACGCCGTCGAGAACGCCGTCTCCAAACGTCTTTGTGGACTCATGTCGTCTTGACCAGGAAGCTGGTCTGGCGGTGGCCCTCGACCAACAATTGAAGGCGCATCAGCGGTTCCTTCGCTCGCGGATTGGTCGACAGGGTCTGCCACCAGGTCTGGGCCCTGCCCGCGTCCTCGAAATCGTTATGCAGATGGACCACTCCACCGGGACCCCAGGGCTCGGTGAAGATTCTCGACTCCACACCCTGGGTACGCGCGTAGCCCTTAATCTCCTTGAGCACTTCTACGAGTTCCCGCTCCTTGCCGGGCTTTGCTGTATATGTCCGGGCGATTCGAATCATGGTGGACCTCCTCGTGGGCGGGTACGGTAACCCGGGCACGGCCTGGCCCGGCCGGCGCGCCCCGATGAACCAGGACAAACCAGACGGGCGTGCCGCCGGGTCACTCCTCCTCGAACAGGAAACTTACCTCGGGATGGCTTTCCGTCAATGTCTCAATCCGGGCCCGCATTTCCTGGACGCGCGGATTTGAAGCCGCGCCGGAGGTCACATCATGCGCCGCCTTCGCATCCTCGAAATCGACGTGCCAGTGAAGTCGCCCGCTGTTTCCGTAAGGCTCCGTGAAGATACTGGCGGTCACACCCTGGGAGTCCATGTAGATCTTGAGAGCCTTGCCGAGTTCCATGAGTTCCGACAACTTCCCCGGCTTCGCGTCGACGATGCGCGATACGCGAATCATGAGAGGCCGCCCGCAGGGCGACGCCAGGATCGAGCCCGGCTATGCAGCGCCCAAACCCGATATACGATCAATGTTGCCGCCTCCATACGCCTCCGTGATCTCATGTCGTCTTGACCAGGAAGCTGGTCTCACGGTGGCCCTCGATAAACAACTGGATGCGCTCCCGGGACTCTCGCGCTCGTGGATCGGTGGACAGGGACTGCCAGAAGGTCTGGGCCCTGCCCGCGTCGTCGAAGTCGTTGTGCACGCGGATCACTCCCCCCGGACCCCACGGTTCGGTGAAGACCCTGGACTCCACACCCTGGTCGCGGGCGTAGTCCCTGATGTTCTTGAGGACGTCTACGAGTTCCCGCTCCATGCCGGGCTTCGCCGTAAACGTCCGGGCGATTCGGATCATGGTGGACCTCCTCGTGGCGGGTACGTTAACGCAACCTCCGGCGCGCGTGCACCAATCCCGACGCCACAAGCGCTGTGGCGGATGCCTCCGTTGCATCAATCGGCACGTACTAACGTCAGTTCAGCCGCCGATTGCGGCGGCGGCGATATCTCGTTACGCCAATGCTGGTCAAAGTGAAGGAATACCCGATACCTATTCCACTTCGTACAAGAATCCTCTTCTGGCGTGGCCCTGGGTCAGCGTTGTCATGAGCGCCCGCATTTCCTGGCCCCGCTGTCGCCCCATTATGTTCTCGAGCCCGCTCAGGGCCGAACCGGCGTCCGGATAATCCACGTGATAATGAAGCCGGCCCCCGATTCCCCATGGCTCGGTGAACACAGCGACAGGAATGCCCTGCGAGGCCACAAACCCCTTGATATCGTTGGCGACCTCCACCAACTCCCGGATCCTTCCCGGTTTCGCGTTGTAGGCGTAAACAATTCGAACCGCTCGCTCCGTCTCCTGGGTCGGTTCCGGCGATGACGATGATTCGCCCGTTTCCATCAAGAAACTGGCTTCTCGGTGTCCCTCGATAAGGTTTTCCATGTGGGCGATGAACTCCTGGACGCGGGAGTTGGACAAGAGGTTCTGCCACCATATCTGTGCCTCACCGGCGTCCCCGAAGTCGTTGTGGAGATGTACAACACCTTCAGGTCCCCAGGGCTCCCAGAAGATCCTGGACTCCACGTCCTGGGTGTGCGCGTAACCCCTGATGTCTTTCAGGACATCAGTGAGATCCTGTTCCTTTTCGGGCTTCGCATTGAACGTACGTGTGATCCGAATCATGACCAGACCTCCTGTTGAGCCGGTACGGTAACGCACGCATCGCCCCCTTGCATCCATCCCCGATACGGCCGACTGCGGCGATCACCGATGCGGCGTTGGGCAAAGCGCGCGGATGATGGTCGATGGGAGGCGACGTGCGCCCATCGAAATTCATACCGGTATTGCTGGCGATGGTCTTCGCGACTGTCGCATGCATAACGTCATCGACCGGCGCCCCGTCATCGCCGGTTATCGTGGGAGAGACGTTCGCCGGAGCTACGGTGACGTCGCCGGCGGCGAGGCCGACACCGGTCGCTCTGCCGACGCGGGCTCCCACCTCAACACCGGCGCCAACGCCGCGTCCCTCGCAGGAAGCGCCAGTTCCAACGACGACGCCCTTCACAAACATCGACCCCACAGGGCCGTCCGGGGCGATGACGCCGCTTCCGACCGAGGCGCCTCCTCCCGAGGCGGTGCCACCGCCAACCGCGACCCCCGCTCCCGCGCATGGGCCGATACCGACCCCCACCACATCTGATCCCGCGGACGAACCGACGCCGACTCCCACGACGCCTCTCTCGACCCCAACAAACGCGGTACCCACCGCAACCGCGATCGTCGTCCCGTCAACACCCACCCCACCACCACTTCCGCCGGGGTCCTTTGAGACGCCGGAAGAAGCGATCGCCCGGGCCGCAGAAGTGGGCTGCAGTGGATGGCGGGGTGAGACCGTCGACGGCAGTTTCGGCTACTTCCCGTGCGGCGACGCCCACACCTACGAGACGCTGACATCCGGCGGACCCTTCAACCTGTTCGGCGAGTCGTGCACCCTGGACAGCAACCCGGACGTCCGTTTCACCGCCCCGATCACCGATATCGACAAGATCAGTCTGATAATCCCGAGCGGCTCGGCGAACGGCGGCGTCATCAAACCGCACGGCTACATCCACCCGGCGACGATCAGCGGCGCACGGGTCAACTCCATGATCTACGCCCCGGCCGACTCATGGCTCCAGTCGATCGCGTACTACAGAACTTCGCTCGGGACCAACGAGTACCTGCTTACCTTCTTCGCGAGCTGCGAAATCGCCTGGCGGATCGACCACATCCTGACGCCCGTTGACAGCATCCTGGCCATCGCCCCGACCACGCCCGCCACCAGTTCCTCCACGACCCGGCTGTCGGAGCCGATCTTCTTCAAGGCCGGCGATCTTGTGGCCCGTTCCCGGGGCGCCGGCGACGGATTCGGACCCTGGGACTTTGGCGCCTACAACACGACCGTCATTAACACCTTTGCCAACCAGTCCCGTTACGCGTCCGCCACCAACACCGGGCAGTCGATCAACACGGTCTGTCCTTACGACCTGTACGACGAGCCGCTCCGATCACAGTTCCACTCCTTATTCGGCGGCAACTCCGGTCCGGGGTACCCGAACGCGGCGTGCCCGGCCGGACGTGATACCGCGGGCGCGTTGGCCGGCATGTGGTTCGCGCCGGACGGCGCCAACGACGAGGGCGGGTTCGCAATTACGCTGGAGGGCGACGATGGGGCGATGATGACTGGCGCCGGGCTGGATGTGCGCGTGCCAAAGGGATCATCGAGCTGGGCCGACCCCGCCACGGTCACGACAAGCCACTGCTACAACGGCGGCCAGTGGGGCTGGGCGTACCTTGAGTTGCTGGACGCGAGCACGCTAGCCGTGGCGGGGGGCACGGGCGGCTGTCCGACGTCACTACCGGCGAATCACTCCGTCTTCGTGCGCTGACAACCCTGACCTCCGAGGGGCCTGAGACGCGCCCGCCCTACTGAACCGGCGAGAACGGAGCTGCGTTCAGCAACATGTTCTCCATCGTTACCGGAGACACACCGGCCGGAGGCGGCCAGCCGATTGACGCAAACTTCTTGCGGCGCTCCGTACGCTGCTCGTAACTCTTGTACGACCACATGTGCAGCCAGACGTTCCGGTCGCCCTCCTGAAGCGACCAGATGCCGACGGGCTGCGAGAGTTCCATCCGCGCCTCGATCACGGGCCCCCATGCATCTATGACCTTCGGGATGTCCCCGTCGGCGTAGGTATACATGCGGAGCTCAAACAAAGGGCCGATGTTGCGCTTGATGTCGAGCTTCGGGAGGAACGGCGCCGGCGTGAATATATCCGCCTGCACGTTGACGATGAATTCCGACGTATCCGGCGGCCAGTTGCCGTCTGCCGCCGCTTTGCCCCGGACCTCCTCACGCGCTGATTCGTCTTCGTACTCCCAGATATGGACCACCCGGTTCAGCGGTCCGATCTCTGTGTAGAAGAATCCGACGAGCGGCGAGAACTCCACGCGGCGTTCGATCTTCTCCCCGAAGCGCTCCAGGAATTGGCCCAGTGAGCCGGGTTTCAAGTCGTAGGTGCGAATCTCGTGGATCATCGGTGGCTCCTGGAACTGGACGGAGTGATAGGAGACGTTCTAATTCAACGAAGAGTGCCCGGCGAATCCAGCCGGGAGGGCCTTTATTCGATTCGCGCTTTCCTCAGCATGACGGTCCGTAACCGGGTCAGGCCGGATAATCTTCCGGCCTGACCCGCGTCCCTTTTTGCGCTACCGCGCCTGCCTTACTGAATCGGCGAGAAGTCGGCGGCCCAGAGCAGCTTGTTCTCCTGTTTGAGCGGTGACACCGGGCTGCTTGGCGGCCAAACGCCCTTCGCCCTGGTCTCCTCCCGCACCGACATACGGTGCTCGAAGCTCTCATACGCCCACATGTGCGCCCACTTGTTGAGGCCGCCGATGTCCGAGTACCAGGCGCCGACCAGCGGCGAGAACTTCACCCGCTCCTCGATGGCGTCTCCCCATGCGGCCATCACCTTAGGTACGTCCCCCGACGCGTAGGTGTAGATCCGGAGCTCGAACAGCGGGCCGATCTTGCGCGGTCCCAGCGGCTCCATGAACGGGGCCGGGTAGTAGATTTCAGACTGCATGTTCAGGATGATCCCGGCGTTGTCCGGGGGCCATACGCCGTCCTCGATCACCTTTGCCCGGGTCTCCGCCCGGTGGTTCATGTCGTCGTACGGCCAGATGTGGACGACCTGGTTGAGCGGACCGACCTCGGTGTGGAAGAACCCGCCGAGCGGCGTGTACTTGAGGCGCCCGGGCAGCATGGCGCCCGTCTTCTCAAGGAACTCCGGGACGCTGCGGGGCTTCAGGTCGTAGGTACGAATCTCGTGGATCATTGATCGCTCCTCATTTCTCGGGGGCAGGTTACACCGGCTCGGTGGTACCGAGGACGATCGCGGTCTGCGAAGGTCCCAGGACCGCGAGCGTCCGTTCACCCCGATCCCGGCCCTCTCCCGATAACCCGAAGGCCCGCCACACGGCCGAGCGCGGGCCGAGCTACGTCACCCCACCCCGTACCGGCGACACCCGGAACCCTCCTGCGTTGACCTGGGCACGTATCAGGCGCATCCGCCGGTACGTTCGCCGGGGCGCAGACCTGAACGTCGCTGCGGACCTGACGCCGGGCATTTCTGCTTCAACCGTCTACCGCCATTACCGGAACGGGAACTCCGACCTCCAGGCCGGTGACTCGACCACGCCTGATGCCCGATTCGCTCAAATGATCAACCGGGAGCGGGCGCGGTTTGAGATGGGGAACGTGGACATCCTGATGGACAGCCGCGCAGACGACCCTCGAAACGCCCGATGGCTGCTCGAACACCATCCGGCGACCCGTGACCGCTGGGGCGACCGCACAGACACCGTTACCGACGCGGCAGCCGCAGCGTTGGCGCTGCTTGCGGCCCGTCTACCGCCGCCTCCTCCTGCAGCCTCACTGGCAGCCGCGCCGTTGTCACTGGTGGACAAAGAGGACCAGTAGCAGCCAGCAGAACAGAGGGGGAGTGGGGTAGTGGTTACGGAAGAGGAAAGTGGCAGAAGGCAGGTACTACCCCCCGGAAATTCCGAGGCCAGAAATCGGGAAAGCCTCGCGCGCGAATAGTGGATGCCAGCCGCGGCAACGGTAACGACAGCATCGCGCGCGAAGCAAAAGGCACGCTCCGGCGCTGGTGACGCTGGAAACGGGCCTCGGCCTCTACGGTCGGCGCAACGGGGTCGTCTTCGGCGACCCGTTCCACCACAGACTCGTCAAACTGAAACTATCGTTCAACCCCGCTCGGCGTCACGGAAAGACCCGGGGGTAGTCAGCTTATGCCGGGGGGATGTTGTGATTGATTTTGAAGACGTTGTCGGGGTCATACGCACGTTTGACTTCGCGAAGTCGCTTGTAGTTCGGACCGAATGCGGTTTCGATGCGGGACGGCTCGTCTGCGGAAATGTGATTCACGTAGATCGTCTTGCCAGCGAAAGGTTCAAGTTCATTCCAGAATCTCCGGGTCCATTCGATCTGACGTTCATCATCCGCAGGGTCTAACCACTGGGACACGATGTCGATGTCCCACTGGTGTGTGCGATGACCAAACGCGGTCGCGTCGGGAGCAACCCGTGTCGCTGCGCCGTGCATGTTGAACATCGGAATCAGCGTCATCGGGGAGATCAGATTCGACGCGTGGCTGGCGAACACGTCGATGACATCATCTGAGAGTTCTGGAAGGAAGCCCGACTTCCAATATCGTCTGGGACCGTGAAGACCCATGTCGTCCAACATGTGCTGACGTGCGCTGTATGGCATCGGTTGGACCATGTCGGCGAGTGGGGATCCGAAGTCGCGAATGGACTTGATCGCGTTTTCGCCTTCGGTCAGATCGCCGTTGTACCCGACCATCATTGCTGCCACGGGATCACCATCTGGCGAAGTCATCAGTGCCATGTAGACCTCGAGCTCATCTGGCGGATCTGACGTGATGTCACGGTAAAACCGCATTAACTCTCTCGCCTTGGCCATCGGATGGATGATCATTCCTCCGATGACCAACGGACCTACGTCGTGCAACTGAAATTGGAAGCCGGTCACGATGCCGAAATTTCCGCCGCCGCCTCTTAGCGCCCAGTACAGATCACCATGCGTATTCGCGTCCGCCGTGATCAAGTCACCTTCGGCCGTGACGACATCGAACGAGATCACGTTGTCACAGGTGAGACCGTGTTTGCCCATGAGCCAACCGAGCCCTCCTCCGAGGGTCAGGCCAGCAATTCCCGTGTTAGACACCACTCCACCGGTCGTCGCGAGGCCGTAGATGAGTGTCTCGTCATCGAACTCGGCCCATGTGAGTCCGGCCTGCGCATGGGCCGTTCTGGTTACGGGGTCGACACGAACGCCTTTCATCCCCGAAAGATCGATCACCACACCGCCGTCCGACGTACCGTGGCCGGCCACATTATGGGCACCGCCTCGCACGGCGATAACGAGATCATGTTCTCTCGCAAACCTAACGGAATTGATCACGTCCGAAACACCGCGGCAGTTGACGACCATTGCCGGGCGTTTATCAATCATCCCGTTCCAGACCGCGCGCGCCGCGTCGTATCCATCGGACTCAGGCGTGAACACGTCGCCGTGAACGGCCGATTCAAACGCGTCGTACGCCTCTCCGTCGATGGTCACATCCGATCCGTCGCGTCGTGTTGCAGTGATTGTCGTCATCCCAAGTCCGCACTTTCTGAACGTTTGCTGAGGGTCCGCACAGGTCAGCGGATCGTAACAGGTGCGAAAGCGCTGTAGTCCCTACGCCCTCAGAATCTCCCGCCGCGCCAGGATGCGCTCGGTGAGCGGCCGCATCCCCAGCTCCTGGGTGATGGCCAGCGCCTCGTCCTGTAGCTCGATGGCCTTCTCGCGGTCGCCGGGTTCGTCGCGGTCGAGGAGCATCTCGGCGTACTCCATCTGCGTCCACACGGTCTCCCGCACGTACCCAGCCTTTTCGGCGAACTCCAGGGCGTCCTCGAAGTGTGTCGCAGCGGCCTCCGCGTCGCCGAACGTCGCCGCGAGCAAACCGAGGACGCGGTGAGACGACATTCTCATCGTCCACATGTATGGCTGGGAACCAGCATCCCACTCCGCTTTCAACACCCCGTACTGTGCCTCAGCAAGCACTGCGTCGGCTTTATTTACCGCAGCCAACCCGAGACACACGCGAGCCGTAGTACGCGCTATGGGGATGCGACCATCTACCTCGCCGATCACTGTTGAGACGGCAGGTTCCACGACATTAAACATTTCGTCTGATCTGGTGCTGTGTGCTGCCGTAACCAACCACGAGATGCGCATGTAGCCGTTCAGTTGTGTCCCCGCGGCGGATATCTTTGTCTTTGCATATTCCAGAAAGGCCGGAACGTCAAAATCGCCGCCAAACTCATGTTCCGCCAACGCCATCAGCCACTTAATTTCGGGCGATAGGTCAGATGTATTTCGCGATTCTTGCGCCACGCTCGCGACATCCTCCCGGCTGCCAGTGACGACTGCTATATCGAGCCGGTTCGCCAACACCCGCGTCAACCAGGTCTTGTCGCGTAAAGAGTCGGCTGCGCCAGCCATCTCTGTGGTTAATTCTCGGGCGAATCCAAGGTCGCCGACCGCCAGAGCCGCCGGGACGCCAAATGCACCGAGCCGGGCGATTGTCTGGAGATCCCCGTGTTGACGTGCCTTCTCCAGCCCGGCTCGAAATTGAACCATGGCCGTCGTTGCGTCACCGGAGCTCATGTAGGCAAACGCAAGCACAAACAGGGCACGCGCTTCGAGGGTTCCCTGTTCCGTCGCTATCCCAATCCTGAGCGCCTGCTCCCCGGCCTGAATCGCGCTATCGACATCGCCTCTGTCTACCATGAGCGCGGGCCCCAGGCGGACCCCGATCAAACCGGCGTCAACTGAATCAAACGGCACAAGCAGCAGAGCACGTTCAAACAGGTCAACGGTTCCACGAGACATACCAATGATCGAGGCCGGGTACTGGGCGACCGCTAGGGCGGATTTCGTGTCTTCGTGTTCCAGGAACCAGTCGAACGCCCTGACCAGGTAGTCCCAGTAGGTCTGTGCCTGTCCGAACCCGTGTACGGCGCTCCCGGCGATTCCAAGCCCGAACCAGACTCGTCCGGTCAACGAATCGTCTTCAGCTCCAGCCAGTGCGGCTTCGGCCCGCTCGAAGTGAGCGAGCGCCTCCTCAGGGCCGTTGGCCTCCATAGCCTGCTCACCCGCAACGACCGAATAGCGAAGCATCTTCTCGGAGCCGAGCACGGCCTCAGCTTCGACATAGTGGTAGGCAAGCTCAGAGGCGTTCTCTTCGGCTCGCTCCCCGTAATGGGTTTCCAGCGTCTCGGCGATACGGGCGTGGAGTCGGACTCGGCGGGTCAAGGACAGCTCGCTGGTCAACGTCTCCTGCATCAGGGCGTGGGTGAACTGGTAGTGGCCGACCTCGCCTGATAGTTCCTCGATGATCTTCGCATCCAGCGATTCGTCCAGAACATCGAGGAGTTGGCCTTCGGTGGTGTCCTCAACGAGCGCTTTCAATATCTCCAACCGGAAGTCACGGCCGACCACCGCAGCAGTGGTCAACATCTCGTTGGCGCGCTCGGACAATCGGTCCAGTCGTCGGCCGATAACCTCGCGAACACCTTCCGGAATCCGGATCGACCACGTGGAGCTGCCGGAGCTTACGTTCTCCGCTAGCTCGCCGGATTGAACCAGGTCTCGCACAACCTCCGTGACGAATAAAGGGTTGCCCTCTGTGTGTCGGCGGATCGTGGCGGACAATTCTCTGGGAGCGGTGATGCCTGATGCAATCTCGATGAAGCGTGCAATGTCCGCTTCGGACAGGCCCCTCAGTAGTACGCGCTCAAATAGTCGTTCTCGTGACAGGTCGCCCAGCGTGACGGACAGCGGATGTCGGCGGTTTAGCTCCATGTCCCGATAGGTGGCGATGATCATCAACCGGGATTGGCCGATCTCCCGCGCTACGAACTCCAGGAAGGTGAGCGAGGGCCGGTCTGACCAGTGGAGATCGTCCAGCACCAGGACCAGAGGCCTGGTATTGCTGGCGGTCTTTAAG
>JACZRO010000097.1 GCA_022574675.1 Chloroflexota bacterium
CCCGCGCGGACCGGCCACCGCCTTCACCCGACGCAGGTCTTCGAGCGAACCGGAGAAGTGGTCCGCCTCGGTGAGCACGGAGATCGCCGCCGCGCCGCCGTCGATGAACGTCTCCGCCATCGAAGATGGGTCGAGGTCCGGCGCAAGCGAACCGGCGGAGGCTGACGCCCGTTTCATTTCTGTGATTACCGATACGCCCGGGCGTGCCAGGGCGGCATGGAAGTCCGAGCGCGGCCCGGCAGCCTCCGCAACCCGACGCACATCTGCGAGCGGATTTTCGCGCTGGGCCTTCAGCAGCGCTTCGCGCTTGCCGCCGATTATTTGATCGAGCACCGTGCCCGTCGGTCTGCCGTGCGAGATCATTCTGCGCCCAGCCTTTGTGACAGTTCGGCCAGGGATTCCAACTTCCCGAGAGCGCTTCCGCCATCGATCGACTCGATGGCTAGTCGCGCGCCCTCTTCAAACGTCTCCGCCCGGCCCGCCGCGACAAGCGCCGCAGCAGCGTTCATCACCACCACGGTGCGGGCGGACCGCTCGATGCCGGCGTCGCCTCCCGAACCCCTGCCCGCCAGCACCCCGCGTATCAACGCGACGCTATCTTCCATCGTGTTCGCCGTCAGGTCGAACCTCCGGCCCTCCGCAAGCCCGAAATCGCTCGCGTCCACCGTACGCTCGGACACCTGCCCGTCCGCTACCTCCCATACGTGGGACACGCCCTCCGGGCTGATCTCGTCCATCCCGTCTTCCGAGTAGACGACGAGCGCCCCGGACGTCCCGAGGATCTGCAAGGCGCGCGCCACCTTTCCTGCCGCAGAAGGATCGCCCATGCCGATCAACTGGTGGCCGGCTCCGGCGGGGTTGGTGAGCGGGCCGAGCAGGTTGAATACGGTCCTGATGCCTATCTGAGGGCGGAGCGGCCCGGCGAACTTCATGGCCGGGTGGAACGCCTGGGCGAACATGAAACCCATGCCCACCTGCTCAAGGCATTTCTGAACGCCGTCCGGCCCGAGGTCAATTTTCACGCCCAGCGCTTCGAGCGCGTCCGCGCTGCCGGATGAGGAGGACATCGCCCGGTTGCCGTGCTTGGCGACGACCGCGCCGGCGCCGGCCGCCACGAATGCCGCCGCTGTCGAGATGTTGAAGGTCTTCTGGCCGTCGCCGCCCGTGCCGCATGTGTCAACGGTCGGGCCGTCGAACTCGACGCGCAGAGACACGTCCCGCATGGAGCGCGCCATGCCGGCGATCTCCTCCGCGGTCTCGCCTTTCATGCGCAACCCGGTCACGAACGCCCCGAACTGCGCCGGGGTGGCCTCGCCGGCCATGATCTGGCGCATCACGTCAGCGGCGTCGTCGACGGACAGGTCTCGTCGCTCAACGACCTCCGATATAGCTTCTTTGATGTCCATGGATTTCCCTCGAAGGGGCGTTATCAGGCGCCCACCGGCTCCGGCTTCTTCATGTCAAGGAAATTCTGGAGCAGCGCCTTGCCCACCTCCGTCAGGATCGACTCCGGGTGGAACTGCACGCCTTCGACGGACAGCTCACGGTGCCGCACGCCCTGGATGATGCCACCGGGGCTGTGCGCCGTCACCTCGAGCACGTCCGGGACAGAGTCCGGCTGGATTGCGAGGGAGTGATATCGGACCGCCTCGAACGGGTCCGGCAACCCGGCGAACACGCCCTTGCCATCGTGACTGATCATCGACGTCTTGCCGTGCATGATCTCGCCCGCGTGTTGTACGGTCGCCCCGTACGCCTCGCCGATGCACTGGTGGCCCAGGCAGACGCCAAGCACCGGGACGTGGGGGCCGAAGCGCCGTATAGCCTCGATCGAGACGCCCGCGTTCTCGGGCGTTGACGGTCCGGGCGAGACCACCACGCGTTCTGGCGCCATGGCGATCAGTTCGTCGAGGCTGGCAGCGTCGTTCCGGACGACCTCGACCTCCGCTCCCAGCTCGCACAGGTACTGGTACAGGTTGTAAGTGAAGCTGTCGTAGTTGTCTATGAGTAGCAGCATTGGATCGCTCTTTGGTCGCTCCCAGAGTGTCTTGGGCGCTTCTGGGCGGCGACGGTCTAAACGCCTGGGTGCCGTGGGTCGCCCGGGATTCTCTCGGGATTGGGATTGATGGGCGCTGTATCCACCGGAGGCGGCTCCGGCGCGTCGGGCGCGTTGATCGAGACCCTCACCGATGGATCGCGGCCCGTGGTCCTGATCGAGTACGTCGTACCGGCCGGCACGTACACGATGTCGCCCGGCCGGACGTTCATTGTCCCCTCGTCGCCGATCCGCCAGGTGATCTGGCCGAACAGCACGATCCAGATCTCGTCGTTGTCCGGGTTCACGAGGTCGAAGACCGATTCGCCGGGTTGGTTGTAGACCACGCGGACGCGATTCCGGTCGTTCACGATCACGTCCTCGCTCCACGGCGTCTCCTCGTGGAGCGCCAGCAGCTCAGACAGCTTTGTCCGGCGCTGATTCAGGAGCGGGTTGTTGTCGTTTTTCGCCATGAATATTTGATCCAGTCGACCGGGTCGTACTTCGCCGGGTTGATTTCAGAAACGGTCCCGGGAACATTTCGGGCGGTGAGATTAATCCTCGCCCATGTTTTCTTCCGCGTGGTCGATGGCCCGCATCATCGCGGCCATCTTGTTGATCGTTTCCTGGTACTCGCCCTCGGGCGTGGAATCGGCGACGACGCCGCCGCCCGCCTGGATATGGGCGACGCCGTCTTTGAACACGATGGTCCGGAGCGATATGGCCGTGTCCATGTTCCCGTTGTAGCTGAAGTAGCCCGCGGCGCCTGCGTAACCGCCGCGCCTGTCAGGTTCCAGCTCCGCGATTAGCTCCATCGCCCGGACCTTCGGGGCCCCGGACACCGTCCCCGCCGGGAAGCCGGCTCGGAGAGCGTCGTAGGCGTCCATCCCGTCCCGCAGTGTGCCGGTCACGTGTGATACCAGGTGCATCACGTGCGAATAACGCTCCACGTCCATCTGCTGCGACACCTTCACGGTGCCCGGTTTGCACACACGGCCCACATCGTTGCGGCCCAGGTCGAGGAGCATCACGTGTTCCGCCCGCTCCTTTTCGTCCGAGCGCAGTTCTTCTTCCAGCGCCATGTCTTCTTCCGGCGTCTGGCCGCGCGGCCGTGTGCCGGCGATCGGGTGGAGCGCCATCTGGCCATCGATCACCTGGACCAGCATCTCGGGCGAGGCTCCGACGAGCTGAAAACCGTCCATGTTGATGTAGAACATGTACGGCGAGGGGTTGACGGCGCGCAGCGAACGGTACAGGTCAAACGGCCGGACGTCGGTGCGGCGGGACATCCGGTGCGACAACACCACCTGGATCACCTCGCCATCGTAAATGTTCTTTTTCCCGACCTCGATCATGTGCGCGTAGCTATCGCGGCTCATGTTCGACTCGGCCTCGTAGCCGCGCCCGTCTCTGGACGGCCCGGAGGCGGATTGCGCCGGATCGGCCGGTTCGATCGCACTGGCGTAATCAGCGGCTCCGTCCGAGGACTGTATTCCTGTGCGGGCCGCCGAGATGCGCCGGTAAGCGTGCCGGGGCAGTGGACCCTGCAGCCGGTTGACCAGCGTCTCCACCTTCTCGGTCGCCGCCCGGTACGCCTGCTCGGCGTCACCGTCCACGAATGCGTGCGCGACCACTGATATCTTGTGCTGAACGTGGTCGAAGATCAGCAGACCATCGACGAGCATGAATACCGATTCCGGCACGTCGACGCCCCGCCCCGGCGCCTGTGGCACACGAGGCTCGAAGTACTTGATCGCGTCGAACGAGACGTAACCTACTGCGCCGCCGGAGAAGTACGGCAACCCGGCCACTTCGGCGTATCGGACCTTCTCCATGCGGGCCTTCAGCAGATCAAGCGGATCGACCTCGCCGCCGGGCTCGCCCGGTCCGGTGCGCAAAACTTCTACCGGCTCGGCGCCGATGAAGCTGTAGCGCGCCAGGTTTTCACCGCCCTCGACCGATTCCAGGAGGAACGAGTACGGTCCCCGCGCGACCTTCAGGTAGGCCGAGACGGGGGTTTCGAGGTCGGCGCTGATCTCCCGATAAACGGGGATCGTGTTGCTCGTCTTCGCGAGCGACTTGAACTGTTCAAAAGATGGGATGTGCATGGGGCTCTCCCAAACTGCCGGGGACCGCGAGGGCGCCCGGGACGGTGGTGAACGACGAAGACCTACGGCTTCGCCAGACACACCGCGGCGTTGAGGGGGGCGTCCTGACCGTGGCACGCGTCTCGCGCGGAGCCGCGCTGCCTGCCATGCTCCGGGGCCTCGATGCCGCCGGGTGTTCGACGCTCATTCCCCGATCATTCCCAGGTTCTCGTGTAACTGCTGATTCGCATGGCGTCACGGACGGCTCCCATCGTCTCGGCCGCCGTCGCCCGTGCGCGCCGGGTGCCTTCCATGAGTGCGTCTTCGACCTCGCTCATGTGGCCCTCGTAGTAGGCGCGCTTCTCGCGGATCGGGTCCAGGAAGTTGTTCATCGCGACGACGAGCGCCTTCTTCACCTCTACATCGCCCACCTTGCCGGCCCGGTAACGCTCCTTGAAATCATCGACCTGTGCGGTGTCGGTATTGAAGGCGTCGTGGTATTCGAACACTGGATTGCCTTCCACGTGGCCTGGGTCGGTGGCGCGCAGACGGGTCGGATCCGTGTACATGCCCATGACCTTTTTTTGCACCGTATCGGCGTCGTCCGAGAGCGCGATGGCGTTGCCGCGGCTCTTGCTCATCTTGGACTGGCCGTCGGTCCCTGAAAGCCTGGGCACGCGCCCGATCAGAGTGCCCGGCTCCGGGAAGACGGGGGATTCTGGGGCGAACAGCCGGTTGAACTTGCGGGCGATCTCGCGCGTCATCTCGATGTGCGGCGCCTGGTCGTCCCCGACCGGGACGAGATCGGCACGCGGAAGAAGGATGTCCGCGACCTGGCTCATCGGATAGTTGAAGAACCCGACGTTCAATTGGTCAGGCCGCAACTGTTCAGTTTCCGCTTTGAGCGTCGGGTTCCGCTGCAACATCCCGAGCGGAGTGATGAAGCTAAGCAGCATCGTCAGCTCAGCATGCTCGGGCACGTAGCTCTGGATAACGAAGGTGCTCTCTTCCGGGTCCAGCCCGACGGAAAGCCAGTCGATGCCGACCTGTAACACCGACTCACGGATCAGGTCGATATCGTCAATGTGATCGGCCAGGGCCTGGTAGTCGGCGATCAGGAAGTACGCGTCGTACTCGTGCTGGAGACGGACCCAGTTTTCGAGCGCGCCGACGTAGTGACCAACGTGAAGCTGGCCCGTCGGCCTGATACCGGTCAGGATCCGCTTTTTCCCGTTGTCGTTGGCGCTTTTGTCAGCCATCGTGTCCCCTGGCGCTGGCCCACTTTCGGGCCAAACAAAAAACCTCGCTCCCAATAGGGGCGAGGTTGAAATAGCCACGCGGTGCCACCCTGTTTACCGAAGCGGATTAGCGCCCCGGCATCTCGATCAGGCGCCGGTCCCTGTCCCCATAATGGGTGTGATGGGATCGAGGCCCTGGGCTCTGATAACGGTGCCCACTCCGGCAAAAGCTAGTAAAGCGGCTGGTCGCCGGCCCTTTCGCTCCGCGGCTCCCGGGTCCATTCAGCCAGGTTCGTGGATACCGGGCTCACACCATCCCCGGCTCGCTCGTTCCCGTAACCCGGACTACTAGTCCCTGTCATCGCCGTTACGAAATCTGCTTGACCGCGAGTATATGTAGTGGCTTCCAGTCACGTCAAACGAGCGTGGTCCTCCAGGCCGGGGCGAATAAATCTGAACTGCCGCTCCCATCGTTATGGATTCACAGGGCCGGATGTTTCACAATCGCCTATCAATGTTCGCGGGTGACGTGCAATAGATTCGATGTTCCCGGAACTTATTGGATAGGAGTTGGAGCTGGATGAAAGGCGCTATGCGGGCGGGGTTGATCCTGGCGATCGCGGCTATATCCGTCGCGGCTGCTTGCGGCGGCGAAGATGCCCCACCTGACCCGGAGTTCGCTCTCCGTATCGAGGTGCTCGCCCCGATCGAAGAGGCCGAGGTCGTCACCGTCGTCGGCCCGGAGACTGAATACATGCTCCGGATAGTGTCGGGACTTCCGAACGCGTGCGCCGAGTACAAGAACACCCTCGTGAACATCGTCGGCGACGCGGTGACGGTGGACGTCCGAAACACCGTGCCGGCTGACCTGCGGGTCGCATGCGCCGCGGTCTACGGTTTCAAGGAGCGCACGGTCGAGTTGCTTGGACTTGCCCCGGCGACCGACTACACCATCACCATCAACGCGACCGTCAGCCTGACGCTCACCACGGAGGCCGCCCCTGTACAAGGGCAGCGGTCCGTTTATGCGCCGCTGGTAGATTCCAGGTTGGAATTGACCGCTAGCTCGCCGCCGGCATATGACCTCGTCGTGGACACGGGTGTGGAGTCGACGTGCATGACGCGAGGAGAGGTGTCTCATTCACGCTCGGGCGGTCGCCTGTTCGGCAATCTGATCCGCGTCAACGTGACGAATATCGAGGAGATCGATCCCGTCATCGAGTGCTCCGAGGAGTTCAACCCGTACCAGGTCCGTGTGACCCTTCCCGGCGCGTTCAAGCTCGGCAGCAGGTACGAGTTGTTGCTCAACCTGGACGAGCGTTATGAATTCAGCGGCGGCGCCACTGAATTGCGCCGCGTTAAATAATCTCTTCGGTCCGATAATCCGGTACTCGGCGTTCTTCGCGAATCAAGTAAGGCGGACGCCGCCTGTGGCGGAAGTTGACCGCTAATTTCATCGGCGGCCCAGCCGGGCAGACAGTCCTCGCGAACGGTTCCTGTACCATCCGGGTTTCCGCGCAACCGCACGGCTATTCCCAGGGAGGGACCGGTTGGGATTCTCTGCATACCGGCGAACCGGGCTCACGCATCACCATCCTCAGCGCTCGTTCAAGGGCTACACCGTCATCACCCCGCAGGGAGGTGACTCGACCTACGTCCTGGACATGGGCGGCCGCATCGTCCACAGGTGGCGGTTTACAGACTTGCGCCCTCATTACGGACGCCTGCTGGACAATGGCAACCTGGCGGTACAGGCGGTGGACAAGAAGTTCCCGCCTTCCGGCCCACGCGAACCCGGGGCCGAACTGCCGAAGGATCTGAAGCAGCGGGTCAGGGGCTTTGGTGGAAACGCCTCCGTGTTGCGCGAGGTTGACTGGGACGGCGAGACAGTCTGGGAGCACGTTAATGAAGCCCAGCATCACGACTTTGTCCGGCTGTCCAACGGGCACACGGTGCTCGCAGAGTGGGTGGACCTACCGGAGGAGATGGAACGTCAAGTGCGAGGCGGTCAGCGCTCGCGCAGCCGCAACCGGCCGCCGATGGCCGGCGATGAGATCTACGAGATAGACCCTGCAGGCAAAGAGGTCTGGCGGGCACGCCTGTGGGAGTTGCTTGACCCCAGGCGTGACCCGATATGCCCACTGGAAGGACGTGCCGAGTGGACACATCTCAACTCGCTTGACGTGAACGGCGATGGTGATGTGCTGTTCTCGTGCCGAAACAACAGCCGTGTCGGCATCATCAACCGGTCGTCAGGCGAGCTCATCTGGTCCTACGGCCAGCCGGAGACGTTCCACCAGCACCACGCCACCTGGCTGGATAACGGCAACGTCCAGATCTTCGACAACGGGATGCACCGTCTGGGCATACCGCGCTCAAGGGTGATCGAGGTCGACCCGAAGACGAGCGAGATCGTCTGGGAATACAAAGCTTCCCCCGATATACAGTTCTTCAGCGCCCACATCTCCAGCGCTCAGCGCCTCCCGAACGGCAACATCCTCGTGTGCGAGGGCGCCCCGGGTCGGGTGTTCGAGATCACGCATGAGGGCGAGGTAGTTTGGGAGTGGGTGAACCCGATCGTTGAACAGTCGCGCGGCGCTCCGACATCT
This sequence comes from Chloroflexota bacterium, assembly GCA_022574675.1. Lineage (GTDB taxonomy): Bacteria > Chloroflexota > Dehalococcoidia > Lucifugimonadales > Lucifugimonadaceae. Next base: position 7,970 of record JACZRO010000097.1, read on the forward strand.
GCGATATTCCGCGCCCACCGGTACGGACCGGACCACCCGGCATTCGCGGACCGGTCGCTGGAGCCGCGTCGTTATATGGAACTCAACCGTCTCCACGGACTCGGCGGCCCGGGTGGTCCCGGGTTCAGGGGGCCGCGTTTTGGCGGTTAGGCGCTTACCGGCGCGTTAGGAAATCGCCAGTTCGCCAAGAAATCGAAGATTCCCGCGAGTGCGGTTCGCTCTGCGCGGACCGCGCCGGGGTGGACTTTCATCATCCATCCGCGAATTCGGGAACAAATTCCGGGTCTCGGTCGTCATTAGTTGCAACACACCAATGCGACACGCCCCGGCCTCTCAACCCGGCCGGGCGGGCCACGGAGAGAGAGATGAACTTCCAGATCACACGACACCGGAAAATGCTCGTCACCCTGGGCGTCGGCGCCCTGGCGCTGACCGCGATCGCCTGTGGACCGTATTACACGCCTGGCGGACTGGATGCAGGAGACTCGGCACCGGCGGCACTCCCGGCCGGACAGGGCGGCAACGAGTTTGCGCTCGGCGTACCCGCGCCTGGATTTGCCGACGCTGGCATCCCCGAAATGATCGTAGTCACCTCAGAGGACAACACTGCCGGTATCGAGCCGTGCAACGAAGGGGGCGATTCACACGACCTGACGGTCCCCATTGAGCCGATTTCACTTGGCATGCCTGCGCCTGGATTTGCCGACGCTGGCATCCCCGAAATGATCGTAGTCACCTCAGAGGACAACACTGCCGGTATCGAGCTGTACAACGAAGGGGGCGATTCACACGACCTGACGGTCCCCATTCTGTATGGCACACCTGTACTGATCACGGTCGACCCGCCCGAGCCTGTCCAGGCGCCATCAACCCGGCCGATCGCCGAGCAGGCGGGGGGGTCTGTCGAATATGGACTGCCGTCGATCAGCGGCCCGGTCTTCGAGTGCGGCTCCGGCGCTTTGGACCCGAGCGTCTCCGTCGAGCCGATTTCTGACGCGGACAGGGTGCTGCTACATAACATCGCTGCCGGTACTGGTGAGGATCTGCCGGATGGCGTCGAGATCGTCGAAGCGCCCATCGAATCGGCTGGGATAACGATCGCCGAGTCGGGTCCGCCCCAGTACTTCCTGTGGGTGGTGTCCGGTCTCGCTGATGGCGCAACCACCTTTGGCGATTTCACCGTAGAGCGAGACGGCAACCTCGTGGTGGTCAGCGTTACAAACTACGTTCGGCCGGACATTGCAGCGGACCAGTTCTACGGCATCCACCGGTCCAACATAGCGCTGGGGACTGATTTCAGGTCCGGCGAGGTGTACGCCGTCGTAATTAACGGGGAGCCCGTTACGCAATTCACCGCTCAGTAAATCCCGCTCATCTAACCCTCGTCGGCCGGACCGGTCGGTGGAGGAGATAACCTAACGAAGAGGATCCACATGACCTGGACCATCCGAAAATCACTCGTCGCGGCCGCCCTGGTCTCGGCCATAGCGGTGCTGACAGTCGCGTGCGGAAGCGATCCCGGCGATCAGCCGGGCGCGCCCGCCGACACGCCGATTCCGGCGACGGTTGCACCCGGGGGGCCGGCATCCACCGCGGTCTCGCGGCCCGCCGACCCGACGCCTCTGGACATCGAGGTCTGGGAGTCGAACCGCATCATCGATTACGAGGACCTGGTCGCTGCGTTCGAGGCCGCGGGGGTGGAGATGGCGGCGTCGGACATGGTGTTCCCGCCGACCTTTTTTGACGTTTCAGGACGTTCGATCGGAGTTGGCGGCAACCAGGACGCCGAGATACCGGCCATCGTGTTCGTGTTCGTTGACTTCTCATCCCGGGCCGAGGCCCAGATCACCGTTGACCTGGAAGCGGGCGTGGTGGGTGACGTATCGGTCGAGGACATTGACCGCCTGGTGCTTTTCGGCGGCGCCAACATCATCCTCATGTACCAGGGAAACGATAAAGACACCATCGACCTGCTGAGTATGATCCTCGGCGCACCTTTCGCCGAGAA
>JACZRO010000098.1 GCA_022574675.1 Chloroflexota bacterium
CCGATCCACACGGGAGAGCGCTACGCGGAAATTCAGAGGAACTCGGATGCCCGAAAACGTAAACCGCCAGATCATCCTTAAGTCACGCCCGGCTGGCATGCCGAAAGAGTCGGATTTCGATCTCATCGAGACGCCGATCCCGACCCCCGAGTTCGGCCAGGTCCTGATCAAGAGCCTGTGGATGTCGCTGGACCCTTACATGCGGGGCCGCATCACGTCGTCTCCGGTCGGGGACGTGATCGAATCCGAGGCGGTCGGCCGCGTGATGGAGAGCCGGCTGGAAGGATTTAAGGCCGGTGACATCGTGCGAGGAAGGATCGGCTGGCAGGAGTACGGGTTGCTCGACGTGACGTCGGCGTTTCCCGTCAACCGTGATTACGGGCCGATATCGACATCCGTCGGCGTCCTCGGTATGCCGGGACTGACCGCGTACTTCGGGTTGCTCGACGTGTGCGAGCCGAAGCCGGGCGACACGGTGGTGGTCTCTGCGGCATCGGGCGCGGTCGGCGCCGTTGTCGGGCAGATCGCCAAAATCGGCGGATGCCGGGTCGTCGGAATCGCCGGCTCGGACGAAAAGGTCTCGTACATCGTTGACGAGCTGGGATTCGACGCCGGGATCAACTACAAGACCCAGGACGTTGACCGGGCGCTGAGCGTTGCCGCTCCCGACGGCGTCGACTGCTACTTCGACAACGTCGGCGGGCCGATTACCGAAGCCGTGCTGGCGCACCTCGCCATGTACTCACGGACCGTCATCTGTGGCCGCATCTCGGAGTACAACGAGGCCGAGCCGTCGATGGGACCTCGAATACTCCGGTATCTTCACAGCACCCGCAGCCGCATCCAGGGATTCACGGTCAACCAGTACCCGCAGCAGTTTGAAGAAGGCCGCGCCCAGCTCGCCAGATGGGTGAAAAGCGGCCAGATCAAGTACCGGGAAGACATAGTCGAGGGGTTCGAGAATTCACCGAAGGCGTTCATCGGCCAGCTCGGCGGCGCCAACTTCGGCAAGCTGCTGATCAAGGTTTCTGACGAGTAGGGTGGTTGTATGACTAACCACCCCCTGGCCCCTCCTAAATCAGGAGGTGGCGACGTATGAGCCCTCTCCCTGGGAGGGAGAGGGTCTGGGTGTGGGTCGCGTCTTGCATCCAGCGTCTTATTTTCGCAACAACACAACTTCACACCGCAACACAGAGGAACCCCGGATGCCAGAGAACGTGAACCGCCAGTTCATCCTCAAAACACGCCCCGACGGGATGCCGCGGGAGAGCGACTTCGAGTTTGTCCAGTCGGCGATCCCGGAACCCGAACACGGGCAGGTCCTTGTTAAGAACCTGTGGATGTCGATCGACCCCTACATGCGCGGCCGGCTCCGGGACGGGCCGTCCTACGCTCCGCCGGTGGCGATCGGCGGGGTGCTGCAGGGCGAGGCGGTCTGTCGCGTCGTGGAGAGCCGGCTCGACGGTTTCAGCGCCGGCGATATCGTGCGCGGCCACATCGGCTGGCAGGAGTACGGCGTGCTCGACGTCACCGGGGCGCATGCCGTGGACACCTCCCTGGGGCCCATCTCCACCGCCGTCGGCGTGCTCGGTATGCCCGGGTTGACGGCGTACTTCGGCTTGCTTGAAGTGAACAGGCCGCAACCGGGCGACACCATCGTCGTCTCTGCTGCATCGGGCGCCGTCGGGGCCATCGTCGGCCAGATCGGCAAGATCATGGGCTGCCGCGTCGTGGGCATCGCAGGGTCTGACGAGAAGGTGGCCTACATCGTCGACGAGCTCGGCTTTGATGCCGGCATCAACTACAACACGCAGGACGTAGCATCGGCGATCGAGGCGGCGTGCCCGGACGGCGTCGATTGCTACTTCGACAACGTCGGCGGCGAGATCACGGAGGCGGTGATGCCGTACTTCAACGACTTCGCCCGGATGGCGATCTGCGGCCGCATCTCCGAGTACAACGAAGACACGCCGTCGATGGGGCCGCGCGTCATGCGCTACGTCCACTACAAACAGGCGGTCGTCGAGGGCTTCCTGGTGTTCCGGTGGGCCGACCGTTATGAAGAGGGTCGCGCCCGGCTGGCGGATTGGGTGCGGGACGGCAAGATCAAGTACCGCGAGGACATTGTCGAGGGGTTCGAGAACGCAGCGAAGGCCTTCATCGGCCAGCTCGGCGGCGCCAACTTCGGCAAGCTGCTTATCAAGGTATCGGACGAGTAGGGCGATTGCGCCGGGATTGACCACTGTCGCCCCCGGACCCACGTAGGGGCGGATTGGTATCCGCCCTCGGGTCTACACATTTTACCCCGCTCGACCCTTCTCCTTCTGCGCAAGGACGAGGGCGCAATGCTCACCCGGGGTGACGCCGGGTGTGATCGACCCGATGCTACGTTTTCGTCGCAGCCCGCGCCGCCACGGCGTCGTAGGTCATGCCCGGGAAGTCTTCCCGGAACCCCGCTGCTGCCAGCAATTTCCGGCCGTCGCTCTCCAGCACCGGCTTGCCGTTCCACTCCTTCACCGTGATCCTCCCGCGCATTCCTGCCGACGCCATGCGCCGGTCGCGGAACGCCTTGAGCGCCGCAGGGATACGACGGCGTGTTCCAGGGGCAGTCGAGGCGCGCAGTCGCGCTCCGTTCTCCTCGATCAACAACACCGGCGTGCCACCGGACATCACGATGTAGCTCCCGGGCCGCCGAGCAGACGACAGCAACGCGGCGCCGTCTGAATCCTCGATGGCGTCGGCCAGGTTGCGGTCCATCACGTACGCCGGGTCGCGCAAGGAGAGGACGAGTGGACCCTTGGATCTCGCGACAAGGCCCCGCTCGCCCCGGCGCAGGTCCTCGACCGCGGCCGGTAAAGCAAACTGCAGCCCGGGCAGCCCGGCGACAAAGTAACCGCGTCGCGCCGACCCTCGTAGCTCCATCAGGCTGAGCGCCGACACGATCGGCCCCCACGCCCAGTCGCCGTTCTCCAGTTCGATCGTCTGCCGGCTGACGACCCCGTACCGCTCGAGGAGTGCGCTCGCCCTCGCGCGGGCACGCGTTCCATCGTCAACTTCCGGCCCCAGGACGGCGTATCGTGTCGTCAGCGACCAGCGCGCCTCGGGTGGCAGCGCAAGTGCCGCTTCCCGGACCCGGCGTGCGGCGTCGCGGGCACGAGTCGAACCGCCCCCGCCCCTCCGCCGCCCGGTCGTGCGACGCGTCAGGCTGCGGAACCCGGCGTCCGCCCGCCTGGCCTCCGGCAGGGGCGGCATGTCCTGCAGGTCCGACAGCAGCCCGATGAGCGCCATCCACGAGTCCGATGTCGCCAGCCCCCGGAAGGCGAGGTCGCGTAGCGCGTCCCGGAGGTCCATCAGGGACAGGCTGCTGAGCGCCGATCTGAGATCGGCGGACGTCGCGACGCCCTCTTCCGACAGGAAGGCGTAAACCTGCGACACGTGGTCCGGCAGATCGACCGGCGGTTCCTCAAGGGCGGCCAGCTCTTCGTCGGACAGGTACAGACGCCCGGACGCCCGCGGCACGATGCGGACCCGCGTAGAGCCGTTAGAATCGGGCCGAATCACCCAGGCGAACTCGCCCTCGCGGAGAAGGTCGTCCAGCGTTGCTGACGAGAACGGCTCGACGCGGGCGGGCAGCACGAGGCTCGTCCAGTCCGACGCTGGGAGGGCCAGCCCGCGTAGCGACTCAAGGGCCCGCCGGAGACTCTCATCGCTATCGCGCTTGCCTTTGGTCTTCCGGTCACCGGCCACGCCCTGCATCCGCATCACGTTTTCCTGGAACCTGATCGGTGATACCGGGGTCACCTCGGCACGCGTCAGGCTCAACGTTCGCGCCTGTATCCGCGACAGGTTGGCCTCGTCCGCCCACTCGATCGTGCCGCTGCCGCCGGACTCTTCCGAGAAGTAACCGGAAAGCGCCTCTCCGCTTTCCGCCAGCTCGTCGAGCACGGCCTGGATGTCGTCCGCCGTCCACGGGTAGCGGCGCTGAATCTCCGCGAACGGCAACGGTCCGCTGCGGGCCAGCAACGCCCTCAGCGCCGATCGTAGGACTCCGCGGTCGCCGGAACCGGCGAACACCGCCTCGTACTCCGGCGCCTGCCCGGTCGCAACCCACCGTTTCTCGCCGCCCGGCGCGTCCAGCTCGCGGACCCGGCCCGACTCCTCAAGCTCCCGCAGCCACGCCAGCGCGTCGCCGTCACATCTGTCGGCAACCTCGTCCGCCGTGAGATCACCAAGCTCTTCCAGCAACTGGGCGAGCTCGTCGCGTGACCGTGCGCGCGACCCTGCTTGCGTGTGAGCGACCGCGCCGGCCACCTCGGCGATCGCGTCCGGCCGGAGCAATCCGGCGAACGACGGGTCGCGGAACAGGGCGGCGAGCGCGGCCCGGTCGAGCTGGAGCGCCTGCAGGGACCGCTCGGCCTTCGGAGCGTCCCACTCGTACATGTACTGCTCGTTGAAGTCGAAGTTCAGCGCCTGGGCTACCGGGGACGGCGTCTGGCTGGCGAAGGTCTTCACGTCGATCTCGCCCGACTGCACCCGGTCGATGATCCGCTCCAGCGCAGGCAGGTCCATCTCGTCTTCGAGCACGTCACGGAACGTCTCAAGGAGGATCGGGAAGTCGGGGATGTTACGGGCCACGGCGAGCAGGTCCCGGGCGCGCAGGCGTTGCAGGTAAAAGGGCGTCCTGCGTCCACCGGCTCGGCCGGGCAGCAACAACGCCCGCGCCGCGTTTTGCCGGAATCGCGCGCCGAACACGGCGGAGTCCACCAGCCCGGCCAGTACCCGCTCCCTCACCTCCGCCGCGTCAAGTTCCGTCACGATGTCCGCCGGCAACGGCGCGTCCGATTCCGGTACGCGTAACAGGATTCCGTCGTCCCCGACCTGCACTTCAGGCTCCACCCCGGTCCGTTCACGCAGGGCCGATGCGAGCGCGATCGCCCACGGCGCGTTCACCCTGCCGCCGAAGGGTGAGTGGATCACCATCCGGCGGTCGCCCAGGGGGTCCTGGTACGTCTCGACCAGGATGGTGCGGTTGGAAGATATCGCTCCCGCGGCGCGCAGCTGTCTGCGGACATATCCGAGCGCCTGCCTGGCCCCGGCGTCGTCGAGCATGTACTCCTCGCGGAGCCACCGGATGATGGACGGCGGGTCCTCTTCCGTGTGGACATACGGCAGGATCCGTTCCGCGATCTCCGCCCGGAACCCGGCGAGTCTGACACTGAGGCTGTGCGGCCGCCACGGGAACTCGCCCTTCCAGAACGGCATGCGGGGCAGCGCGCCCGGCGCGGGCTCCACGATCACGCGATCGTCCTGGACTTCCGACACCCGCCAGACCTGGCTTCCCAGGAGGAAGGCATCGCCGGGATGCGTCTCGAACACGAACTCCTCGTCAAGCTCGCCGATCCGCGTTTTGCCGTCACCGAGATACACAGGGAAGCCGCCGCGGTCGACTATCGTCCCCGCGTTGTTGAGCGCCTGCAGCCGTGAGCCGGGCAGCGCGAACAGCATCCCGTTCGTCTCATCCCAGTGAACGCGTGCGCGCAGGCTTCGGAAAAGGTGGCGCGGGTACTTGCCGGAGATCAGGCGGAGCACACTGTCGAAGCTCGATCGCTCGAGCGCGTGATAGGCGTAAGAGCCAAGCACCAGGCGGTACAGGTCGTCGGCCGGCCAATCCTCCATCGCCACCGCCGCGACCACCTGCTGCGCCAGCACGTCCAGCGCGTTTTGCGGCGTGTACATCTCCTCCACCTCACGCCGCGCCATCCCGCGCGCCACGACCGCACATTCCAGCAGGTCCTCGTTATGCGTGGCGTACAGCTTGCCCCGGCTCGTTTGACCGACCATGTGGCCGGAGCGGCCCACACGTTGCAACCCGGTCGTAACAGACTTCGGCGACTGGAGCTGGACGACGAGATCGATTGTTCCGATGTCGATGCCCAGCTCAAGCGAGCTGGTCCCGACCAACGCCGGCAATAGTCCGTCCTTGAGTTCCTCTTCCATCTCGCGGCGCGCCTCGTTCGACATGCTCCCGTGATGGGCGCGGAACGGCCCGTCCTCCGCTCCGGAGGAGAAGACCGAGCTGGAGTGCGGGAAGATGGGGGCGCGCGCGTCGCCCAGGTCGTGCCCGGCCTCTTCCATGTCAACCATGAGCTGTGCGTTGAGCCGGTCCGCCGTCCGCTCCGCCTGCCGGCGGCTGTTGGTGAAGATGAGCGTGGTCTGGTGGCGTTGCACGTCTTCCAGCAACTGCGGGATAATGCCCGGCCACACAGAACGGTCGTGTTCGTCGCCCGCTTTCGCGGGCATGCCGATTACCCGAATTGAGATCTCCTTCGGGTAATCGGCGTCCACCACCGTCACCGGCCTGGGCGATAGCGAGCCATCGTTGTCCGCCTGTTGCCCCCCTAGAAAGCGCGCCACCTCGTCCAACGGCCGTTGCGTGGCCGAAAGACCGATGCGCTGGAACCCCGGCGACAGCAGCTCCAGCCGTTCCAGGCTGAGCGACAGGTGTACCCCTCGCTTCGATCCGCTGACCGTGTGGATCTCGTCCACGATCACCGTCTCGACCGTCCGCAAGATGTCGCGCGCAACGGGCGAAGTCAGTATCAGATACAGGGACTCCGGGGTCGTGATAAGGATGTCGGGCGGCTTGCGCACCATCCGTCTGCGTTCCGACTGTGACGTGTCGCCGGTACGCACCGCGGAACGCACGTCCGGGACCTCAACGGCATGGTCCCGTGCGTACTCCTGTATGCCGCGCAGCGGTGCGCGAAGGTTTCGTTCGATGTCGTTGTTGAGCGCCTTGAGGGGCGATATGTACAGGGTCCGGACGCCGGTCCCCGGATTTTTTGCGTCGCTGGACGTTCTGGAGAACAGGCTGTTCAGCGCCCACAGGAAGGCGGCGAACGTCTTGCCGGACCCGGTGGGTGAGTGGATCAGCGTGTGCTCGCCGCGCGCGATCGCCGGCCAGGCCTGCCGTTGCGGAGGTGTGGGCTCGCCGATCTCTTCGCGGAACCAGTCGGCGACCCACGGCAAGAACAGCCCGAGCGCGTCGTCGCCCGGGGACTCAATGTCACTGTTCGATTTTTGCCGGTTGGTCATCCCAGGTGTCCAGGGTATCCAGCGTACTCGGGGGCATTACCTGATCGCCCGAATATAGCCCCTTCGTCGGTCGGTGCGGTCTGCGGTGGCGCAGCGGCCCGCGAGTCATCGGCGTCAGGAGCACGGCCCGAACTTCGACTGCGGGCCGTGTTCTCCGGGCCGGGGCGCATCACCCGGAACTAATCAGGGGCACACCCCGGGCACACCTCTCGCAAACGTAATCCTCACCAGCCTTCTACTTTCTGTCCACAGGCCGCCGACTGACCGCACACCGCGCCCGGCACGAGCATGTTCGAACGCGCATTGGAGAAAAGACCAACACGCGTGGACCGGGCGGTTCATCCGATTGGACCCTGATGGCCCGGCGTCGCCGTACAGGGGAGTACTACCGTCGATCCATACGGGTGGGGCAGGTCCTCCAGGATCCGCTCAACCCCTGGCGGAAAGGTGAACCCGATATGCGAAATCTGCTTCGTCGCATCCCGAAGCCCTTTCTGGGCTTTATTGCGTTGTTCCTCCTGATCGGGGCGACTGCCTGCGAGGAATTGTTGCAGCAAGGCGCCCGTGAGGCGGTCGCGGCCGGGCGGGAGATCCGCGATCTCGAAGATACCCAGATTCGTCCCCTTGAGGACAGGATGCAGGTTCTTCAGTTCGACGAGATTGAGCCGCGTCAGCGGGAAATCGAGGACCTGTATCACGAGATCGAGAGGATCCAGCGCCAGGTCATCGAGCCGCTCTGGAACCAGGTCAACGACCCGTGGGCGAGTGGTGGGGAACTCTACGAGGCCCAGGAAGCGCTGCAGGAGCAGTACGCGCTGATCGATGCCGAGTACCGTTCCATCGAACTTGAGTTCCGGGAACTTGAGCGACGGTTCCGCGATGGCGAGAGCAACTTCGGGGGATTTGACCCGCTGGTCAGGCTGAAGGAAGACGAGCGCTACAACCTTCAGCGGGAGCTCGATCGGCTCTACAGGTTCGGCCAGGACCCGATCGACGAGGTCTGGAAACAGGTGAACTCGATCCACTCGAATCCGGACGGAACCTACGATTCGACGCAGTTGGAGATCGAGCAGATCAATAACAAGATCGCCGGCCTGTACGACCAGGCGGTGTGGCTCCAGTCGGACTTCGACAACCGGGTTCGTGAGAAGGAAGACCTTGTTAACAACGTCCGGGCGGAACTGAACAACCTGTACTCGTTCGGGCGATTCCCGATCGACGAGGTATACGCTCAGATCGCCCAGCTTGAGACGCAGTTGAACAACACGACCGTTGTAACCGTGTTCGAAGGTTCAGACTCATCTGCCGAGATCGAGGCGCTGCGGGCGGAGCGGGACGCTCTCCTGGACGATCTCGATATCGGCCTGGCGCAGATTGACTCCGATATCGCGTCAGCAGGCGCCGTGCGCGACAGCACGGTGGCTTTCTACCGGGACACGATCGACGCCAAAAATTTGGAAATCAGCCTCCTGGCGACGCCGTCCGACACGTCGGCTTCGTCCACGCCGGAAACGACCGGCAACGATGAGCAGATCGCGGCCCTCCAGGCCGAGATCGCCCAGGTTGAGGCGGACAGAGACGCCGCCCTGGCCCCGCTGGACGGCGAATTGGCCGGCCTTCAGTCAGACCGCACGGCCCTGTTCGACGCACGGCAACCCGAGATCGACGCCCTCAACGTGAGGATCTTCGAGCTCGAAAGCAACCAGGCGGAGCCGGTGACCATCACGGTCATCCCAGATGGCCTCCTTGAAGAGCTGGACGCGTTCCGGGTGAAGGTGGCGTTGCTGGAAGGCGCATACACGGACGAGGTCAACAAGCTGGAAGGGTTGCTGGCATCGGTCGAGCGTGAGCTTAACGACCTGTACACCTTCGGCAACGCGCCGGTTGAACAGATCTACCGTGATATCGACCTGCTGAACGGTCAGCTTAACGAGTTGTTCACGGCTTCCGAGCAGGATCAGGTCAGCCTGAATGACGCCGTCAACGCCCTGGTCGCCCAGGCCGAGCGTCTCCAGGAAGAGCTGAACGACCAGGCGCGGCTCCTTGAGCAGCTACTGTTCAACATCGACGACCAACTACAGGTCCTGTACCGCAACGGCCAGGACGACAGGTACGACGATCAGATTGCATTCAACGTCGCACAGCGTGCGCTGGAAGACCGGCGTTACGAGCTTGATGACCGTCGCTGGCTGCTCGATCAGCAACAGCAAGACCTGTACTCGCAAAACAACGACCCGTACCGGGACGTTCAGGAGAAGGCCGACTTGATTTACAAAACCGAAGTGCAGCCCCTGCAGGACCGCATCAACCAGCTTGAAGGCGAGATGCGGACATTCTGGGACGAGCAACAGTCGCTTGAACGGCAGATGCGCCTCGCCCGGCAGTCGATCCGGGACCGCGAGCGAGAGCTCGAAGACCAGGTCTTTGACCTGCTGGAGGCCATCACGGCCGACCCGGCGGCTGACGTTGCCGGCACCGAGGAGCTCATAGACGGGATCGCACCACCTGAAGGCTCGATCGCGCCGCCGGAGACGTTCGACGAGCCGGTCCTTGACCCGGAGCCCGTAGTCGAGCCGACGGTTGACGCGACCGGCGCAGACGGCACGGTCGTTGAAACAACCGGCGCCGACGCCCCGGTCGACGGGGAAGAGATTCTTGAGCCGGTTGTGGTACCGGTCCAGTAACCGAAAGTCAGTAACCAGTAAGTAACGGCCACCCGGCCTGCCGAAGTCCCTCGAGTAGCGCCGGAGGCCGGGTCCCAGGGCGGCGCCCGCGGCTCCTTGTTGAGCCCGGGCGTCGCCTTCGCGTTCGTGGGAGCGATCGGCGTCGTACCGCCTCCCCCCTCTCAAGGGGAAGGTTTCGACAGGCCCCCTCCTGGTTTC
>JACZRO010000006.1 GCA_022574675.1 Chloroflexota bacterium
CGTCTCGCCGGACTTGATCCTCTCCCGATCGGCGATCTTCTCCCACAGCGGCGTCCACAGGAGCCCGGGGCAGATGCAGTTCACGTTGATGTCAAAGGGCGCAAGCTGGAGGGCCAAACCCTGGCTGACGTTTATGGCCGCCGCCTTTGAGGCCGAGTAGTGGGCGAACCCTCCCGCGCCGCGGCGGCCGGCGCCCGAGGCGATGTTGATGATGCGACCGGAACGCCGTTGCTTGAGGTGGTCCTGGAAACTACCCGTGGTGTTTACGATGCCCATAACGTTGACGTCGTAGGTCGCCTCCCAGTCCTCCGGGCTGGGGCTGCTGCGCTGCCACCAGCCGGGCGCTCCCCCGACGCCGGCGTTATTGACCAGGATGTCGATGTGCCCGAACTCCCCTATCGCGGCAGACGCCAGCGCATCGGTGGTGCCCCGGTCTGTGACGTCCGCCTCGACAGCCAGGGCCCGCCGGCCCACCGACCGGACCTCGCCCGCGACCGCCTCGGCAGAGGCGCGGTTGATGTCCGAGACGACGACGTCAGCGCCGCGTTCGGCCAGCACCAGCGCGATGCCCCGGCCGATGCCGCTTCCGGCCCCGGTCACAACGGCGATTCGATCGTCTAGCTCCGGCACTTCGAATTTCCTATCCAGAAGTTACAAGAATAGTTCACAACTTACGAAAGATAAGGTTCTTAGTTCAGGAAGGCGCCGCCGTCTACGTTCAGCGACTGCCCGGTGATGTTCCGCGCATCCTCGGAGACAAGGAAAACGATCGCGTCCCCGATGTCCTCCGGGGTCTGTCCCCTGCCCAACGGCATGATGTCCTGCACCATCCGGTCATAAACCTCGCGCGCGCTCAGCCCTTCATAATCCGGGTTGTTCAACGCGTAGCGGGCGCCTACCTGTTCCCACATCGGTGTCCACAGCAGGCCCGGGCAGACGGCGTTAACGTTGATATTGTCCCGCCCGAGCTCGTTGGCCAGCGATTGCGTGTAGTTGATGACGGCCGCTTTCGTGGCGGAGTAGTGGGGAAGCGATGGACGCCCCTGCCGGCCGGCGATCGACGCCAGGTTGACGATCTTTCCAAAGCGCGCTGACTTCATGTGCGGCAGCACGGCCTCGGTCACGATCGCCATGCCCTTCACGTTGACCCCAAACGTGAACGACCAGTCCTCTTCCCGGGAGACCGCGTGGTCGAACCACCCGGGCGCCCCGGCGACGCCGGCGTTGTTGACAAGAACGTCTATCTTGCCAAACCGGGCCACGGTGTCCGAGACCATGCGGCTCACGGCTTCCGGGTCGGTGACGTCGGCGGGTGTCCCGGCCGACCGCACGCCGAGCGCGGCGATCTCGGCCGCCGTGCGCTGACAGGCGTCGGCGTCGATATCTGAAACGACGATGTCCGCGCCGACCTCGGCCATCTTGATGCCGATGGCGCGTCCGATTCCGGTCGCTCCACCCGTCACTATCGCGACATGTCCGGTAAGGTCCAACGGGCGCCTCCAATTGCGCTCGCGTCCGCACCTCTATGTCCGGTTTCCCCCGGTTTCTTCGGGCGAAGGCGGGTGCGGGCCTGCCGGTACGCCAGTAGCGAACGCCCGGACGAAACCGCGGGGATTATACTTCCGGGCCGCGATCCCGGTGCGCTTTGAGAGCGCGCTATGGACGTGCGACGAATACTCTGGGAGCGTTGGCCCAACTGCCCCGGTCCGGGGGTCGACAGACAAACTCCCCGGCGAGACGACGGTGACTGAATGGCGATCTCACGCACGAAGGCGCTCGAACGCGCCTACGAAATCCTTGGACAGCCGCGCGCCCACATGCGCGTTACGTTGGCGCAGACCAAATCCGGGCTGTCGCTGTACTACGACGGACGCGTGATGACACGCGTATTCGTCAACCGCAGCGGGCTGTCCGCGGCGGCGGCGATGGCCGAGGCGTTGCGAGTGCGCGTACCGAAGCTCGGAGAGAGCGTCGAGGCCCGTGTCTCTAGCGGCGTCATGTACAGGGTGCTCGCGCTGTCGTCCCTGGACTACCGGAACGAGGTGTCGTTCCAGCTCGCGTCCCGGCTCATAGCCGAAGCGATCGACATGCAAGGGTCGCGCGGGACCGCTGAATGAGCGGCGCGGCCGCAAACAAGTAGTTACCTCAAGAAAGCACAGGCGGGCGCGTTTCCACGATTGGACTTCGCCCTCACCCCAATCCTGTCCCGCCGGGAGAGGAGATCGCCGGGAATAGTCACTTAATATTCATCTGGACCCCGGTCTGGCCACCCGGCAGGCACAGCGTTCACGAGAAAACATGCCGCTACAAGATCTCCAACCCGGACACGAGTTCCCTCCCGAGGCCCTCGTCATAAGCGAGGCGGAAGCGGCGGCGTACGCCGCGGCCGTTGGCGACGTGACGGCGCGGCCGTCGGAGCGCGTGCCCCCGATGGCGATAATCGCGGCCGGTCTGTCGCGATTTATCAGCCACCTCGGACTGGCCGACGGCATTGTCGAGGTGGTTCATGCATCGCAGGAAGTGTCGTTCAAGCGGCCGGTGTCCCCGGGCGAACCTCTGGAGATCCGGGCGATTTTGAAGTCGAACGCCGAGCGCCGCGGAAGCCGGTTCGCCACGATCCAGATGTCGTTCGTTGATCAATCCGGGGAAGAGGTTGCGGGAGCGAGCAGCTTGATCATCGTGAACGCGTCGTGACTCCCAACAATCCCCGTACGCCGTCGGAGCCCGGCGACCCGCTGGAGACGATCATTCGGACGATCACTCAGGCGCAGGTGGAGGCGTACGCGAAAGCCGCCGGCGACTACAACCCCATTCACCTGGATCCGGAGTTCGCCGCGAAAACGCCGTTCGGGCGACGCATCGCCCACGGTATGCTTACCCTTGCGATCGTGTCCGAAATGCTCACTTCCGCGTATCCAGAACGCTGGGCGGCCGGAGGACGGCTTAAAGTACGCTTCCGGGGACCGGTTTTCCCGGGCGAGACCCTGCGGACAACCGGCGAGGTCACGCGAGTGAACGAGGTGGACGGCGCACGCGTCGCTGAGATCGCTATCGGCGTGCGGAAAGAAGACGGCTCCGACGTGATCACCGGACAGGCGTACGTCCCCGTCGACGACGTTCATCCGGTTTAGCAGGGCCATCCAGGGTTTTGCCAGGGTCTTTGGGAGAGTTCTTGACTGCCGACGAATCACAAGAATTGATCCCCATCGCGGTCGACGCCATGGGCGGTGACAACGCACCGGCGGAGATCGTCGCAGGGGCGGTGCAGGCCGCCCGTGAAGGGGGAGTGTCGATCATCCTGGTCGGCGATCCTGAGCCGGTCGAGGCGGAACTGGCGAAACACGACGTCAGCGGCCTGCCGATCTCCACCGAGCCGTCAGAAGGCGTGGTCGGAGAGGACGAAGCCCCGGCAACGGCCTACCTGACGAAACGCAACGCCTCGATCTTCCGCGCGGCCAGCACCGTCCGGCACGGCCGGGCGAAGGCGCTCGTCAGCATGGGTTCGACCGGCGCCACGATAGCGGCGGCGACGGTGGTGTTCGGCACGTTCGACGGTATCGAGCGCGCCGCGCTGGGCGGCCCGCTTTACGGTCTTGCCCCGGGCACGATCATCATGGACATAGGGTCCAACCTGGACTGCAAACCGCAACAGCTTGCTGACTACGCCGCGCTCGGCGCCATCTTCTCGCAAGTCGTGTACGGGGCGAAGAATCCTCGCGTCGCCCTGCTGAGTGTTGGCGCAGAATCCGGCAAGGGCAATTCTCAGGTGAAGGAAGCGACCGCACTTCTGGAGAACAGCGGCCTCAACTTCATCGGCAACGTCGAGGCGAATGACATCCCGCATGGCCGCGCTGAGGTTGTCGTATGTGACGGATTCGTCGGAAACGTCGTGATGAAGTTGACGGAAGGAATCGGCGAGACGCTCTCGGCGGACATCCGCGAGCAGATGTCCGGCCGCGTGCCGGAGCCCGAGCTTGAGGAGATCTGTAGCCGAATACATGACGTGACCAATCTCCCGGAAGCGCACGGCGGGGGGCCGTTATTCGGCGTGAAAGGCGTGGCGGTCGTCGGTCACGGGAAGGCGGCGGCGGCGGCGGTGTGCCGCGCCATCCAGACGGCCCGAAAAACCGTCGCCCTGAACTACGTGGAACAGGCCGAGGCGGAGTTGAAACGGCTCCGCGGGGGGGGCAACTCATAGCATTGGAACAGGACATCATCGTTGCCTGACGAGCCGCGCAGCACACTTATCACCGGGGCGTCACGCGGGATCGGCCGGGCCATCGCCATCCGCCTGGCGCGGATGGGGCACCGCATCGCCGTCAACTACAACACGCACCCGGACGACGCAGAAGAGGTGGTGCAGACCATCGAGGCGGCGGGCGGAGAGGCGATATCTGTCCAGGGCAGCGTGGCCGAGCGTGAACAGGTGGAGGCGATGTTCGCCGCCACCGAGGAGGCGTTTGGCCCGGTCCAGATACTGGTGAACAACGCCGGGATCATCGACGACGCCCTGATTCTGCGGATGAAGGACAAGGCCTGGGATCGTGTCATCCAGACCAATCTCAACGGCACCTACTACTGCTGCCACCGCGCCGTGCCGGGGATGGTGCGGGCGCGCTGGGGGCGGATCATCAACATCTCCTCGGTGGTCGGGATCAGCGGCAACGCCGGCCAGGCGAACTACTCGGCCTCCAAGGGCGCGATCCATTCGTTGACCTACTCGCTGGCAAAAGAGCTCTCGTCCCGGAACATCACCGTGAACGCCATCGCTCCCGGGTATATCGAGACGGCGACGGTGGACGTACTTCCGCAGAAGACCAAGGACATGATCATGACCTGGATCCCGATGAGCCGTTTCGGGGTTCCGGACGAGGTCGCAGTGGCGGCGGAATTTCTTGCCCAGGACGACGCGCGCTACATCACCGGCATAATCCTCCGGACCGATGGCGGAATGGCGATCTCGGGTTCCAACTAACACCCCGAAAAACGCCCCGGATTACCCGGATCGTCCGGACCACAAAGGGGAGAGCCTGACCGAGATGGCGTCTGGATCTGGTGAATTTTCGGGCAAGGTGGCGCTGGTCACCGGCGGCTCGCGCGGCATCGGCAGAGCGATCGCGATGGAGTTCGCCAGACGCGGGGCCGACGTGGCCTTCAACTACTTCCGCAATCACGCCGCAGCGCACGAAGCGGAAGAGGCCATCGCCGGACTCGGCGGGCGCTGCCTCCGGGTGAGGGCGCATCTCGGCGACCCGGACGCCATCAACGCGTTGTTTGAGAAGGTCGCTGCGGAGTTCGGCCGTCTCGATATCCTGGTGAACAACGCCGCCTCGGGTGTGATGCGCTCGGCCGCAGATCTTGAAGAGCGGCACTGGGACTGGACGCTGGACATCAACGCCAGGGCGCCGTGGAAGTGCTCGATCGCGGCGGCAGACCTGATGACGGACGGCGGGTCGATCGTCAACCTGACAAGCCCGGGCTCGACGTCCGTGCTGCCCGATTACTTCGTCGTCGGCGTCTCGAAGGCGGCGCTGGAGGCGCTCACCCGCTACCTGGCAATCGAACTGGCGCCGCGCGGCATCGCCGTGAACGCGGTATCCGCCAGCATCGTCCGGACGGACGCCGTGGACGCCTTTCCTGAAGGATCACCCGCGTACGATATGGTCGAGCGTCCGACGCCGGCCGGCCGGGTCGTCACTCCTGAGGACGTTGCCCGGGTGGTGGCGTTCCTGTGCGGCGAAGACGCGCGTATGATCCGGGGACAGGTCCTGCTCGTCGACGGCGGCGAGATGCTGATTCGGCGGTAAGTCGTCATCGTCCCCCGTGAATCGTGGCCCTCCGGGGTCAAGTCAATCCAGCCGGCCGGCTGGCCGCGGACACAATCGCCCGGCGCAGGAACGCGTTGGGGCGGATTGGTATCCGCCCCGGGCGGACCGAGGCCCGCCCCTACGACGCGACCGTCTGACCCTCATCCCTCTCGAAAGACGGGTCTCGCGGCCTGAACACGGTAGGGGCGGGGCTTGCTCCGCCCTCGGGGGGATAGTCATCCGCCCCTACGGTGTCAAGGCGCGTCGGCGGGCAGCGAACGCATTCCTCAGCGGAGCCTTCGAAGCAAACGGCGTCGCAACCGGCGCAGCCGGCCGTGACGTCTCAGTTTCAAGTGCTGCGACACAAACCAGACGACCTCGGGCGCGCCGGCCAGGACAACGCCGCGGCGGCGGCGAATCCGCTTCGTCGTCTCCTGCGTGTTGTCGAACTCTGACACGAAATTGGAGAACATGGACCAGTCACCGGCGACACGGTCGTCCGGTCCGGCCGGGATGAGAACGATCCCCCCGGCCTCGGTCACCAGCAGTATCCCGGCGGCCATGTCCCATGAGAAAACAGCCCCGGTCAGTGCGTACTGCAGGACGCCCCGGGCGACCATCGCCAGCTCGTATACCGCACTGCCGGTGGTCCGGGGCTCGCCAAAGTTGCCGCGCATCCCCGGCTGAATCGCGAACATGAACCGGAGGCTTCCCGGAACGGTGGAAAGCCACCCGCGCTTCGGTTTCGGCTCCTCTCCCGTCGGCGGCTTCTTGACGGTGAGCCGCCGATCGCCTATCCAGGCCCCTCCGCCTTTGCGGGCGTGAAACACTTCATTGCCGCCCTCGACCGGCCACGGGATCCAGACCGCCGCGGCGACGGGTTCCCCCCTGTAAAGGACGCCGACGGAAACCGCGTACAACGGGTGGCCGTTGACGTAGTTGGTCGTCCCATCGATCGGGTCAACGCACCAGATGTAGTCAGCCGCGGGCGGTTCCTCTTCCGGAGCGTCCTCCTCGCCGAGGACCATATGGTCTGGGAAGCGCCGGCCGACCATCTCGACCATCAGCGCCTGGCTAGCGCGATCGACGTCGGTGACCGGGTTGGCGCCGTTGCCGTCCTTCGACTCGACGTCCATGATGCCGTCGAACCGTCCGGAGACGAGTTTCCCCGCGGCATTCACCACCTCGACGGCGAAAGATTCGATCTCCACCAGGGTCTCGTCGTCGGGCCGTGTTTGGGACCTCGGACTTCCGGCGGTCGTGGCGCCGTCTGCCCCGCCGGGCGTCGGTGTATCAGTCAATCTTGTTGATCACAGTTCTCGTATTCATGAACAGGCCGGGAATATCCTGGCCGGCGCCGCGCTGCGGACAGTTTTGATGCCGTCGTACAGAGACGTCGCGACCACGGTTGGACGATCGGTCCCGGGGTTGGTCCGGTACGGTAGCCTGGCCTACAATCGGACACGTCATAGTCGGTATTCGTCGCCCACAATTCTAAGTTCCCCTGCGTTCGACATGATGATCGTGCGTCTGTACCGCATCCCGGATATCAAATATAGATCAGGATCGCGGGGACGCGAGAAGCCTTCCCTGGCGACCAACTCAACGGAGCGCGATATGCGCCGCATGCAGCACAACATACAGTTCGAGAACTAGATGGCATTCCTGTTCAAGCGCGGGCCTTCCACCCCGAAAACTGACTGGGACGCCATCAGTACGGTAGTCACCGCAGAGGCCCAGCTCCAGGCGGCCGGTGAGATCCTTCCGGGCCGCAGGGCGGGCGTGCTGTTCCGGCCGCCAGAACCCGGGCGGTACCCTTTCGTCGATGGCCTCGAAGGCCGGTTGCGGGGCATTTTGAACGAGGGCCCCGGAGCGACGAAGACGGCGCACCATGTCGAGGAAGATGCGCACGGAACGCGGTGGGTGATCCTTGATGACGGCAATTTCGAGGACCTGACCAACTCCGTGTACACCGTCGGAAACGCCATCACCCACGAGGCAGACGCGAACCTGTTGATCGCCGCCGTCTGGGGCACCCACTACGCCGGGTCCGCCGCGTACTGGCTCTACACCTATCAGCGCAGGACGTTTTATCCGTTCATCCCGCGCGGCACAGAGGAGCGGGACCATCCGAACGAGCTTGCGCTCTCCCGATTGATGGGCCGGCAGGGAATGGCGATCGAACGCTCGACCGAGCACTGGTACCCACTGTGGGGCATACCGTTCTAACGACCCCGACGTCTTTAAATCCAGGGCCGCCGGGGCCCGTCCCATGACCGGACCGGCGTTGATCACGGCCCCGGGCGAAGACCCCGGCGCTTTCGCGCAAGCGCTCAACGCCGCCGGGGCTGAACCGCTAAGTCTTGCGCCGGACTCCGGCCTGCCCACCGGCGCGGGCGGGCTGCTGCTGTACGGTGAGTCCACGTTCGCGACGCTAGAGGAAACGCCAGCGTCGGCGCTCCCGGCGCTCAAAGAAGCGATCGAGGCCGACATCCCCATCCTTGGCGTTGGCTGGGGGATGCACGCACTGAACGTCGCACTGGGTGGCAAGCCGCCCGTTCGGCTGACCGACGCCGTCGTCGTCGGCCCGCGTCCGCGCCGGAGCGGCCGGACGGTCGATCTCGGGCGGATGCGCACCTTCCTGACCCTTGGCGGCAAAGTAGCCGCCACCATCGGCGCGGGGGGACCCGTGGCGACGCCGGGGCCGGGCGACTTCGCGATCCGCGAGGCCGAGAAGGCGCCCGGCCTCATGGCAAGCGCTTACGACATGGAGACGGGCGCCATTGAGGCATTGGAAATGCCCGGCTACCACTGGGTGATCGGCGTCACCTGGCCGCTTCATCGCCCGGAGCTGCTTCCGGCCGGATTCGACAACATTGTCGCCGCATTTGTGGAGCGTTCAACGGGCGGCTGACATCGCGTACCGAAGTTTCCCAGCGACGCACGCGGGCGCGCGCCCGCGGCGATGCACGTACGAACGGCGTGGGGCCGACACCGCCTTTGCCTGAAGCCGCCGGAAAAGGTAAAATCAGGTTCGTCTTATTCATGTTCCGGCGTGTTCCGGCCAACGGCCCGCGCGCGCGCCGAGCACACCCCGATTTACGCCGGCCGTACGCACGCGATAAACGCCCGCGCACGTTCGTTCCCCTCCCCCAGCCAGGAGACCCAGAGTGGTAGGTCAGGACATCGGTGAAGTCCGCCCGATAAACATCAATGACGAGATGCGTAACTCCTATCTGGATTACGCCATGTCGGTCATCGTGTCCCGGGCGCTTCCAGACGTGCGCGACGGCTTGAAGCCGGTACAGCGCCGCATCCTGTACGCGATGTATGACATGGGCATACGGCCCACGTCCTCGTACAAGAAAAGCGCCCGGATAACGGGTGAGGTGCTGGGCAAATACCACCCGCACGGGGACACGGCCGTGTACGAGGCCATGGTCCGCATGGCGCAGCCGTTCTCGTTACGGGCGATGCTCGTCGATGGCCAGGGCAACTTCGGGAGTGTCGACGGTGACCCGCCGGCGGCCATGCGCTACACCGAAGCACGGTTGGCCCCGATCGCCATGACGTTGTTGAGCGATATCGACCGGGAGACGGTTAACTGGATCGACAACTTCGACACTTCGCTGAAGGAGCCGACGGTCCTCCCGTCGATCCTGCCGAACCTGCTCGTGAACGGCGCCGCCGGCATCGCGGTCGGCATGGCGACCAACATCCCGCCCCACAACGTCGGCGAAATATGTGACGCGGTCGCCCACCTGATACGCCATCCTGACGCGTCCGTGGACGATCTGATGGAGTTCGTCAAGGGTCCGGACTTCCCGACCGGAGCTCACATCTACGGGAACGAAGGTATCCGTAACGCTTACGCCACCGGCCGCGGCCGGATCATGGTGCAGGCGTCCCACGAGGTCGAGGAGATCCGGAGCACGGACCGGCAGCGGCTGGTGTTCACCGAGATCCCCTACCAGGTGAATAAGTCCACGCTGGTCGCCAAGATCGCCGATCTGATCAAGAGCAAGGTGGTCGAGGGCGTATCCGAGGTCAGGGACGAGTCAGACCGCAAAGGCATGCGGGTAGTGCTCGACCTCCGCCGTGGCGCGTCCGTGAGCGTGATCCTGAACAACCTGTACAAGCACACGTCCCTGCGGACCAGCTTCTCGGCAAACATGCTGGCGATCTTCAACGGCATGCCACGCGTGTTCACGCTCAAGGAAGCGCTCCGGGACTTCATCGAGTTCCGCCGCGAGATCGTAGTGCGCCGCGCCGAGTTTGATCTCCGTAAAGCGCGCGCCCGGCTTCACATCCTTGAGGGTCTGCGAACAGCGCTCGATCACCTGGACCGGGTGATCGCCCTCATACGGGCTTCCGCCGATGTCGAAGCGGCCCGTACGGGCCTGATGGCGGAGTTCAACCTGTCCCAGGTACAGGCCCAGGCCATCCTGGACATGCAACTCAGGCGACTGGCCGCGCTCGAACGAGAGAAGATCGAGAACGAATACCAGGAGCTCATGGCGCTCGTCGCGGGCCTGGAAGAACTGCTGGCCTCGCCGGAACAGGTGTACGCCGTCATCCGCAAGGAGACCCTGGACCTGAAGCGCCGGTTCGGCGACGACCGCCGCACGGTGGTGCACCCCGAGGAACTGGGCGAGTGGCGACGCGAGGATACCGAGCCTCACGAAACGGTCGTGATCACGCTGAGCGCAAACGGGTACCTGAAGCGGATCCCGCTCGCCACTTACCGGTCGCAGCATCGCGGCGGCAAGGGCGTCAAGGGTCAGCGCATGACGAAGGAAGACGACGTCACGCCGCACCTCCGCGTCGCCGACACGCACGACTTCCTGCTTATGTTCACGGACCGCGGTCGCGTTTTCGCGTCCCGCGCTTATGAACTGGCGGCGGATACATCGCGCACCTCGCGCGGCACACCGGTGGCGAACATCATCAACCTGGAGCCGCGCGAACATGTCAATGCCATGGTCACGGTGTCCGATCTTCGTGAGGACAAGTTCCTCGTGATGGCCACCGTGCGCGGGCAGGTCAAGCGAATGCACCTGCCGGAGATCGCGAACATTCGTAAGGGGGGCTTGAACGTCTTCAACCTGAAATCCGGCGATGAGTTGCAGTCCGTGATCGTGGCCAGAGCCGATGAGGACATCATCATGGTGTCCGAGCAGGGAATGGCCATCCGTTTCCCCAGCACCGACATCCGGGCGCGCCAACGGGCCGCCGGGGGGATGCGGGGCATGGCGCTACAGGGCAATGACAAGATCGTCGCCGCTGACGTGGTTAGCCCGACAGGGGCGCTGCTTGTGTTGACGAGACGCGGTTACGGGAAGCTGTCTGAGATGCGCCGCTACCGGCGGCAGAGGCGAGGCGGCAAAGGGCTTATCACACTCAAAATCGCCCGGAAGAACGGGCGTGTGGCCGCCGCACAGGTGGTCGATCGCGAGGTCGACGGCGACGACACGGTGCTCATACTGACCGAGAAAGCGCAGGTCATACGCGTACACCTGAACGAGGTCCGCGAGACCGGGCGGATCACGCAGGGCGTCATCATGGCGGTGCCGGACACCGGAGACGCCGTGAGCGCTATCCGTGCGATGAAGACCCGCGAGGAACCGGCCGAGTTGTTGAGTGAGGAAGAGTTGGAGGCGTCGGCGAGGCAGGACGGACTGCCCGAGAATGGCGTCGTTGAAGAAGAGCTGGCTAACGGGCCGGACGACTCGGTTGACGAAGCGTCAGACGCCGAGCCAGAAACAGACCCGGAAGAATCCGAAGACGAAGATTAGGCACGTGGCCGGGTCCGCCAACCGGCGGCCCGGCCCGGCCTGAGTTACTGGCCGGGCAATTCCCATGATTGATCGTGTCGCGGTGGTGTCGATAGCGCCGGTCCTGCCGGACGCGGTCCACGGCGGCTCGCAGCGCGTCCTGGACGGGGTGCTTCGCGGACTTGCGGACGCAGGCGCCGAGGTCCGCGTGCTGTGCTCGTGGCGGCCGGAAAACGATGGCGGTTTCGTGATCGCGCCGCGTATCAAGGTCGAGCCCGTTCTCCGGTTACGCGGCTACTTCCCGGACCCCTGGGAAACGGCGCCGCACAGGATTTTACAGACGGCGGAAGCCGCCGGCCCGGCGCTTGAATGGGCCGACGCTGTGTATCTGCACGCCGACATGTTCTACCTGCGCCAATTGCTGCCGGAAGGCCGTCGCGTGGTCCGATCTTTCCACGACTTCCACTACGAGACGGCGTTAATCTCGGCGTTCGCCTTCCGGTCCGACCTCACCATCGTTCCGTCCACTTATCTGAAACGATGTATCGACGCTACCTCGGGCGTCTTCCACGGCGCGGGCGGCGAGCCGGTCCTTGTCATCCCGAACGGGATCGACCTCGCCACGTACTTTCCCCGGCCGGGGACCACGCCCCGGGGCGTCCGAGCCCGATCCGATGGCGACCTCGTGCTCCTGTGGCCGCACCGTCCGGACGAACGCAAGGGACTCGCCGAAGCTATCGGGATCACGGCCGAACTCACGCGCGCTTTTCCAGATCGGAACGTCCGGCTCCTGGTTCCGCGGCACGTGGATGCCGCAAGCTCCAGCGAGACCCGGGAGTTCTACGACAACGCGGTGGAGATGGCCGCGGCCGCCGGGGTTACGGAATCGCTGGAGTTCACGCCGTGGTGGAGCGGCGAGGAGACGGCATACGCATACGGGTACGCGGACGTGACGCTGTGCCCGGGTAACTTCATCGAGTCTTTCAGCCTGGTGGCGTACGAGTCGCTCGCCTGCGGCACGCCCGTGGTCGCGGCAAGCGTTGGCGCATTGCGCGATCTTCCCGACCATCCGGATGTCCATCTGTTCCCCTACGGCGACACTGAGTCGGCCGCAGAGGCGACCCGGGCCGCGTCGGAAGGGATGACAGACGCGGACGGAATCCGTGCGCTCCTGGGCGAGAGGTACTCGTTCAAGGAGATGCAGCGGGCCTACGCCGCGGCGATCATGGGCGATCTTCCCGAGCCGCCGCGCCCTGAGGCCCTTCGAGAGCCTCAGGGCGCCGCCGCCTCGGGCGACCGGTTCTCGCTTGCACCGTGGTGCGCCGTCGCCGGAGAACGCGTGTACAACGACTACGACTACGGCTGGTCGCACCGGGCGGAGCTGGCCTCATTCCTCGACGATCTTGAAGAACACCATGCCGCGGAGCCGGGGGCCAGAGAACCGGGCGCACCAGGCTTCACCCGCGCATCGGCTAACGGTGCGGGGGTGGCGTCCCATCAGATCGAGAACGCTCTGCACGACGGTGTGATCGTCCGGGCCTGAGCGGAACGCGTGCCGGATCCATCGCGGGGTATTTTCCTGCCTCCATGTACACCGGGCCTATAATCCGGCCCCACGGGCCCGGCCGACAGACATCGGGAGGACGACGCTGGCCAGCGAATATCCGGTCACACAAAATCAGTTCCGTGACGCGTGGGGTCGATTTGCCACCGGCGTCACGATCGTCACCTCCGCCGAACCGGATGGGAGTATGCATG
Organism: Chloroflexota bacterium; assembly: GCA_022574675.1. Classification (GTDB taxonomy): domain Bacteria; phylum Chloroflexota; class Dehalococcoidia; order Lucifugimonadales; family Lucifugimonadaceae. Next base: position 13,340 of record JACZRO010000006.1, read on the forward strand.
GCATGACGGCGAACGGCGTGATGTCGGTGTCGCTCGAGCCGCCACTGGCGCTCGTCTGCGTGGACAAGTCCCGGAACACGCACAGGCTGATCACGGCCTCCGGCTGGTTCGGGATCAGCGTCATGCGCAGGGACCAGAGCGACATCGCGATGTATTACGTCCGCGACGCCGCCGATCGCACGGGGGATGTGGAAGTGCCGCTGGAGGAGCGCAAGCAGGGGCCGCCGGTGATCGCCGGGGCGCTTGCGGCGATGTCATGCCGCGTCGTTGCGGCACACGACGCCGGCGACCACACGATCTTCGTCGGAGAGGCGGTCGAGCTTTCCACCCACGAAGGCGAGCCCTTGCTGTACTACACGGGCAAGTTCGGGAAGATCCAACTGGACTGAGCGGCCTCCGCGCCTGACGGTGCTAAATGAACCCGCGAAGGTCGATCGCTTTCACCACGGCGTCCACGGCGACGGCGTAGGCCGCCTCCCGGTGGGTCACGTTGCGCTCCTTCGCCATGTCCCTGGTCCGTTCATACCCGCGGCTGATGGTGGTATGCAGCTCGTCATTGACCCGTTCCAGGGTCCACCGGAAACGCTGGATGTTCTGCGCCCACTCGAAATAGGACACGATGACGCCACCGGCGTTGGCGAGGATGTCCGGGATGACCGTGACGCCGCGTTTCTTGAGGATCGCATCGGCGCCGTAGGTAATGGGGGAGTTCGCGGCCTCCACGATGAGCTTCGCCCTGATGTTGCCGGCGTTCTCCGTCGTGATGACGCCCTCTATGGCCGCCGGAACCAGGATATCGACCTCCAGTTCCAGGATCTGCTCGTTGCTGATCGTCTCGCCCCAGGGACATCCCTCAAGCGTGCCCGTGCGCGCCTTGTGTTCGAACACCTGGTCAAGGTCCAGGCCCGCCGGGTCGTACGCCGCGCAGGTGCGGTCCGAGAGGGCCACCACCTTCGCACCGGTCTCCTCCATCCGTCGTGCGGCGAAGGAACCGACGTTGCCGAAGCCCTGGATGGCGACCGTGGCGCCGTGCATGTCCAGGCCGGCATCGGTCGCCGCGAGCATGGCGATGTCGCACACACCCCGGCCCGTCGCCGCCTCACGTCCGTAAGAGCCGCCGAGCTCGATCGGTTTCCCCGTCACAGAGCCGGGGGAGTAGCCGTGCAACTGGCCGTAGGCGTCCATCATCCACGCCATGACCTGGGCGTTGGTGCCCATGTCCGGCGCCGGGATGTCGCGCTGGGGGCCGATGATGTGGGAAATCGCCTGCGTGTACCGCCGGGTCAGCCGGTTGAGCTCGGCTTCGGACAGGTCGGACGGCCGTACCTGAACGCCGCCCTTGGCGCCGCCGAACGGTATATCGACAAGCGCCGTCTTCCAGGTCATCAGCATGGCGAGCGCCCGGGTGTGATCGGCGTCCGCCCCCGGCGAAAATCGGACCCCGCCCTTGTACGGGCCGCGTGCGCCGTTGTGCTGGACGCGAAATCCGTTGAACACCTTGATTCCGCCATCGTCCATACGGACCGGCAGTGACACCGAGAGTTCCCGCCACGGGTGCAACAGGACCTCGCGCATCCCGTCATCGATCTCAAGCAGGTCGCAGGACTCGTTGAAATAGGCGTGCGCCGTCTCCAAGATGCTCAGTTCGGGTTGCGGCATCGGGGTCCTTCCTCCTTAGAACCATTTCCACCGTGGGACAGGTCCACGGGTGACCCTGGCTGTCTGTCTGAGGGTTGGATGCCCCGGCGCACGAATAGACTCGCCAGGCAGCGGGCCGGATTCGTTGACCGGGGGGCGGTCGCGCTCGTAGGATTGTAGGGTTATGCCTGATTACGCAATCATTAAAACGGGCGGCAAGCAATACCGCGTCCGCGAAGGCGACACCGTCAACGTCGAGAAACTCGAAGGCGAGATCGGCGACAGTGTCAAATTTGACGACGTACTGATGACTTCGCTCAAAGGCAAGGTCCTGGTCGGAAGCCCCACCGTGAAGAACGCCACGGTGGACACGGAGATCACGGACCATGGACGCGGCGAGAAACTGACGATATTCAAGTACAAGTCCAAGACGCGGTCTCGCGTCAAGAAGGGCCACCGCCAGCCATACACCTCTCTGCTGATTCGAGGCATCTCAATCAAACGACCTCGGCGCTCAAGAGCCCCTGCAAAGAAGAAGGATTAACCAGTGGCCCACAAGAAGGGAAGCGGCACGTCACGGAACGGCCGCGACTCGCACTCACAACGCCTCGGCGTCAAGCGATTCGGCGGCCAGTACGTGACCGCCGGGACCATCCTTGTGCGCCAGCGCGGAACGCCGATCCGACCGGGACTCAACGTGGGCGTGGGAAAAGACCACACGCTGTACGCGCTGATAGACGGCCAGGTCGCTTACGAACACGACACGAAGACCAGGAAACGGGCGTCGGTCTACCCCGTCGCGGTTACAACCTCTTAAACCGATTTTCCTGGCGCCACGGGGCGAAATACGACAGACATGAAGACAGAAATCCATCCCCAGTACCACACCGACGCAAAGGTCACCTGCGCCTGCGGCAACACTTGGACCACGGGCTCGACGGCGGAGGAGATCCGCGTCGAACTGTGCAGCAAGTGCCACCCTTTTTACACGGGTGAGCAGCGCATCGTTGACACGGAAGGCCGTGTCGAGCGCCTGATGCGCCGGTTTAACCTCGGCAGCGCCGAGGAGGCCGCCAAGCTGGCCGAAGAGACGGCCCGGCGCTCGGCCGCCGCCGAGGCGGAAGCCGAAGCAGCCGTCGAAGCGGAGCGCGACGCAGCCAGGGCCGCCACACAGGCCGCCATGCTTGCCGGTGAAGCCCCGCCGACTGCCGACGTCGCTGAGGAACAGCCGGAGGCTTCGGATTCAGCAGATGGGGACGCGGACGCCAAGACCGACGAAAAGTAATCTTCCCCGTCCGGGGAGCCAGATGCACGAGCCTGCACTTGATGTGCAGGCTCGTTCTGTAGACCGAACCCTGCGACGAGCGTAACAAGGAGGCGTCCGGTGGCCCACTCCCCTCCGCAGGGCGCGCTCTACGGCGGCCAGGCCGTTATTGAAGGCGTCATGATCCGCGGCGCAAGCGACGCCGTGGTCGCCGTGCGAAAACCGGACGGCGAGATCATGATCCAGTCGCTCCCCCAGAGCCGGTTGTGGTTGAGCCGTTGGCGCCGCATTCTCTTCCTGCGCGGCATTGCTGCGCTCGCCGAGACGCTGACACTCGGCATGAAGGCGCTGGCGTTGTCGGCGAACGCCGCCATCCCCCAGGAAGAACGCGAGGATGACGACAGCGGCAAACAAGAAACGATCGGCGGGTTCGCGCTCGGCGCGATGATCGCCATATCCCTCACGCTCGCGATCGTGGTGTTCTTCATCATCCCCCTCTTTCTATCGCGCGGCCTGGAGTCGTTCGGCTGGAATGACTGGGCTGCGAACGCCGGCGAGGGCGCGATCAGGGTCGTCATGTTCATCGGCTATATCTGGTTGATCGGCCGGATGCGGGACATTCAACGGCTCTACGGGTATCACGGCGCCGAGCACATGGCCGTGCACGCCCGGGAGAACGGCGATCCACTGACGCCAGAAGGCTTGCGTCGTCACCCGACCGCGCATCCGCGCTGCGGAACGGCGTTCCTGCTGACAGTCGTGCTGGTGTCGATCGTGGCGTTCATGTTCTTCCCCCGCGACCCGTTGTGGATTCATTTCGCCTCTCGGATCGTCCTGATTCCGGTGGTGGCGGCGGTCAGCTACGAGATCATCCGGTTCAACGGACGCCACGCGGACTGGTGGTGGGTCAAGGTCCTGGCCTGGCCCAGTCTGCTGCTCCAGAACCTGACCACGAAGCAACCCGACGATGGCCAGTGCGAGGTGGCGATCGCCTCGATCAATGCGGCGATAGCGCTCGACAGCGGGCAGCCGATAACCGGCGCGGCGACGGCCGCGAACGCGGGAGCGCCTTCCGAATAGCGGCCTGCGATCAGCCGGCCCTCGGGACCGCAGCAACCACCCCCGAACCCGCGCCCTCGGGGCGCTCGGATTTAGCAGGCGGCGTTATCAGGCCGGCATCCGTTGGGGAGAAGGACCCCTAACCCCTGCGGGCCCTCAACTCCGACCACACGGAGTCCAGCGATACCCCGGTAGCGGACATCAGTACGAGCGTGTGATAGAGAAGGTCCGCGATCTCCGATGCGATCCTTTCAGGGTTCCCGCGCACCCCGGCGATCGCCGTCTCGCCCGCCTCCTCGACCACCTTCTGGGCGATTCGGTCCACTCCGTCCTTGAACAGTTCCGCTGTGTAGGAGCCGGAAGGGGGGTTGCTCTTCCGGTCTTCTATCACGGCAAACAGGCGGGCCAACTCACCCGGTCCCAGCCGTTGTACCGATTCGGCCTGCGCGAGTTCGTCGACGCCAAGCGCTATGTGGAAGCAACTGTCCTCACCCGTGTGGCAGACGGGGCCGGCGGGCTCGGCCTCGACGACCACGGCGTCCCCGTCGCAGTCGAGCGACACGGAGCGTACCCGCAGGTAGTTGCCGGAGGTCTCGCCCTTGTGCCACAGCTCTTCCCGGCTGCGGCTGTAGAACCAGACATCCGGTCCCTTGACGGTTAGCCGCAGCGCCTCGGCGTTCATATACGCCAGAGTTAAAACCCGGCCGTCCCGTACGTCACGCACGATGGCCGGAATGAGGCCCCTGTCGTCAAAGGTCAGTGTCGCCGCCATTTAGTTTCCTGTCCGGCGTCCTCGCGCGAGAACGCCTCTTCATATTTCTGTGTCGTGAAAGGGTATCTCGAAGCGAGAGTAAAGGGCCCGATATACGGGTGATCGCCATACATTCCCCGGCGGGCCCTAATCCGGAACGATACTCAGGGTGGCCCGCCCGAGGGCGTATTGCCATACGCCCCTACGGTGTGGTGAACGGAGGGTGTTGGGGCGCGAGCGGCGGGCGTATTGCTATGGCCCCCTCCTGATTCAGGAGGGGGTTCGGGGGTGGTTATTCATAACGCTCAAGACAGGGATGGGCAGCCCTTCTCTGGGCCGTCAAACGGACGACCGGTCGAACAACGCCACGAGGTCCATCAGGTCCTTGATCTCATGCGCCGGACGGACGTCGTCCGGGCCCGGCTGTGCGCCGTTGCGGTTGATCCAGACCGTCGTCGCACCGGCCTCCGCACCACCGCGGACATCGTCATAGAGATGGTCGCCAACGTACCAGACCCGGTTGGGCTCGACCTGCATCACATCGAACATATGCCGGAACGCCCCCGGGTGCGGTTTGTACACCTTTGCCGATTCGGACGATTCGATCGCCTCGAACTTCGACGTCAAACCGTGCTCATCAAGCATCGGCCGCAGAAAGGCGTCGTCGGCGTTCGAGAACACGGCAAGAGGGACGCGGCTACTCAGCTCCGACAGCGCCCGGATAGTCTCCGGGAACGGGTCTCGGTGGGCCATGTGGGTCACTGACCGGCGTGCCGCATTCGCGGCGTTGCCCGGGATGCCGCCCTGCTCGAAAACCTTCTCGAAGCACTCGCGCCACGCCGTCTCATAGGTCTTGAACGGTGGCGAACTCTCGGGGTCATCCATGTTCGTGCGCCGGGCGCGAAATTCCACCTCGAACTTCTTCCATCGGGCCCACAGGTCCGGGCCTTCGATGTCCAGCCCCTGCTCCTCGGCGATCTGCTGGAAGGCGCGTTGCCAGGCGCCCGTGTCGTTCAGGAATAGCGTGTCGTAAACGTCGAACATGACGACGTCAGGCGTTCGGAGTTTTTTCATACGGGAACGGCGGTCCCTTCTAGGAGACGCCGTAACGTGGCGCCACCGTGTTGGATCGGACTGACATAGGAGAGTGTCGGGGGGTTCAGGCGGTCCCACCCGTGACCGGCGGGCGCACGGGAAGCCCGCGGTCCGCCAGGTACCGCTTGGCTTCCGACACCGTGTACTCGCCAAAATGGAAGATGCTCGCGGCCAGGACCGCATCTGAACGGCCTTCGTTGAGGGCGTCGTACATGTGGCCCAGGTTCCCGGCGCCGCCGCTGGCGATAACGGGTATCGTGACGGCGTCCGATATGGCGCGAAGAAGCTCCAGGTCGTACCCCTTCTTCTGGCCGTCCGTGTCCATGCTGGTGATGAGGATCTCGCCGGCGCCCAGCTCCGCGCCGTAGCGCGCCCACTTCACTGCGTCGAGCGCCGTCACATTGCGCCCGCCGTGCGTGAACACCCGCCAGGGAGACTCGGCGGCGAGGTCCGGCTCGCCATCCGGCAATATTTCCGCCGGGCCATCGACGCGCTTGGCGTCGATTGCGAGCACGATGCATTGAGAGCCGAACTCTGCGGCCGCCTCCCGGATCAGTTCCGGGCGATTGATCGCCGCCGTGTTCAGCGAGACCTTGTCGGCGCCCGCCTCCAGCATGCGGCGAATGTCGCCGATCGATCTGAGGCCGCCTCCGACCGTTAGCGGGATGAACACCTCGGACGAGACCCGCCGCACAACGTCGATCATCGTGGCGCGCTGGTCCGAACTTGCGGTGATGTCCAGGAAAACGAGCTCGTCCGCACCGGCGTCGTTGTAAAAACGCGCCAGTTCAGCCGGGTCTCCGGCGTCACGGAGATCGACGAAGCTGACACCTTTGACGACCCGTCCGCGGTCGATATCCAGGCACGGGATGATGCGGTGGGCGAGCACTCCGCGCTACTTTTCGACCAGGACCAGGTACCTGGTGTCAGCGATCATGCGCCTGGCCTTGATCGGCAGGTCCAATTTGGTGAACAGCTTCTCCACGTCCTTCTGCGCGATCCGCTCTTCTAGCGGTGGGCCGTTCGGCATCTCCTCTTTCCGCCACTCCATGATGGCGATCCACCCGCCCTTTTTGACGATTCGAGCGACGTCCCGCAGCAGGCGCAAGGGGGAGGTCGCCTCGTGCAACACGTTGGAAAGCAGGGCGATGTCCACGCTGGCATCGTCGAGCGGGATCTTGGTCTCCTTCGACAGTACCGTTTCGACGTTGGTGACGTGGACCGCTTTCGCTTCTCTCTCAACGATGTCGAGCATGCCCTGTTGTATGTCGACGGCATAGACCTTTCCGTCGTACAGGTACTTGGCGAGGGGCACCGAGAAATATCCCGGGCCGCTCCCGATGTCTGCGACCGTATGGAACGGCCGGAGCGGTAGCTCGGCGATGAGTTGATTCGGGTCGACAGCGTCGGGCCTCGACCTGGAGAGCAGCGTGTCGGCGCGTTCGACCGGGAATTTTGTGGGCATGTATGTATCTCGTCGTGCGTTTAGGAATGCGTCCGGAGCGCGGAGACGGCCTCCGCCAGGTCAATGGCGCCGGTATAGATCGCCTGGCCCAGCACAGCCCCTTCGACACCCAGCTTGCTGAGCTCGAGCAGATCCCCGATTGAGGAAATGCCGCCTGCAATAAGGATACGACAGGTGGTGTTGTCCAGCAGTTCAGCGGCGGCATCGAAATTCGGCCGCTCCAAAGTCGCGTCACGGTTGATGTCGGTGTACTGGATGCGGGAAACGCCTATCTCCGCCATCTCGCGCACCAGGTCGAGCACGCGTACGTCCGCAGACGCAGTCCAGCCGCGTGTGGCGACAATACCGTCCCGGGCGTCTATCCCCACGACCACGCGCTCGGTTCCCAGCTCACGGACCGCGGATTCCACCTCGCCCGGGGCTTCGACCGCCGCCGTGCCGAACACGACGCGCGCGACGCCGTTTGCAACCAGTTCCGCCGCAGTGCGAGCGTCCCGTATCCCGCCCGAGACCTGCAGCGGCACGCGTGCCGCCGCCGCCATTTCATTGACCACAGCGGCGTTGTCGCGGGCGCCGTCGCGGGCGCCGTCCAGGTCCACGACGTTGATCCGGGTCGCGCCGGCGTCCTCGAAGCGCCGGAGCACGGCGAGCGGGTCGTCGTCAAATACCGTTTCCTGCGCATAGTCGCCTTGATGCAGGCGAACGCACTTGCCGCCTCGTAGATCGATCGCCGGGATCACTTCCATTGCGCGTCGTTCATCCGGGATTTGAGGAAAATAAGCGATCAGGCCACGCGGGTCGCAGCCGTTTCGGCGACGTGGCGGACAAAGTTGGCGTAGATCCTGAGCCCGAGCTCGGCGCTCTTCTCGGGGTGGAACTGGGTCGCGATCAACTCACCCTTCACCACGGCGGCGCACACCGTGCCGCCGTAATCCGTCGTGGCCGCGATGTCGCCCGGGTTGGACGGCAGGCAGAGGTAGCTGTGGACGAAGTAGAAATACGATCCGTCCGGAATGCCCCGGAACACCGGGTGACGCTCCGCGTCGGGGGCCGTAAACCGCACGGTGTTCCAGCCCATGTGGGGCACCTTGAGGCGCGGGGCGCCGCCCTTTGGACCGTCAACGTCGAACCGGGCGACGCGGCCGTCGACGAGGCCGAGGCCGGGCAAATCCCCCTCGTCCGACTCGGGAAAAAGAATCTGCATCCCCAGGCACACGGACAGCATGGGACGGCCGGAACGCACGAACTCACGGATGGGCTCGATAAGCGCCAGTTCGCCCAGGGCGCGCATCGCGGCGTCGGAAGCGCCGACGCCGGGGAGTACGGCGCCGTCCGCCGCCAGCAGCGCCCCGGCAGAGTCCGTGATCTCGACATCCGCGCCGCAACGCTCAAGCGCCTTGCCCACGCTGTGAATGTTCGCCGCCTGGTGATTGATCACCACTATCCGCGGCTTGGGTGCTTGCTGGCTCAACGGCGTGTTCTCAGGATTGATGTAGTACGGGTCTCCGGGGGTAGAAACGGCCCATCGCCCACCGGGCTATCCACCGGAACTTCATTCTAGTGGCAAGTCTGAGACGCCCATCTCTTTGACCGGCTCCCACTCTAAAGCTAGAATAAGCGCGAGAATGTTACGCTAAAGTGCGCCCGGCCCCGGATATCTGGAAACCGGGGCGGCCGTCGCCGGGAGGTTCCGTTGGTCAGTGCGTCGAAGCCCGCAATCCCTGCGAATACGATCTTCATCACCGAGAAGGCTGCTTCCAAGGTGAAGCAGTTTGCCGCCCGTGACGGCAGGGACGCGTTCGGCCTGAAGGTCGCCGTCAAAGGCGGGGGCTGTTCCGGCCTGGAGTACGTGCTCGACATCGTCGACGGCCCGGACGCGGACGACAAGGTGATCGAGTATTTCGGGCTTGAGCTGTACATCCCCAAGAAGAGTTACATCTTCCTGGCCGGGACGGAGCTCGACTTCACGGACGGCCTTAACGGCAAGGGGTTCGTCTTCAAGAATCCGAACGCCAAGCGCACCTGTGGTTGCGGCGACTCGTTCTCCACTTAGGTCGCGGGTCGCATGCCCCGGAGATTTTTGTGACTCCGGGGCGGTACCATCGTTCCATGTCCAGCAGCACACAGTTACCTGACCGGCATCGCACGGCTGGAGCGCATTTTGACAGGCTCGCCGGGCGCGACGTGCCGGCGAGCTTCGGTGACTTCGATGCCGAATACCGCGCACTCTCCGCGGGCGTCGCGATCCTTGACCGATCCCATATGGGACGCATCGTCGCGAGCGGCAGCGACGCGCTCGACCTGATCAACCGATTCTCGACCAACGAGACCGTTGGACTGGCCGACGGCGATGTCGTCGTAACCGTCATCACGTCGAATATCGGCCGCGTGATGGAGCTGATTACCGTCGTCCGGCGCTCGGCGACCGAAAGCATGGTCATGACCGGCCCCGGCGCTGAAGAGACGGTCATCGACTGGCTGGACCGCTACAACTTCGGCGAGGACTGCGAGCTTTCGGTCGTGACCGACGACTCGGCGCAGATCACGATCTCGGGCCCGGGAGCCGCCGGCCTCGGCGTTCCCCTGCCGGAGACGGGACGTGTGATCGACACCGAGATCGAGGGGGTCAGCGTCGAGATCTTACGGCCCGCCAATCCCTCACTGGATTCGTTTGAAGTCCTGGTCGATAACGTCGAACTCGCAGGGGAGGTATGGGACGCGCTTGTGTCCGCCGGTGCGACCCCGGCGGGTGAGGAAGCGTTCAACGTGTTCCGTGTGGAGCGCGGCCTGCCCGCACCGCAGAGTGAGCTTTCGGATCGCGTCAATCCCCTTGAGGCGGGACTTGAACCCTACGTCAGCTTCACCAAGGGCTGCTACATGGGCCAGGAGGTGATCGCCCGGCTCGACACGTATGACAAGCTCCAGCGCCGGCTCGTGGGCCTGCTGGGGCCCGGGGACCCGGGATCAGAGGCAGGGACTCATCTCAAGACCGGGTCGCCGCTCCGCACGGGCGATCGCGTGGTCGGACAGGTCACGTCTGCCGTCACGTCCCCCGCCCTCGGCCGTGCGATCGCACTGGCGTACATCCGGAAGGGGCACACCGAGCCCGGCACGACGCTGGAGAGCGATCAGGGGCCGGTCGAGGTCGTCGGGCTACCGTTTACGGCCGTCACCGCCGGTTAAGAATCCGCAACCGAGCACGGTCGCACGATCAGGACTTCCCCCTGCCCGTTCAGACAAGCGGCCAGGGGACGTTGTAGTACTCATCCAGCATCGGAAAGACGGGCTTCGCCAGCAGCCGGTCGATTCGCTCGCACAGGGCGTCGACATCGTTCGTCGAAAGCAGTTCGCCCAGCTCCGCGCTCAGGCCGGCGCCATCCGCCAACTTCGGCCGGAGTCGCTCCAGGCCTTCGACGAGGTGCGCGCTGAACCGTTGGCCACAGTACTCGAACATCACCGTACGGACCCGGGCGTGCGGATTGAATGTGAGACCCTGGTCGATCGCCCACACCTTGCCGTCGTCGTCCTTGAGGCATGCGCCGCCCTTCCGGTCAGCGTTGTTGACGAGGATGTCGAACCCGGCGATCAGTTCGAACTGCTCAGATCGATCACCCCGCATCGTGAAGTAGGTCTCGTTTGTGTCGGCGTGGATGAACAACTGGACGCTGCCCTCGCCGTGTGGGCCGTCACGGATCACCGTCGGCGGGATGGCAGGCCAGCCGAGCGCTCGGCTCAGGAGATACGCCGCCCGCTCACGACGATGCAGTCCGCGCGGGAAATCTCGAAGCGGCCGTTCACCGGACTGTGGTTTGTACACGCCGAGGAGTGGCACGTCTCCACCAACGTCCGCCTCCAGGCGCACGATGAACACGTAGTTCGAGCCGCTGGGGTGGAGGCCTGTCTCGGCGATCTCGGACGTCTTGAGCAGGTCAAGCACGTCATCTTCAGACCGACCTTCCAGATAGGGTCCGCGTGGCGCGTTGAAGGCGTCTTGAAGCGTCATCGAATTCCGAGCGGCCCCCGGTCGATCAAAGAGGCACGCGCCAGCGCGTTCACTCCAGTGAATTCTCCGCCTTGTTATGGCCGTTCGACTTCGGGCAGATGTGACCGTCCGGGTCCATCGGGGCGTGGCAGTAAGGACAGAAGGGACGTCCGGAGGCGACGATCTTCTGTCCATCCTCGGCCAGGCGCTTACCTGCGGAACGCCCGAAACTGAACTGCAGCGCCACCTGCTCCTCTTCGCCGCTGTCTTCGTCAGCCCTGTCGCCGGGGTTGGTCGCTTCCATCGTGAAGACGTCCGACGGACCGTCATAGCGCAAACGCATATCGCCGACCTTGAACTCGATGGACACCGAGTCTCCGGTATGCGCGTACTCGGGCACGTAACTCGTAGGCGAGTCCGGAGGCTCCTGCCGTTCCACAAGCTGTTGAATGGCCAGCGTCAGTTGAAGAAGCTGGCCTTTCTCCATCCAGACGACGGCCTGGCCGCGGGAGCTGCGCGCCGTGACGTTGAAGGTCCGCTGGCCCGGACGGCCGAATGTCTCGACTTTTACCGAATCTATCAGCCCGAGGTCCACACGTTGATCTTCAGGCAAAGCTCTCCCCGTCCGGATAAGGCCCCGGCTACCCGGAACCGGTTCAGGTTGCCCGCTCTCTCGCGGGTTCACATCATTCTAGATATCGCCCCGGCGGCCCGAAAGTATTACAGGGTGAAGGTTCGCTGGAAGCAAGTTTCGCAAGATTAGATTGACAGTGATTTGCCGAGGAATCGGCTCAACCGGCCGCGAGCGCCCGAGAACACCGGGGGGAAGCCGTGGAACGCAGGATGTGAGCGATACGCCGTGGCCTCATGTCAGGCCCGCGACCTCAATCCCGCCATCTCAATCCCGCAACAGGGGCAACAGTCCTTCCCCGGCTAGCGCGATCTGATCGTCGATCTGATCGAACGGCGTAACCCAGCTCAACAGGATGTGACCGGCGCCGGCCTCCCGGTACGCAGCGATGCGTTCCGCGGCCTCTTCCGGTGGGCCGAGCAGCACGTACCGGTCCGCAAGGTCCTCGTAGCTCCCGGCGTATCGGTACGCCTCGGCAAGCCCCTTCGCCGCCGCAGATCGCGCCTCCTCATGCGTGGCGCCGAGCGCGGTCATCAGGTGGAGGCCGAATCCGAAATCTGAATCGCCGCCGCGGCCTCGTTTCTCAAGCAGGTCCCTCACCTGCCCTGCGCCGCGGGCGTACTGAGAGGGGGTGAACAGGTACGGCAGCCAGCCGTCACCAGCCCGCGTGGCGCGTTCCATCGCCGGTTCACCGCGGCCGCCGACCCAGATCGGCGGTCCGCCGGGACGCGCGGGCGGCGGATCGAGCGAGAAGCCATCGAAATCGAACCGCATGCCGTGGTGCTCGGCGTCTGGCCCGGCCCATATTGCGCGTGCGATCTCAATAAACTCATCCGTCCGGGAGCCGCGCTGGTTGAGCGGAACGCCCATCGCCTCGAACTCAGCCGGGAACTCGCCCGCGACGCCGATGCCCAGGATCAAGCGGCCGCCTGAGGCGAGGTCGACGACCGCCGCCTCTTTGGCCAGCATGACCGGGTGGTGGAGCGGTGCGATGACGATAGAGCTGAGCAGCGAAACACGCTCGGTGGCGCCGGCTGCGACGGCGAGTGCGGAGAGGGCCAACTGGGTCGGTCCCTGGGGATCGTTTCGCATCACGTGCTCGCCCGCGCCGACGAAATCGAACCCCAGCCGTTCCGCCAACTTCGCGTGTCGTGCGGTGTCCGCCACGACGCTGAGGTTCGCCCCTATCTTCAGGCCGTTGTCTGTCACTACTGAGGCTCCCTTAAATCGATCTACGCCGGACGGTCAACGCCGGGACTTGACCCCGGCCGGTTTTAGCTCCGGGACAGGCTCGCCGGCATCAGCGAGGAAGTAATAAACAGTGTTCGGGCCGACGGACTTGAATCGCCGGCTGATGTCACGCGCCCGCCGTTCGTACGGCAGGTCGTCCAGCGAGCGCAGGTAGTCGTGAAACGAGCCGAACTCCTCCCGTATGCGCAGGAATTCGGATGCGTTCTCGACGGTAGCCCTGATCTTGCGTTTGTTCCTGATAACGCCCGGATCCTCCTGGACATGCTCGATCAGCAGACCGGGCATCTCGGCCACCGTACCGGGGTCGAAGGCGTAAAACACCTCCCGGATCCGGGGCCACCGGGCCTTCACCGGCGGTCCCGCAAAGCCCGAGATGAAGACCTTGTGGGACAGGTTGTCCAGATACTCGGCGTCAGAATGTCGAGGAGGCGCATTGTTCACGTCCAGATGGTGCCATATGCGGCGCTGGCGCGGGGTGTAGATATCCGGCCCGGCCAGAATCCGGATCACCTGGTTGGCCGCGGCGTCCTGTGCCGGGCGCCCGTTCTTCCGTAACCACATTGGCGGGGGTTTGATCGGAACGCCCCCTCACCCCAACCCTCTCCCGCGCTGGGGAGAGGGAGCGACGTCCAGACCAGTATCGGAAATTGCTCAGCGTTCCCGCACGTCGAAAGCCAATCATCGCAGGACGTCGCGGTAACCGGATGCGCTCACGGTGGTATCTCATTCCCGACGGTCACCTTCCGTAAGGAAAATCAGAGTTGCTACGAATTCCGTTGCGATGCGGCGAGCCCGGTGCTAGCCTGATCCAAAGCGTGGTGAGCACGTCCGGTCAAACTGGGACGACTCGCCGCACGGAGACGAGTAGTCCGGTCCCGGGACGTCGAGCGAGCCTGGTGCGGTGTGAGCAGGCACGGTCCGGCCGGAAGAAAATCCCTTCGTAGCAGCCAGCCAAAAAGCGGGAAGCTGAGTAGGCCTGGACGGGTTAGTGGCCCGTTATCAACCACGGGGGCATCCTTCCCCCGATGTACGCGGCATATACATGTGGGAAGGACTCGCCTCGCCGAGCGGCCCGTCCGGTGAACGCCGGGCGGGAATCAGGGTGGTACCGCGGGCCTGAATTTTGCCCGTCCCTTATTCGGGGCGGGTTTTTTTACGCCCGCCGAAAGTCATCCACTTCGTACCCGGCGCCGCTGTCGAGCGTACGTGCGAACAAGAGGCGATGAAATGGCCGGAAAGCTCGAGATATACGACACCACGCTCCGGGACGGGACGCAGCAAGAAGGCATCTCGCTGTCGGTCGACGACAAGCTTGCGATCGCGGCGCGTCTGGACGCGCTGGGCGTTCACTACATCGAGGGCGGGTTCGCCGGCGCCAACCCGAAGGACGACGAGTTCTTCAAACGCGCCCAGAGCCTGGACCTGAAGAACGCGGTGCTCGCTGCGTTCGGCAGCACCCGGCGTGCCGACGGACGGGTAGAGGATGACGGCGCCATCGTGGCGTTGCTGCGGGCCGAGACTCCATTGGTGGCCATCGTCGGCAAGGCGTCTTCATGGCAGGTAACGAACATCCTCGGGACCTCCGTCGAGGAAAACTTGCACATGATCGCGGACTCGGTGTCCCACCTGGTGGCACGGGGCAGGCGCGCCGTTTTCGACGCCGAGCACTTTTTCGACGGATACAAGCTCGACCCGGATTACGCCCTGCAGACGCTGCGCGTCGCCGCGGAGGCGGGCGCGGAGACCGTGGTCCTGTGCGACACGAACGGCGGCACCCTTCCCGGCGAGTCGTCGGAGATCGTGGCGGCCGCGTACGAGTTCGCCGCCCCGCTCGGCGTGCGACTCGGCATACATGCGCACAACGACACCGACACGGCGGTCGCCGTGTCGATAGCGGCGTGGCAGGCTGGAGCCACCCAGATCCAGGGATGCATGAACGGATACGGCGAGCGCACGGGCAACGCCAACCTGACGAGCATCATCGCCAATCTGAAGTTGAAGCTCGGCGTGGATGTGATCTCGGACGAGCAGCTCGCCACCCTCACCGACACCTCGGTGTTCATCGCCGAGACGTTGAACATGTCGCCCCACGCCTTCCAGCCTTACGTGGGGGTGAGCGCGTTCGCCCACAAGGGCGGCCTGCACGCGGCGGCGGTGAACAAGCAGCGCGAGTCGTACGAGCACGTGCAGCCGGGAACTGTCGGCAATCGCAACGCCATCGTCGTCTCCGAGCTGTCCGGGCGCGGCAACGTGCTGCGTCGCATCCGGGACCTGGGATTGGAAGAAGAGCTGACGGATGGAGACGTCCGGGAAATCGTGCGACTGCTCAAGGAGCAGGAAAATCGCGGGTTTTCGTACGAGGGCGCAGGGGCGTCGTTCGAGCTCTTGATCCGCCGCTATCTCCCGAACTACGAGGCGCCCTTCGAGCTGGTCGACTTCATGGTGCTGGTCGAAAATCGGCGGACGGCGCGGGTTTCGGAGCCCGCCCGATCAGGGTTCGCGCAAAACGGGGGCATGCTATCGGAGGCGACGATCAAGGTGCGCATCGGCGAGGAGGTCCTGCACACCGCGGCCGAGGGAAACGGCCCGGTCAACGCCCTGGACCACGCTATGCGCAAGGCGGTCCTGCAGTCATACCCGGAGCTTGAGTGCGTCCGGCTGACCGACTACAAGGTGCGCGTCGTCTCGGAAGGCACAGGCACGGGAGCGATAGTCAGGGTGGTGATCGAGTCGTCCGACGGGCATGAGACCTGGAGCACGGTCGGCTCCTCGGAGAACATCCTTGAGGCAAGCTGGTTGGCGCTTGCGGACAGCATGGAGTACTGGCTCGTTTGCCGGAGGCCGGAAGGCCCTGGCGCGGTCTCCAACGCTTCTTGACCCGCCGCCGCCGGCAACCTTGCGTTGACGTTCCCGTAACGTTGCGTGAGCCTTTCGGAGCGCGCCGGTTGACCCTGTCGGAGCGCCGGGGGTGGGTGGCTGCCCCTAACAATAGGGCACAGTAACTACGAGTGCTCAGATGTCCCGGCTCTGGGGAGGGCGAAGGGACGTGTCCGGCTCACTCGGCTATGACACAGCTACGCAGTGAGATGGCACGTCGGACGGGAAACCGTGCGCGGCCGGTCCCAACACCCCTGGAGTCGGGAACATGCTCAAAATCCTCGTTATTGACGACGAACCGGACGTCCGTCTGGCTCTCGCCATCACGCTGGAAGACCACGGTTACGAGGTGGTCGAAGGCGCAGACGGCTCTGTGGCCCTGGACCTGGCCGTGGCCCACGCCCCGGACCTGATCATCCTCGACCTGAATATGCCGATCGTCGACGGTCTAACTGCGCTCAAGATTTTGAAAAGCGACGAACGGACATCCGGGATTCCCGTCTGCATCCTCACCGCGCTCTCGGACCCATCGCAGGAACAGTGCGCCATCGATCTCGGCGCCGACGATTTTATCGGCAAGCCCTGGTCGGAGGAGCAGTTGCTCCGCAGGCTGGCCGGGCTTATCGACCGGCGCGCCACCGAATCCGGCGGATCACCGGCGTCCGATGTAGCGGCCTCGGACAGGCCGGCGAACGCGTTTCCCGGGTTGTTCGCGCTGGACCACGCGAAAAGGCTTGCCGAGACCATCCGGACGCGGCACAACACATGGTCAGCCTTGAGCTAAAGCCCCGAATCCGGCGCAGGCGGCTCGGCGGCGCCAAACAGGCCCTGTAGCATTTCCAGCGCGCCGAGCGCATCGAGCAGTCCGTTCCCGCCTGATCCGAACAATCCCTCCGGGGCGAACAACCCTTCCAGGGTTTCGAGGATCGGCGGGATGATCCCTCCAACCAGCACGGCCACGGCTGCGTCGTCAAACGTGACCACCTTCGCCGGCTTGTCTGTCTCGTTCGCCAGGTCTTCAACCGTCCCCGGCGCGCCGTCGATCCACACGAAAACGTTTGGCGATAGCGTCACGGTCATCGGGCCATTCCCGGGCCGCGCCAGCGTCACCTGGCCGGCGCTGACGCCCGAAAGCGTGCCGGAAGCAAACGCCATCGAGTGCTCGCCGCCCTCACGGTCTAAAAATCGCAACTCCCCGCTGAGCGCCCTGTCGAACAGGCCCTGGATCTCGGCGAGGCTTCCGGTGGACGCATGTACGGGCCTGGCCGCCAACGTGACCGCGATATCAAAATTCTCCCCGCCGCGCACAACCGTCAGATTCACCGATTCGCCGTCCACCCTTGCGGCCAGCACAGCTCCCAGCCCGCCCGGGACTTCGATCGCGTCGTCGTCGATCGCGACGATCGTGTCGCCGAGGATCAACAGGCCGTCGGCCGGTCCGCCCGGCGTCACCCACACGACGCGCTCACCCGCCGGGAGGCCGAGCAACTCAGCGAGGGCTTCGGGGACGGGGACCGTGTCGGCGCCGAGCCAGGGACCGGATTCCCCTGTCTTCGTCACGCCGGAGTCCGTTACGTTGACCCCTGCGACCTCGGCGGGCGCGACCACAGCCGGCGACCCACCGATATCGCCATCGCCCGTCGCCGCGGATCCGCAGGCGATCGCAGCCAGCGAGATCGATCCCAGGGCCAGGATAACGGCGGTCCGTCGCAATTTCATTGAATACCTCGTTCGACATCCGTCACGGGCGTGTGCCGACCCCCGGCCGCCTGTTACTCCACCACCTGCGGCCGGGTGCTGCCGGAGGTGTATCCGCCGGCGCCGCGCACATGGATGAACTGTTCTACGACTTCGCCCGTGTCTGAAATTCGGTACGCACGGACCACCGGCCTGGTCTTCTCCACCAGCGATACCAGAACGTAGTACGGGTCGGTCCATCCGGTCTCGACGGCGTTCTTGACGTCCGTGTCGGAGGGATAGCCCTGCGAGTATGTGTGCGAGTGGTAGAACGCGACAAACTCCTCTCCGCGCGCGTCTGCATCGCGCTCCACTTCCAGCACGTCCAGCGGGTCCATGTTGTACCGGCTTATACGATTCTCGTTCGCATTTCGAACACGCCTGAGGCGCGTGGCGTTCTCCCCCTTGCCGAGGAGAATGCCGCAGCATTCCTCGGGGTCCTGCTCGAGGGCGTGCGAGATCATCTCGGCCAGGAGCTGTTTCGGAAGCTTCAGAGGCATAGCGCTCATCGTGCTGCATCACCGTATCCGGCGAGGGGAAGTTTATTGCTCGCCCGGCCATCGGAAACGCGGGGGAAAGGCTGGCCCGCCTCCGGTATATGATGCGCCGGCGCAACGCAATCGAGATGCACCACGTTACCGTGTACAGGGCCACAGGCCGATACGCCGGCTGGCCGGCCAATTACGGCATCTGGAGCTGGGGCGACGAGATCGTCACCGGCTTCACCCTCGGCTATCACGACAACGGCGGTGGTTTCCACGCCCGGGACACCGGCCGCCCGTTCGTCGCGATGCAGGCGAGAAGCATGGACGGTGGCGCCTGCTGGGACGTGGGCGAGGCACCGCTCATCGCGCCGGGGAACACAGGGATTTCCGCCGACGAGCATATGCGTGACCGGCAGCTCCCGGTCTCTGAACGCGGCAACGCCCCTGCGCCGCATCCCGGCGGAATCGACTTCACACATCCGGACTTCGCATTGCTCTGCGCCCGCACCGGTTTGAAGGCCGGCGCCGAGTCGTGGTTCTACACCTCGAACGACCGGTGCCGCAGCTGGCAGGGGCCGTTCTCGCTTCCGATGTTCGGCCAGCTCGGGATCGCGGCACGGACCGACTACCTGGCGCCCGGGCCCGCGCTCATCGAATCCGTACATCAGGACGCCGAAGGCACGGGACGCTGCACGCTGCTCCTGACGGCGACCAAACCGGACGGCGAGGAGGGTCGCGTGTTCTGCGCGAGGACGGAGGACGGCGGCAAGTCGTTTGAATTCGTTTCGTGGCTGCGGCCGGACCCGCCGGGGTTCGACATCATGCCGTCCTCTGTTCGTCTTGGGGTTCGTCTCGGTCCCGGGGCCCGTCCCGATTCCGGTGCGGGCGGCGGCGCGATCGTCACCGCGGTCCGTTCACGTAACGCCTCTGGAGATCGGAACTGGATCGACCTTATGAGGAGTGACGACGACGGACGTTCATGGCGATGCGTGTCCACGCCCGCGCCGGATACCGGTACCGGCGGCAACCCGCCCGCGATGATCCGTCTCTCCGACGGCCGTCTCTGCCTGGCCTACGGTTACCGTGACCCGCCGTCCGGAATTCGCGCCGTCCTGAGCGAGGATGACGGCCAGTCGTGGGGTGACGAGATCGTGCTCCGGGACGACGGCGGAAACCACGACATCGGCTATCCGCGATCCATTCAACGCGGTGACGGCCGGGTGGTCACGGTGTACTACTTCAACGACTCTCCAGATGGGGAGCGCTACATCGCAGCAACGATCTGGCAGCCATAGCGTGCGCCCGCCTGCCCTTGAATGTGAATAGGCGAAGCAAGCAAGTGAGGAGACATCCAGCCCGATGAAGATCACCGACATCGAAACCTTCCTCATCCACCCGCCGCGCGGCAAGAACATGCTGTTCGTAAAGCTCACCACCGACAACGGCATCGTCGGCTGGGGCGAGTCTTATACGCAGTCAGACCGCGACACGGCGGCGATCGCCCACATCGAGCAGCTCGGCCGTTACCTGGAGGGTCGCGATCCGTTCAACATCCGGCACTGGATGAACGTCGCTTACGAGGATTTCGCGACGAAACGCGGCGGCATGGACCTCTGGTGCGCTCTCAGCGGCATCGAGATCGCCATGTGGGACATCGTCGGCAAGGCGGTAGGACAGCCCGTCTACAACCTGCTCGGAGGACCGGTCAGGCCGGCGATACGGCTGTACGCCAACGCCTGGTCCGGCGGAGCGAAGTCGCTCGAGGACTGGGCCACGGCGGCTAAGGAGACGGTGGAAACGGGATTCACGGCGCTCAAGTTCGACCCGCTGCCTGGTCCGTGGCGTGCGTACCCGAACTACGAGGAACTGGAAGAGGCCGCGTCCGTGGTGGGCGCTGTCCGCGATGCTGTCGGCGGCAAGGTGGAGCTGTTGATCGAGATTCACCGACGGCTGGCGCCGATGAACTCCATCCGGTTCGCCCACATGATCGAGCGCTACAGGCCGTACTGGTTCGAAGAGCCGAATCCGTCCGAGCATATCCCGGCGCTGCGCGAGGTCCGCGACGCCACCGATATCCCGATCGTGACCGGGGAGGCGTTGTACACCCGGGAGGAGTTCCGCGATGTGATCGATCAGCGCGCGGTCGACATCCTCAACCCTGACATCTGCATCTGCGGCGGCATCCTTGAACTGGTGCAGATCGCCGACATGGCCGCGCCCCACTACATCGCCGTCTCGCCGCACGGCAACAACAGCACGGCCGTGGGGCTGGCCGCGGCGCTCCAGGCGTCGGCGGTGATGCCGAATTTCCTGATCTACGAGTACTTCGTACACAACCAGGAGGTCTGTGACGATATCTCGGTGAAGCCGCTGGTACCTTCAGGGAGCTACATGGAGCTGCCGACGGAGCCGGGCATCGGCATCGAGCTGGACGAGAGCAAGTTCGCAAAGTACTCCGGCCACCAGTACCCGAAGCGCAACCTCCGGACGCTGGAGGACGAACGGAAGTGGCATTAGCGGGGCGGCCGCCGGTTCAATGTTGAGGTTGAGCGTTGGGGACGGCTCGATCTGTCAGTTGCGCTCGATGGAAGGAATGTGCAAGTCTCACCTTCGGGGCCATCCGAAACGGATAAAGCGTACCGAAGGAGAGTTACATGGCGGGATCCGACTATCCGCTGCAATTCAGCGTTGACTATCCGGAGGAGCCAGATCGCCTCACGACGTTATTCAGGCTGATCCTGGCTATCCCGATCCTCATCGTTTCGTCGTTATTGACGGGGAGCCAGGCGGGCTCCCAGGTTCTTGCCCCACTCGCGATGATCGTGTTCCGGCAGAAGTACCCCAGGTGGTGGTTCGACTGGAACCTGAACCTGATGCGGTTCGAAACACGGATATTCGCATACGCGATGTTGCTACAGCACGAGTACCCGTCGACCGATCAAGATCAGACGGTCCATATCGATCTGGAGTATCCAGACGCGGAAAGAGACCTCGTCCGGTGGATGCCGCTGGTGAAATGGCTGTTGGCCATCCCACACTACGTCGTGTTCTTGTTCTTGATCATCGGCGCCCTGGTCGCGTCCGTTATCGCCTGGTTCGCCATCTTGTTTACCGGCAGGATGCCGCGGGGACTGTTCAACTACATTGTCGGCGTGATGCGATACGGCGCTCGGGTGCAGGTGTACGCGTTCGTGCTCGCCACCGATGTGTATCCGCCGTTTTCGATCAAGGAATAGACCGGTCGTTCAGTCGTGGGGGCGGGACTTGCTCCGCTCTTACAGGTGTTGCGGGTGAAGGGTGCTTTTCCCGTGTGCCGCAGCTCTCGCTACCGTGTCCTGAGGCTCTCGAAGGACCGGCAAGGGCGGGGCAGGTCGTCGTCGTGTTCGGTTCGTTTCCATTGAACGTCGTAGGGGTCGATCAGCATCGACTCCCAGGGCGGGTAGTCAGCCGCCCCTACGTGTAATTTGGTCGGCGCATTACGCGGTGTAGGTATGTCCGCATTCATCGGGACGACGCCGGCGCGGGCTGGGCGCGCCACCTCCTCTCCCAGTGGGAGAGGAATGAAGTGAGGGATTTGCCGTTTGGAAAACGGCACGCGGCCAGCGCGTTCGCACACGTATAGACCGAAACGGGTGGAGCAAGCCCCACCCCTACCGAGTTGTTTATAGACGACTGGCGGCTCCCACCCCTACCCCGGCGTCAACTCCTGGGTCGTCTCCGCCCGCGCCTTGATCTCGTCCCAGTCCCATAGCTGCGGTACGTAGTCGACCTCGCCCCAGATCGGCGCCTGGTCGGCGAAGTGCGGACTGCCCGGGTGGCCGGATGCGCCGAGCGGCGACACCCACTTCGATTTCTTCCAATCCGACGGGTCGTGAATGTAACGGTTCACCGACAACCCGGTGATGACGAACTTGTTGCCCTGCGAGAAGCTGCCCGCCTGCGGCGTGTCGATCCCGCCGCCCATGCGGATTTCCGGCGGGTCCAGCATGCCATCCGTCTCCGGGAACACGGCCGAGAGCGGGTGCATCGGCTTCGTGTGGTGGACCTTTCCCCATACCCAGGCCGACATGTCGGGCCCGAGACGCTCGGTCAGTTCGTCGACCGCCCCGGACAGCGCGTCCGACAGCACCTGGTCCCATGTCCGGCCCGGGGGCAGCAGCTCATCGTCGTCGGCCTTCAACCCTTCCCAGACGTGGGACGACAGCTCGCCCCAGTGGGACGGACCGCCGCGGCCGGAACCGGCGAGGACTTCATCCACCATCGGCCCGAACAGGTGGGTGGCGACCTCCCACGAGACCTTCGACATCACCTCCGCAACGATCGTCGGCTGCACGTCGTCCCGACCCATCTCGCCGTCCCACCCTGCCAGCAGCGACTGAGCCTCGCGTTCCCGGGCGTCTTCTAAATCAAGCGACGCGACCCGTTCAGCGACCCACCCCGCGGGGATCGACTTACGGTCGGCGTGGATGGCGCCCATCGACTCGACGTTCATCTCGCCCTTCGGCACGGCCTTGATTCGGTCCGTGATGCGCCGGGCGCGCCACTCGTTGTTGAAGAAGTGGTTGATGTGATACGGGTACTCGTCCGTGGTCACCTTCTGGTTGCAGGTGACGGCGTACCCGACCTCAGGATTACGGATGTGCGGCATTTCCTCCCACGGAATCTCCCGCTCCCACTCGTAGTCGCCGGACGCGCCGTCAACAGGCGCCCATGTGTTTGCGACATCGCGCAGGGGGATGCGGCCGCGCAGCCGGTACCCGAAGTTGCCCTTCGTGTCGCAGTACATGTAGTTGTTGACCGGCTCGGTCCACTCCTTGACCGCCTGCTCAAGCTCGTCCGCGTCACGCGCTCGCAGGATGTCCAGGACGGAATCCATCCATTTGGTCGGGCCGTTCGTTCCCGGGTGGCTGAACGCCAGTCCGATGCCGGTCCTGGGGTCCCCGGCGACGATACGGCCGTGACGCGTGATCACGACCTCGATGGTGAGTTCCTCGTGGCCTCGACAGTTCAGGACCTCGGTGCGCACATCCGCCGGGTACCAGCCGCCGCGGTACTCGTACTCAAGCCCCCCGGCAGCCTCGCGGAATCGCTCGATGAACAGGTCCTGGTAGTCGGCGTTGCCGTGAGTCATTCCGAAACCCACGTGCTCCGTGTGGCTGAAGTGCGGCGCCCCGGGGACACCGGGGACGGCGAAGCTCTCGACGAGAAGGTCGAGAAGACAGTGGACAGCCTGATCGAGGCCACCACTCCCGACCAGCAACTTGAAGCCATCGCTGACGTGGCGAAGGGCGGGGAGGTCAGCGCGGACTTGATTGCCAAGGTGGCCGAAAGCCAAGGTGTCACCGTGGAAGCCATGGGCGAGCAAGTCGGCGGGGTCATCGCCGCGTTCGAGAAACAGGCGAGGTCCGCCATCGAGGCCGCGAGCGGTATGCCGTCCGAGACCGTGGTGGAATGGCTCAGGGCGAACAAGTTGTCTGAGCTCAAGGCCGCGGAGTACGAGCAGGCGACCAAGAGAAGCACCGCGGGGTATACCGCACTCGCCAAGTCCTACGTCCTGGACATGGACGAACACAGTCCCGACGCTATCCTGTCCGCCACGTTCCCCGATGGCCAGTCTGCCCACCGGGACGGGCGCGGCAATATCATCATCACGGGGTCGGACGGGGTCGAGTACCCGTGGAAGACTGCCGTCCGCGCCGGCATGGTGTCGATCACATGAGCGAGCCCGAAGTCCCCGGCT
>JACZRO010000007.1 GCA_022574675.1 Chloroflexota bacterium
AGCAGCGCCGACAGTTCCGCCCCGACCGTCCGGGTTCGCGCCACGTGGGCCTGCAATCGTTCGGGCAGCGTCACAAGCTCTCGCTCGACGCGCTCCAACCACGACGAGAGTTCGCCAGTTTCTTCAGGAGTCTCGGCCATCAAGCGATCGGCCCGAGCTTCCGGCCGCCGGTCATGTGCAGGTGAAGGTGGTCGACCGCCTGGCCCGAGTCTGGACCCTGGTTGATCGTGAGTCGAAATCCAGAGGACTGGACGCCTCGTTCCGCGGCGATACGGTCAGCAACCAACGCCATGTGGCCGATCAACGACTCATGTGACTCATCGGCCGTCCGGAGGAACGTGATGTGCGCCACCGGCACCACCAGGACATGCTGAGGCGCTGAGGGGCTGATGTCCTCAAACGCCATCACGCGATCGTCCCGGTACACCTCCGTGCTCGGGATATCGCCGGCGACGATCTTGCAGAACAGGCAGTCTGCGGTCATCGGCCGACTCCCTCAGCGGATTGTTTCTGGTTTCCAGGGCTATTGGATATTACGCACCAGTCCGGCCTTGACCGCCTGTGATCGACGCGCATGGCGGCGGTAGATGGAAGCATCTGGGCGATCCAATCCGCAGGGTAGAAAAGCCGCCAGTTGGTGTAAACGGTCACCCGATCTTCCGCCTCTGTCAACACGGCGTACCTGTCGCACGTCAGGCGCGCCGCCGAATCCACCTCGGTCGACCGCATCTCCCAGCACGGACCGTCTGAGAACAGGGAAGCGTGCTCGCCCGGCTTGCGATACGACATCTCTGGATCGGGCAACTGCCCGGGCAGCTCCAGGACAAGGAGCCCACCGCCGGTCAGAAAATCAAGGTAGCGCCGAATCAACACCGCAAGTTCCGTAGCGGGGAAGTCGGAGCACTGGCCGGACAGCAACTGGATCAGGTCAAACTTGCGGCCCGGGTCGTAGGTCTCGATATCGGCCTCAACGAAACCGATTTCGCCGCCAAGGCGCCGGTTTGCTTTCTCAACCGCCCGGTCGATCGCCGGTCCGCCGACATCCACACCGATCACGTCGCAGCCAGTCCAGGCAAGCGCGATGGCGTGCCGGCCGGCGCCGCACGCGAGGTCCAGGACGGAAGGCGGGTTGTCACCACCTGCGTTACGGCCCCAATGGCTCCAGATGTCCAGAATGCGGGACACGTCAGGTTCCGGCGGCCCCCACCACTGGGCGTCCTCGTCCGTGACGCGGACGAATCGGCGCGCAAAGCCCGCGTCGCCCCACGGGAATCTGCGTTCCCAGGCCCCGTCAGTGCAGGCCTGTAGTGCGGTAGAAAGACGTCCCTGGATCAGGCGATCGTCCAATTCCGACTGCCCTTTTTTACAGGCCGACCGACCTGGCCAGGGTCTCCTGGTGCAGCTTCGTGTCGCCAAAGGCGAGCCGTTGCCCGGTCGACCGCCGTGTCCACAGGTGCAGGTCGTACTCGTGCGTGAAACCGATGGCGCCATGGCACTGGTGGGCTGTTGCGCAGATCCGCGGGTACGCCTCGCTCAGGTACGCCTTGGCGAGCGCGACCTGGCGCGTCGCGTCCAGTCCCTCTCCCAGGAACCAGGCCGCCTGTCGGGCGAGCTGGCGGCCGGCCTGGACCTCGATCGCCATGTCTGCGGCGTGGTGCTGGATGGCCTGGAAGCTCCCGATCGGCCGTCCGAACTGGACCCGGTTCTGCACATAATCGACGGTGTTGTCCAGCAACTTCTGACCGGCGCCGGCCATCTCGGCGCACTTGCCGGCGGCGCCGTACTGGAACAATTTTTCAAGGATCGGCCAACCGCCGTTCACCTCGCCAAGCACGGCGCCTTTGGGCACCGAGACTTCGCCGAAGCTCATGACCGACATCCGGTCCGAGCCGGTCGTCTTGAGCTCGCGTGATTCGACGTTTGAGTTGTCGTTCTCGACAAGGAATAGCGTGATGCCGCTCTTCGGGTCTTCTCCCGTTCGGGCCGCCACGATCAACATGTCCGACGCCGCGCCGTCCTGTACGAAGCGCTTCTCGCCGTTGAGAATCCAGCCATCGTCCGTCTGCGTGGCCGTCATCTCGGAAACGGACTCGGGGGCCCATGCTGCGGCCTTCTCGTGAAAAGCCAGCGCCATCTTGAGCTTGCCCGTGGCGAGCTTCGCGAGGAGTTCGGTCTTCTGCTCGTCTGATCCGGCCAGCTTCAGGGCTTCCGCGCCGATAACAGCGGTCGAGAAGAACGGGCCCGGCAGCATCGCCGCGCCGGTCTCCTCCAGCAGCACCGCCAGTTCAGAAAACGTCATTCCGGCCCCGCCGTACTCCTCCGGCACCGTGAGCCCGAGCCAACCGAGCTCTGCGATCTGGTCCCACAACTCTTCCGTGTGGCCAACCTCGTCTTCTTCCATCGCGCGCACGTACTGCGTGTCGCAGTTCTCCTCCAGAAACTCTCGGGCGGAATTGCGGATCAGTTGCTGCGTCTCAGAGAGGCCGATGTCCAAGTTCAGTTACTCCAGTTGTCTAAGCCAGTTGTGTGCCGGGCGGGCGCGGGTCACCGCCAGGCGTGTCCGGTGTCTGGTCCAGTCAATTAGCCTCGCGGCAGTCCCAGGCCGCGCGTGGCGATGATTCCCTTGTTGATCTCTGTCGTACCTGCGGCGATTGTGCTCGACAACGCCGTAAGTTGCATCTTCGGGTATTTCCCGTCGATCGGGGCGAACTCCGAGCCGGGGCCGAGCATCCCGTACATTCCGCCCAGTTCTGTACCGAACTTTGCGAGCTTCTGCATGAGTTGCGTTCCCAGTATCTTGGACGCTGACGCTTCTTTATTGGGCACCTGTCCGACCGACTGCATCCAGGCGACTTCGTAAGCCACCAGCCGGGCGCACTCGATATCGACGTCGAGTTCCGCGAACCGGTTGCGTACAAGTGAATCTTCGGCCACGGGCCGGCCGTCAGCGCCGATCTGCTCTTTAGCAAACCGCGCCAGCTCACCCAGGATCCGCCGGCCGTTGGCGGAGTACTGAACGCCCGAGCGCTCGAAATCAAGGAGCGTGGCGCCGATGTACCAGCCCCGGTCGCGCTCACCGACGAGCGCGTCTTTCGGGAGTTGCACGTCTTCAAATATCGTCTGGTTGAAGTGGTGGTCGCCCGCCATGTTGACGATCGGCCGGACCTCGATTCCCGGGGTCCGCATATCGGCGACGAAGAAGCTGATACCGCGATGCTTCGGCGCGTCCTGGTTGGTGCGGCCCAGGAAAAAAATCCAGTCAGCGCGGTGGGCGTTGGACGTCCAGATCTTGCTGCCGTTCACCACCCAGCCGTCGTCCGTCTCGTCGACGCGGAGCTGGAGTGATGCAAGGTCGGACCCGGAGTCCGGTTCGGAATAGCCCTGGCACCATTCGACCTCGCCGCGCGCGACCGGCGGCAACAATGTTCGGCGCTGTTCCTCGGACCCGTGGATCATCAGCGTCGGTCCGAGCATCTTTATCGCCGAGCCATCGATCCCGGGGCAGCGGGCGTAAGCCATCTCCTCGTTGAAGACGACCTGCTTCATGAACGATGCGCCGCCGCCGCCGTACTCTGGCGGCCACGCCAGCGTCAGCCAGCCCTTGCCCGCCAGCTTGGTGCGCATCTCCCGGTTGAGCCGCCAACCCTCTTCGCTATCCTCGTTTATGCCGTTCCAGCCGTCGGGGAGTTGCTCGCCGAGCCATCCTCGGACCTCGCTACGAAACTCTTCTTCCTCGGCGGTGAAGGCGTATCTCATTCAGCCCTCCAGGGGCCAGTGTATGAGGGAGCGGCGACTAAGACCCGGGGGCCTCCGAAAACACAGCGACAATACGACGGTCCCATCGACGACAGACGAACGCACCGCCTGGTGGCAGGCTAACCGCGGGGCAGCCCCAGGCCGCGGGTGGCGATGATGTTTTTCTGGATCTCGGTCGTACCGGCGAAGATGGTATATGCCACGACCGACATCTCCATCTGCGGGTACTTGCCGTCGATCGGGGCGAACTCGGAGCCCGGACCGAGCATCCCGTACATGCCGGCAAGCTCGGTCCCGAATCGGGCCAGCTTCTGGGTCAACGTCGTCCCGAGGACCTTGGCCGCGGAGGCCTCCTTGTTCGGTATCTGACCCACTGACTGCATCCAGGCGACCTCATACGCGACAAGCCGGGCGCATTCGATGTCAACGTCCAGTTCGGCGAACTTGCGACGGACCTCCGGGTCCTCGGCAAGCGGGCGGCCGTCTGGGCCCGGGGTGCTCTTGGCGAAAGCCAGCAACTCTGTGAAAGTGCGCCTGCCGCCCGCCGGGTACTGCACGCCGGACCGCTCGAAGTCCAGCAGCGTGGCGGCGATGTACCAACCGCGGTCTCGTTCACCGATCAGGGCGTCCTTCGGGATACGGACGTCCTCGAATATGGTCTGGTTGAAATGGTGCTCGCCGGCCATGTTGATGATCGGGCGGACCTCGATGCCCGGGGTGTGCCTGTCTGCGATGAAGAAACTAATGCCCCGGTGTTTCGGTGCGTCCGGGTTGGTACGGCCAAGGAAAAATATCCAGTCGGCGCGATGGGCCTGCGAGGTCCAGATCTTTGATCCATTGACCACCCAGCCGTCGTCGGTCTCTTCCACCTTCAATTGGAGCGACGCAAGGTCTGATCCAGAGTCCGGCTCGGAGTAGCCCTGGCACCACTGCACCTCGCCGCGTGCGATCGGCGGCAGCAGGCGGCGTTTCTGTTCCTCTGTGCCGTGCACCATGAGGGTCGGGCCGAGCATCTTGATGCCGAACCCGTCAACGCCGGGCGCCTGCTGGTAAGTCATCTCCTCGTTGAAGACGACTTGCTTCATGAACGATGCGCCCTGGCCTCCATATTCGGTCGGCCACGCCAGTGTCAGCCAGCCTTTGTCGGCCAGCTTCTTGCGCATCTCCAGATTGAACGCCCAGCCTTCATCGGTACCGTCATCACCGTCCCAGCTGTCCGGGAGCTGCTCCGTGAGCCAGGTACGTACCTCCTGGCGGAACTCTTCTTCCTCGACGGTGAACGTGTACCTCATCGGCGTCTCCTCCTATCGGGCGTGTGTCCGGAGTCCCCGGATTATCTGGGCGTCTCGCTTACGGCCCGACGGCCAGGCACGACACTGTCTTTACGATGCCCGGCACGTTGTGCATTCCTTCGCTTACCAGATTGCCGAGCGTCGGCAAATCTTCGGCCTCAGCGATCGCAATGATGTCGTACGGGCCTGTCACGACGTCGACGCTTTTCATCTCGGAGACCAACCGGAGAGCAGCGCTGACTTCCGTGGTCTTTCCGACGACCGTTTCGATCAAGATGTATGCCCTGGTGGTCATCAGGCGCCTTTCGTGCTGTGCCCGGCCGGTCGATCATGTCCCGGCGGAGTCACCAGCGTTCCAGATCAGCCATGCAACACGATCCGGAAAAACCCGTTGCGGCAGGTTCGCATGGTATTGCCGCCCCAGAGGGGTGTCAACGCGAAGCGCCGCCCCCAAGAAACGCCTGAATTGTCCGGAAGCCCGGAATAAATAGCGGCAGGGTGCGGCGCTGTGAAATCGTCGGCGGCCGGAAGCGGCCCCGGTAAAGCGGCTTGAGGTGGCTAGAAAGCTATCTCGTTCCGGCGGGCCGGGCCGCTGAAGTTCTGCGGTGGCCGGGGTGATGGGCGTAGCGCGGGCGGCACGTACGGAACGTACCCACGCGATCCGCCAGCGCGATCGCCAGCCACCCGGGTCACGCGTTCCGGAGTGGAGGGAGCGCGTGCTGACGGTATCCCGTTGCGGACCGTGGGCGGTTGCGGCGCGGCCGGTTGGAGTGAGTATGCGGGCGCCGGTTGGCGCTCCGCCGTCGGCCCGGAATACCGGAACCCGGCCTGTTCTGCGATTAGTGACAGGAGAGTGCCTGACGCCCCGCGTGGCCGGTAAACGCCGGTCTCCCACTCACTGACGGTCTGCTGGCGCACACCAAGGTAGTTGGCGAAGACGCTCTGAGATACATCCAGGAACAGCCGCAGTGCACGAATGCTATCGGAGTCCCAGCTATGCCTCGGGTGGCCCGGTTGTCGCATGTCCATGGAGCACACGGTAAACAGAGCGGGCGTCCATACCCTAGCGGTAATCGAAACCTGTTCCCGCGGGAATTAACATCCCGACGACACGCCCGGAAGACAGGCCACGGCAATAGACCGGGCGACCTGCCCGGCGGTCAGAGCGTCAACAGTGGCTCGAACTCGTCTTCTGAATCAAAAGGCCCAACGATCGCGAGCACGAGCTTCTTTTCGTCAATAATGCGGTTTGCGATCGCCTTTAACTGATCGATCTCTACAGCTTCGTACTCGGCGATAACTTCGTCGACCGCCTTCACCTCGCCGAGCAGCAACTCCTGGGAGCCGATAGAGCCGGCTACGGCCCGGCTTTCCTCCATCCGCATCAAGATCCGGCCCTTGGTCAGTTCCTTTGATTTTTTGAACTCATCTTCCGTCACGCCGTCGCGGAGCTTGACCACCTCGTCGATGATCACCTTGATCGCTTCCGTGGCGCGCTTTGGGTCCACTCCGGACGAGATCTGGAACGAACCCGCATCTTTGTAATGAGCGGGACCGGCGTGGATCGAGTACGCAAGACCACGCTTCTCGCGCACCTCTTCAAACAGGCGGCTGCTCATCGAACCGCCAAATATCGTGGAAAGCAAGCGGAGCGCGTAGCGATCGTCATCATCGGCCGGAATCCCGTGCAGGCCGAGCGACAGGTGGGCCTGCTCCGTCTCCCTGTGTTGCAGACGCACGATCGGTCCATTCAAGTTGTCTATAAACGGGAACATGGACGCCGGCTCGCCCGAGTGGAAATCGCCTATCAACTCGGCGACGTCAGCGACCACGCGGTCGTGTGACAGGGCGCCGGCCACCGAAACGACCGTGTTGCTGGCGACGTACTGGCCGTGATGGTATTCCTTGAGCGATTCGCCGCTGAGCGCTTCAACCGACTCGATGCTGCCCGCGATGTCCCGTCCGAGCGGCTGGGACGGGAACAACAGGTCGTCCAGCATCATTTCCACGGTCCCTTCCGGGGAGTCGTGCGTGGCCCTGATCTCTTCGAAGACGACCTTTTTCTCTTTTTCTATGTCCTCTTCCCTGAACAACGGGTCCCGCACCATGTCCAGGAGAACGTCCAGGCCCACCTGGTAGTGGGGGAGTGCGATCTTGCACCAGTAGCCCGTGGCCTCCCGGTCCGTGTAGGCGTTCAGGATCCCGCCGACACCTTCCACCGCCTCAGAGATCTCGCGCGGGGTCGGACGCTTTCCGGTGCCTTTGAACAGCAGGTGCTCGAAGAGATGCGACGAACCGGCAAGCTCGTCCGTCTCGTAACGCGAGCCGGCCCCGAAAAGGACCTGGATGCTCACGGCGCCGGTGTGCGGCATGTTGCTGGTCAGCACGCGTACACCGGAATCGAGAACGGTGCGTTCAAACGGCGGTGGTGTGGACCCGGCTTCTGGCATCAAGGCTCCCGTCTGAGGTTGAAGCGGGCGTTGTGCCAACCCGCGATACGAGGGATCAGGTCCGGCGGCAGCCGGTGAGATCTAACGTTATGCCCGGGTGCGACGCGGGTCAATGGACGGGGCCTCTGACGGTCTCGATGCGGGTTACGAAAGTACGTCCGCGACAACGCGTTTCACGTAGAACCCCAACAGAGACGCGCCGGTCCGCAATGCCCCGAACACGACCCCCGAGCGCGTTTTTTATGGGTCCGTGCGCCCGTAAAATCGATCGCCATGCAACCATCCGTTCCCAGCGTTCCCCTGAACAGATTGGGGACCGTCGCGTCTTCGCCCGCGGATAGCCCGCATCCTGAAACGTCCGCTCGCGCGACAGCCTTGCTCCTGGGCCTCATCGTTCTCCTTGCCCTCGGGTTGCGGCTATACGGAATCGACTGGGACGACGGGGGGCTCTTCCACCCCGACGAGCGGGCCATTCTGATGCAGACGCAGCAGATCGAGTTCCCCTCGCCGGGCGAATTCGGCGACCTGCTGTCGGCCGACAAGAGTCCGCTCAACCCGGGTTGGTTCAACTACGGGAGCTTGCCCCTTTACACGCTGCGCACCTTGCAAGCAGTGGCGTCGCCATTCACTGACTGGGACTTGTTCGACCTGCGGATTCCCGGCCGGGCCATCTCCGCGCTGGCCGATACCGTCACCGTGCTCCTTGTATTCGCCTTCGGGGCGCGCTGGTACGGCCGCAGGGTAGGGCTGCTCGCCTCCGCGCTCGCCGCGCTGGCCGTCATTCACATCCAGCTCAGCCACTTCTTTGCCGTCGACACGATTCTCGCAATGTTCATCATGGCGACGATCCTGGTACTGGTCCGCGTTGCGCACGCGGGCCGTAAAAGAGATGCCGTGCTGGCCGGTGTTTTGTTCGGGCTGGCCGTAGCGACCAAAGCGTCCGCCGCCCCGCTCGTGCTGCCGATCGTTATCGCACACCTGATTTCGGCCTTCTCCGCGCCGGGCGACAGGTTCTCTTTCGCGCCGTTCAACCGGACGAGATTGCGTCTATTCGTCGTCGGCGGGCTGACCACCGCGGCGGCCGCCCTCGCCGCGATGGCGATCGCGCAGCCGTACATGTTCATCGATTTCGGCCAGTTCTGGACCGATGTGACGCGCGAGAGCCAGATGGTGCGTCGCGTCCTCGACTATCCGTTCACACGCCAGTACATCGACACACCCCGCTACCTGTATCAAGGATGGCAGCTCGGGATGTGGGGCCTGGGGCCGGCGCTTGGCCTCACCGTCTGGGGCGGACTGGGCGCAGGGTTAGTCGTGGCCTGGCGCTCCCGTCGAAAAGTGGACCTGGTGGTCCTTGCGTGGATAGTCCCGTACCTGGCGATCATCGGCTGGTTCGACGTCAAATTCATGCGCTACATGCTTCCTGTCACGCCTCTCCTGATGATTTACGGCGGGAGAGCGGCATGGGGGATCATCGACGCCGTCCGCAGGATTCCCCGGTTGCGTCAGGCCGCGGCGCCGCTGGTTGTGGGAGTTCTCATAGCGTTCACCGCGCACTACGCGTTCGCGTTCGAGTCGATCTACGCGAAACCGCACCCGGCGCAGGAGGCGTCTGACTGGATCGCGGCGAACGCCGTTCCGGGTTCCACCATCCTCAAGGAACACTGGGACGAAGGGCTGCCGGACCTGTACCGGTACGACGTACGAGAGCTTCCACTTTACGACCGCGACGACCGGGCCAAGTTGAAGGATGTCGCCGGGTCGCTTGCAGACGCCGACTACCTTGTCGTGTTCAGCAATCGGCTCTACGGGACGATCCCGCGTCTCGAGGACCGGTACCCGATCACCTCCGTGTACTACGAGCAGTTGTTCTCGGGCGAACTCGGCTACGAGTTGGCGTTCACCACCGACCGGCGCGCTTCTTTCCTGGGCATCGGATATGACGCGGACCGGCTTGCAAGGGTCGATCTTCCTGCGCCGGAGGGTTTCACGGCCCCCGGTGGGCTGAACGTGTCGTTCGGCTGGGCCGACGAGAGTTTCACCGTCTACGACCAGACGCGTCCGATGGTGTTTAAAAACGCCGGCCGACTGTCCCGGGACGATATCGAGAACATCATTCTGCGGCAGGTGCAGCCCGTCGAGCGGACGGTCGGGCTGCTGCTTACCGATGACGAGCGCGCCATCCAGGTGGCTAACGGCACATTCAGCGACATCGTCAACCTGGGGCCGGACGCGGCAGGATGGTCGTGGATGGTATGGCTGTTGGCGATACAGGGTTTCGGCCTGATGGCGTTCCCGATCGGTTACGTCCTGTTCCGCCCCTTCCCGAACCGCGGCTACCTGCTGCACAAGCCGCTCGGGCTTCTGCTGGTGGCGTTTGCGGCGTGGTTCATGGCCAGCGTCGGCATCGCTGATTTCAGCCGCGGCTCTGTCGTGCTCGCGATCGTCATTTGGACGTTCGTGGCGGCAGGGATCGGGTGGCCGCGTCGCTCCGAAATCGCGGGCTTTTTGCGCGCTCGCTGGCGCATGATTTTCGCCATGGAGGCGCTGTTTCTCGCAGCGTTCCTGGTGTTCCTGTTGATACGGGTCGCCAACCCTGACCTGTGGCACCCGTTTCGCGGCGGCGAGAAGCCGATGGACTTCGCCTATCTGAACGCCGTCGTCCGATCTACGGTGATGCCGCCCTACGATCCCTGGTTTGCCGGCGGATACCTGAACTACTACTACTTCGGCCAGTTCATCGTGGCGACCATGATCCGGCTGACCGGGATCGTCCCTTCCGTCGCATACAACCTGGCGGTTCCGATGTTTTTCGCGATGACGGCGGGCGGCGCCTTCACCCTGGTTCACGGGCTTGTGGAGCGCGCGCAACGACGCCCGGGGATAGTCCGAACAGGGGCGATATCGGCCGTGGCCGCCGGGCTGATCGGAGCGCTGTTCGTCACCGTGATCGGCAACCTGGACGGACTCTTCCAGGTGGTGTCCGGGGCCAATCGCGTACTGATCGATGGCCAGCCTTTTGGAGAGTTCGACTTCTGGCGTAGCTCCCGCATGTTCGCTTCGGACTCCGGCGGGAACGAGATCACCGAGTTCCCGTTCTTCTCGTTCCTTTTCGCCGATCTTCACGCCCACATGATCGCCATCCCCTTCATGTTGCTCACCCTGGGGCTGGGCATCGCCGCGTTCCTGCGTGCGACGTCTTCGCCAAGGGGCACGCCCGCGGTCACCATCGCGGGACTGGCCGTGCTCGGCCTGAGCGTCGGCGCGCTCAGGATCATCAACGCATGGGACTTCCCGACAGCCCTCGGGTTGGCTGCGACTGCCGTCATCGCCGGCGAGTTGTTGTCACGTCGCGGCAACCTGCGAGCGCGGCTGGCCCGCGGCGCGGCAAAGGCGCTCTTTATCGCAGTGTTGAGCTACCTGCTGTTCCTGCCGTTCAGCCAGCGATATGAAATCGACGCCGGCCTTGATCGCAACGAGGTGTTGAGCCCCCTCTGGCGATACATGACGATCTACTCGATATTCCTGCTCGGCATCGCCGCGTACCTGGCGATCGAGATTCGGCGGGTCGTCCGATCCGGTGAGGCGTCCAGCCTGGCGCCGCGGTGGCTGCGGAACGCTCCGGTGGTGGTCGGGCTGGCGATAGCCGTGTTCACGGCGCTGCTGACCACGGTCGTCGCAACCGGACAGGCGACCCTGGCGTTCACGCTGATCGGTGCAGGGCTGTTAATGCTGATGTGGTTGTTCGCCTTGCGGCGTCGCGCCGCTGACCGCATGGAGATCGGAATAGTCACGGCGATCGCCGTCGTGGCCCTGGGCCTGGGCGCGTTCCCGGAAATTTTCACCGTTCAGGATGATATCGGCCGGCAGAACACGGTGTTCAAGTTCTACCTGCAGGCCTGGGTACTGTTCGGGGTCGCAAGTGCGTACCTGCTCTGGCGGCTCTGGGCGATGAGCGCCCCGGCGTTCTCGACCGGAGGCTGGCTCACGTGGCCGCGCGCCAGGGCGGGGGGAGTGGGCGCCTTCGCTCTGATGCTGGCGGCCGTTCTGATCTATCCGGTCATGGCTACGCCGGTCCGGGTGGGCGACCGGTTCAACACCGTGAATAAGGGTCTCGACGGCACGGAGTTCATGAACGATGCGGTGTACTTCGATCGCAACGGGCCGCTCACACTCAAACACGACCTCAAGGCCATCCGATGGATGCAGGAGACGATAGAGGGATCGCCGACGATCGTGGAAGGGTTGTCCGAGTTGTACAGGTGGGGCAATCGCATTTCCATCTACACCGGGTTGCCGGCGGTGATTGGCTGGGACTGGCACCAGCGCCAGCAACGGCCGGAGTACGCGGACGTGGTCACACAACGCCGGTTCGATGTGGACAACTTCTACGCCACGCGCGACATGTCGCAGGCCGTTGAGATGTTGCAAAAGTATGATGTGAAGTACGTGTATGTCGGCGAGCTGGAACGCACGCACTACCCGGCCCCCGGGATCGTCAAGTTTGACGACATGGCGGCCTACGGTCTGACGCCCGTGTATCGTGACGGCCCGGTGGTCATATACGAGTTCCGGGACCCGGGCGAGCCTGTTGTGAGCAGATAGGTTCACAGAGCGTTGAGCCCCATGAACAAAACAATGTTCAATCCGAAGCGGACCGGGTTCCGCGTACTGGTCGGCTCCATCGTGATCAGCGCCGCCCTGGGCATCTACGCGCTCGTTAACGGGGAGTTTGGCGATACGGAGGGACGGATTCTTCTGACCGCCCTCGCTGTGGCCGCGGCGAGCGTGGCGACCCTCGCCAGCGGGATCGCTCTTGAGCGCGGACGAATGACCCTTATCCCGTCCGCGGCTATCGCTGTATCGATCGCCGGGTTCGCCCTTTTTATCGTGACGATCTGGCGCGGGTTCGAGCCCGAAGTCCTGATCAAGGCGGCTGCCAGCGCGGTTATCGTCGGCGTCGCGCTGACGCACTGGTCCGTTGTGTCACTTGCGCGCTTGCCGGTCCGTTTCCGCTTGATACACGCCGCGGCCTTCCCCCTGAGCGGGTTGATGGCGGCGTTCTTGATTGGCGCGATATGGGAAAGGCTGGATGGGGAAGGAACGGCGCAGGTGGGAGGAGTGATCGCCATACTCACGATCTCGACCACCATTGTTCTGCCCGTGCTTCAACGTCTCGCCGCAGCCGGCAGGGCGGGAGATCACCGGATCAGATTTTGCCCGTACTGCGGCAAGGGTCTGAACAACAGACACGGAACTGTCCGTTGCCGGGCCTGCGACAGCGCGTTCCGGATTCGTCCGGCCTGATTCAGGCGCCTTGTTACCCGGAGATCACTCGGGTGTCGGCTCGGGCACGATCAACCCGTAGTCGCCGTCATGTCGGCGGTAAATGACACTGATCCGGCGGTCGGCGGCGTTCTGGAATACGAAGAAGCTGTGTCCGAGCAGCTCCATGCGGCTCGACGCTTCCTCCACGGTCATGGGCGCCATCTGGTGTGTCTTGGTCCGCACAAGGCGCCCGTCGCCGAGCTCAGAAACGGTCTCCGCCGTATCGGCGGCGGCGCCCGCGTCCGTCGTTTCGCCCGCGGCCTCCGGGACCGGTTCGACCGGCGACAACTCTTCGAGCACCGCCGCTTCCCACTCGGTCAGGCTCGCCCGTCGTTTTGACTGCCTGGTTCTGTACCGGCGAATCTGCCGCGCGATGACGTCCGAGATGGCGTCGATGGCGACGTAAAGATCCTCGGCGCGTTCCTCCGCCCTGAGCACCGTTCCGCCCTTCAGGGTCGCCGTCACCTCCGCCACAAACCGGTCGGAAGCCGCCTGCGTGCCTTCTTTCCGGAGCACGAGCCGCATCGGCACATCATCACGCAGGCGTTTCGCCACCTTTGCGAGACGCTTCTCGGCGTACTCGGAGACGGCGGGGCTTGTCGGCAGGTTCTTGGAGGTGATGGTCAGTTGCACTAAAGTCCACCCTCGAGGCCGGGATTTATCTGATTAACCACAGGCGGGCGGGGCTGCGACCGTCCTGGCGATGAATCCATTTTACGGTCCGACGGACCTGGATGTGGGGCGCAAATATGAGGATCCGTGACATGGTGCGGCGCGTGGCGTCCACGGCGACGGACGCGCTGTTCCCTGCAAGGTGCGTGCACTGCGGCCGGGACGGCGAACTCATATGCGACAGGTGCCTGGCCGGCGCAACACGCATCGATCGCGAGGCGTCCTGCCGCATGTGCGCTCTGCCGACCGACGGCGTGACGCTATGCGGCCGCTGCTCGACCAACCCGGCCCCGGCCTCTTCACTGATCGCCGTTTTCGCTTTCGATGGCGCAATCCGATCCGCAATTCACGCCCTGAAGTACGACGGCCTGCGATCTATCGCGCCGGCGTTGAGCGAGGAGATGGCGGCCCGCTGGGGTGATCGCCGCAAGGTCCCGGACGCGACCGTCCCGGTCCCCCTGCACCGGTCGCGTCTCAGAGCACGTGGATACAACCAGGCCGAGCTCCTGGCACGCAACGTAGCGGCACACACAGGTGCGCCGTTGCGGACCGATCTGCTGCGCCGCGTGGTCGACTCGCCGTCCCAGGCCAGCGCGGTGGGCGAAACTGAGCGCGCAGCGCGAGTACGTGACGCCTTTAAGGCTGGCGCAGCCGTCGATGGCCTGCACATCCTGTTGATCGACGATGTCGCAACCACCGGCAGCACGATCAACAGCGCTGCGCAAACGCTCCTGGAGGCCGGGGCGTGGGGCGTGTCCGCCCTCGTACTGGCACGCGAGCTGTAAGCCGGCCGGCCGGGCTTCCGGGAGTTGCCGCGTTGTACGATTCAGCATGTGACCACACGGATTCGCGCTGTCTTTTTCGACCTGTATGACACCCTGGTCGGCTTCGATCCGCCGCGCGAGGTTGTCCAGGGACGCGCCCTCGGTTCTTTCGGGCTTGAGGCGGATAAAGCGGGGATCGATGCCGGCTACGCGCTGGCCGACGCGTTGATGGCGGAACAGACGGCGCAGGCGCCCCTGAGCGCCCTGTCTCCCGCAGCGCAGGCGGACTTCTTCGCCCGGTACGAGCAGCTCATCCTGCGCGGCGCAGGACATGACGTGGACCTTCAGACGGCGGCCGAGGTCTGGCGGTCCGTGCGCAAACAGAAGTACGGGTTCGCTCTTTACGACGACGTTGCGCCGGCGCTGGACGCTCTCAGGTCCGGCGGGTACGTAGTTGGCGTGATAACGAACATGAGCCGCCCCGGCGCCGACGTGGCCGAGAGCATGGGGTTCAGCGACCGCGTGGACTTCACGTTGAGCTCCATGGACGTGGGCGCCAGCAAGCCGGACCCGAAGATGTTCAGGGCGGCTCTATCCCGCGCCGGCGTCAGCGCGAACGAGGCGGCGCACGTAGGCGATCAGATCGAGACCGACATCGAAGGCGCAAAGGCCGTCGGGATCAGCCCGGTGCTGATAGATCGCCACGCGGCGTCGACCGGCTACAAGGACTGCCCGCGTATCACGAGCCTTGCCGAGTTGCCCCCGGTTCTTGAGTCATTGGGAGAGTCGTTCCAGGCCTGAGTAACTATCTCAAAGACTGTCGACGAGTGCGATTCTCCGATGGGGCCTCTCCCTCGCCCTTCCAGAGGCTGATGGCGGGCTCCTGGCCCGCGCCCAGAGGTCGCCCGGACGGGGGAAAAGACGTTGATTGTTGCTAAGTGCCGCCCGCCGCGGCGCCGGCATCGGCCAGCACCTTCAGGTACTGCTGCCGGAATCGGCCCAGTTCCTCGATCGTCCAGGTCAGTTCCTCACGCCACTCGGGGTCGTCCCGATCGATCTCCAGACGGATCTGCATGTGGCCGACCGTAACGCCGCGGCCGAGCGCCTTTTGCAAGGCCGCCCTCGCGCCGCCGGTCGGCTCGTCAAGGGAGAGAGTGGCGCGCTCGTCGGTCGCGACAACGGAATTCACCCCGCATGACTCGGCGAGGACACGTATTTTCGCCATGTACAGCAGCACCGTAGCCGGTCCCGGGACGCGCCCGAACCTGTCCTCCAGTTCAGCCTCAAGGTCGTCAACCTCATCCAGCGACCGAATAGCGGCAAGCCGCTGGTAAATATCGAGCCGCTCTGCGAGATCTTCGACGTAATAGTCCGGGATCAGCGCCTCGACGCCGAGGTCGACCCTTACGGTGGAGAACTGCGGGGGCGGCTCCGGCGCATCCCGGCCCTCGCGTTGCGCACGTGCCGCCTCAACCGCCCGGGCCAGCAGCGACGTGTACAGATCGAAGCCGATCGCCGCGATGTGGCCGCTCTGCTGATCGCCGAGGATGTTCCCGGCGCCCCTGATCTCCAGGTCACGCATCGCGATCTGAAAGCCCGCGCCTAGCTCGGTGGCCGCCAGGATGGTGTTGAGCCGTTGATCCGCTTGCTCCGTCAACTGCTTGCCCTGCGGCACAAGGAAGTAGGCATATGCCCGGTTGGTGCCGCGTCCGACGCGTCCCCGTAGCTGGTAAAGCTGCGCCAGCCCGAACGTGTCGGCGCGGTCAACGACAAGCGTGTTCACGTTCGGCAGGTCCAGGCCGCTCTCGATGATGGTGGTGCACACCAATACATCGTATTCGTGCGCAGCAAACGCGGCCATCACCCTTTCAAGCTGGTCCTCCCGCATCTGCCCGTGGCCGATGGCTACCCTGGCTTCCGGCACCAGTTGCTGGAGCTTGTACGCCGTGTACTCGATGTTCTTGACGCGGTTGTGGACGAAGAACACCTGCCCGCCCCGGTCCATCTCACGGAGCACCGCCTCCCGAACCAGGTCGTTGCTCTCTTCGGAGATGTAAGTTTTGATCGGCAATCGCTCTTCGGGCGGCGTCTCCATCATGCTCATGTCGCGCACGCCTGAGAGTGACAGGTGAAGCGTGCGCGGTATTGGCGTGGCGGACATCGCCAGCACGTCCACCTCGGCACGGAGGCGCTTGAGACGCTCTTTGTGGATCACTCCGAAGCGCTGTTCCTCGTCGATCACCACCAGGCCCAGGTTTTTGAACGAGATATCGCGCTGCAAGATGCGATGCGTGCCGATGCAGATGTCGATCTCGCCGGACGCGAGGGCCGTGGCGATATCCCGTTGCTCCTCGTCGCTCCTGAATCGGCTCAACACGTCAACGCGAACGGGGAACGCGCTCAGGCGCTCCGAGAAGGTCTCGTAATGCTGCTGCGCCAGGACGGTCGTCGGCACGAGGATCGCCACCTGCCGTCCGCTCTCGACGACCTTGAACGCCGCCCGCAGCGCCACCTCGGTCTTGCCGTAGCCGACGTCCCCGCACACGAGGCGGTCCATCGGCCGCGGCGCCTCTAGATCGGCCTTTACGTCTGCTATCGCGGTCAACTGGTCCGGCGTCTCTTCGTAGGGGAAGCTGGCCTCGAGCCTGTCCTGCCACGGCGTGTCCGGTCCGGTCTGGAGTCCCTGCACTACTTCCCGGGTGGCGTACAGGGCTATCAATTCCGCGGCGACCTGTTCGGTCGCGCGGCGCACACGTGCCTTTGCCCGCGTCCATTCCTGGGTTCCCAGGCGCGTCAGTCGCGGCGGCTTATCGGCGGCGCTGCGGTACAGGGTCAGCCGGTCTACGTGCTCGGTGGGAACGTACAGCCGGTCATCGTCGGCGTACTCGATCAGGAGATACTCGCGGCCTTCACCCTCAGAGGCCTCTGCGCCAAGGAACCGTCCCACGCCGTGCTCTATGTGGACGACGAAGACACCCGGCTTCAGGTCGCTGAGTTTTGCGCCGCGCCTGATCGGTCGCCGCCGCACCCTGCGCCGTTCCTTGGACACCCCGAACACTTCGCGGTCGGTCAGCAACGCCAGCGGGCTCTCGCCGACCGGCGACATGATGAAGCCCTCGCGAAGCTGTCCCTGGACGAACGTCACCGTTCCCGGGTCGGGCTCCGGCGAGGCGCTCTTCGCGACCGTGTGCGGCACCCCCTTTTCCCGCGCCATCTCAGCGAGCCGTTCCGAGTGCTGGGTCAACACCACGACCCGGTAGCCGGCGGCGCGACGCCGCTCAATCTCCTCAAGCGCCTTTTCCGTCGCTCCGCCGGAGACCGGGGAGATCTCGAACGGCAACCGCTCCGCAGACCCGGGCAAACGGTCGTCGTCGACGCCGTAGGGAGATATCGCGACCGATCGTTTGCGGTTGTTGATGTCGTCGGCGATCACGCCCCACTCAATGTGAGGTTGCGGAAAATGTCCCGGGATCTCGCCGCGAGCGACCTTGGTGGTCCGAAGTTGATCGAGACGCCGGTCCGCTGATCGAGACGCATCCTCGATGGCGCTGGGCCGCAGGGTGACGAGCAGGGCGTCGGGCGGCATGTAATCAAAGAGCGACCCATGGTTGAAAAGGCCGGCGTAGAAGGCCAGTTCCTCACGCATCTCGCCCCGAAGCACCCGGCCCAGCTCTTCCGTGATCCGGTCCTGTACGCGAAGGGCGCGGCCAGAAAAGTCGATCCCGCCGATAAGGCCACGCACCCGTTCTGCGTCGGAACGCAACGGTAGCGTCTCTTCGGCGGGAACGATCGTGACCGCGGTCGCCGGCTCGATCGAGCGCTGTGTCTCCGGGTCGAACACCCGGATGCTGTCCACTTCATCGCCGAAAAATTCGATGCGATACGGGACGTCTGACGAAACCGGAAACACGTCCAAAATGCCGCCGCGCCGGCTCATGGTCCCGGGAACCTCGACCGTGGGTTCGACGTCGTACCCGATCTCAAGCCAGGTCTCCACGAGCCTATCGGGAGCAGACACGTCCCCGACTTCTATCCGGTATGAGCCGGCCCGGAAAACATGCGGCTCCAGCGTCTTCTGCGACACGGCGAGGGCGGACACGACGATAAGAGGAGGGCGGGGCG
Organism: Chloroflexota bacterium; assembly: GCA_022574675.1. Classification (GTDB taxonomy): domain Bacteria; phylum Chloroflexota; class Dehalococcoidia; order Lucifugimonadales; family Lucifugimonadaceae. The sequence continues at coordinate 18,385 of JACZRO010000007.1, forward strand.
CGAGCCGGTCCTCAAGGGCCGCCAGGGAACGGATCCTCTGGTGCGTCGCGCCGCGGTCCGGGCTCAGCCGCTCATATGGGAGCGTCTCGTTTTCCGCGAACTGGTACACAGGGGCGTCTTCGCCGAGCCACGTGAACAACTGGTCGGTAAGGCGTCGTGCCGCTTCAGGCTGCGGGGTCACAACGACGACGGGCGCGCCGAACGCGCGCCACAGCGCCCCAACCACGTACGGGGTGGGCGCCTCGGGCGCTATTAACGCCTCGCGGGACACGGGTTCCCTGAGGCGGTCCATCAGCTCCTGGAAACGCTCGCTCTCGGAGAGCAGCGGCAGGAGGGCTGAAAGGGTCATCCAGTCCGTTCTACTGGCTTGCTGGCACGCCGAAAAAACCAGCATCGTGGCTGGCCCGGCTGTCTGAATCATAACAACACCGTGGCGCACACCGCTATCCCGGTGCGGCGCTGCAAACGGTTATTCCCGGTAGAAGGGCCGGTATAATTCAAACCGGTTCAAAAACTTACCCGGGCAACCGCGTCTCGGCTTCACGGCCCACCAACCCTCGCTGAACGGCCCCCTCATGAGTGCACAAGGCAGCAAGTCCGCGCGTGTCCGGGACCGGCGCAACCGGCTCGTCGTCAAGCTGGGCACCAATCTGCTCACCAATGGCGGCGAGACGCTCGACATCGAGCTCATGTCCAGCCTCGTGGCGCAGATCGCAGCGTTGATGGAGGCCGGCCACGAGGTGCTGCTGGTAACTTCGGGCGCCGTAGCAGGCGGCCGAAGGGTGGTGGCCCGGCGGCCCGGGACCGAGCAACCCCGATCGGGTGACGTGCCCGGGAGACAGGTGCTCGCAGCGCTGGGAATGCCAGAGTTGATGCGCACCTACGACGAGCTGTTCGCACGGCACGGCATCGCCGTGGCGCAGGCGCTCATCTCACGCCCGGACATCGCCAACCGGCAGCGCTATCTCAATGTCCGCAACACCCTGGAATCCCTCCTGCATATCGGCGCGATCCCGATCATAAATGAGAACGACGTCGTAACCGTAGAGGAACTGGAGGGCGACGTGTTCGGCGACAACGACCGCCTTTCGGCATCGATCGCCAACGCCGTCAACGCAGACGGCCTGCTCCTGCTGGGTCATGAGGAGGGCCTGTTTACGGCCGACCCGAACGTTGACGCGTCAGCCACCCGGATCGAGGTGGTGGAGCACATCAACGACGAGATCGAGGCGATGGCCGGGGACGCCCGCGACGGGCGGGGGCAGGGCGGAATGCGCAGCAAAGTCGAGGCCGCCCGGATGGCCACACGCTTCGGCGCGTACACGGTGATCGCCTCAGGGCGAACGCCCAATGTGATACGACGTATAGCGGACGGCGAGCTGATCGGAACGCGGTTTGAGCCCACCACCGATCGCGTCGAAGGCTGGAAGCGATTCCTGCTCACCGGGACCGCGAGCAGCAAGGGCAGTGTCGTAATCGACCCCGGCGCGACAAAGGCGGTCCGCTTCGGGGGCAACAGCCTGCTTCCCGCCGGCGTGGTGCGGGTCGACGGTCCGTTTGATCGCGGCGATAACATCTCTGTGTTGGATCCTTCGGGCGCGGTTGTCGCCTGGGGCATCGCCAACTACCGGTCGGACGAGATCGAGCGAATCATGGGAGTCCGTTCAGACAGGATCGAATCGATCCTCGGTTACGGGTACGGCCCGGATGTCGTGCATCGCAACAACATGGCCCTGGCGGATAACGGCCCCGAACAGAATTCCCCGAATCCTCCGAAATCCAAGGGTTTCAAGAACGTGGCCGACCCTGCGCTGCCAGAAAAAACGACAGGAAGGGCAACGGGAAGATGACTGCTGTGACGGACACCGGACTGCGGGCGCAGGCCATCGCTGCGCGCGTCGCTGGAAAGACGCTCGCTTCCGCCGGGACAGGCCAGAAGAACGACTTCCTTATGGCGCTGGCGGACGCGCTTGGTGCGCGAACCGAAGAGATCGTGTCAACGAACGAGCGTGACGTCACCGCCGCCGCCGCCAGCGGGCTTGAGGATCACATAATCGACCGTTTGAGATTGGACGCCACCGGGATCGGCAAGATCGCAGCGGACGTCCGGCACGTCGCGTCGCTGGACGACCCCGTCGGCGAACAGATCGAGTCGTTCACGCGCCCGAATGGCCTGGAGATCGAACGCGTTCGCGTCCCCATCGGCGTCATTGGCGTGATCTACGAAAGCCGACCGAACGTCACGATCGATATCGCCGCCCTGTGCCTGAAGGCCGGTAACACCATCGTGCTGCGCGGTGGGCGCGAGGCGATCAACTCCAACAGGATGCTGGCGGGGATCGCACGCGACGCACTGGAGTCGTCCGGTCTGCCGGCAGACGCGGTTCAGTTCATAGACTCGACCGATCGCGCCATCGTCGACGAGATGCTGAAGGCTCGCGGACTGATCGACCTGCTCATCCCACGCGGCGGGGAGGCGCTCATCACCAGGGTCCGGGACGAGGCACGCGTGCCCGCCATTACCGGGGGCATCGGCGTGTGCCACACCTACATCGACCGTTCCGCCGACCTGGAAAAGGCCGTGGCCATCGTGGTGAACGCCAAGACCCAGCGTCCCAGCGTGTGCAACGCGCTCGACACGTTGCTCATCCACGAGCGCGTGGCGCCTGTTTATCTGCCGCCGATCGCCCGGCAACTGACCGACCGCGGCGTTGAGCTACGATGTGACGGGCGGTCGCTCGCCATACTCGAGCCTGTGATCGGAAACGAACGATTGCGGGCCGCAGGTGATGACGACTACGGACAGGAATTCCTCGCTCTCGTCGCCTCCGTGAAGGTGGTCGATTCGATGGACGAGGCGTTCGACCACATAGAGCGTTTCGGCTCCGGACACTCGGAGGCGATCGTGACCGAGGATGAAGAGTCCCGCGAACGATTCCTGTCCACCGTGGACGCCGCCGCCGTGTTCTCAAACGCCTCCACCTATTTCCACGACGGCGCAGAGTTCGGACTCGGTGCGGAAGTCGCAATCAGCACCGACCGCCTGCACGCCCGCGGCCCGCTTGGCCTGCGGGAGATCACAACCTACAAGTGGGTCGTCCGCGGTGACGGCCAGGTGCGCACATAGCCATGCCCGGTTTCTACTTCCAGCGCGAGGCGCGCACCCCCAACTCCGAGTGCTACACGGTGATAGAGGAAGCCACGCCGGTCGGCCGGCTGGACATCCACTACGCGTCGCCGGTCGTCCACGCGACGCTTGTGGTGTCCGAGAGCATCACCCAGGAAGGCATCCAGGACCTGGTCGAGATGATCGACGAGGACCTGATCGACGCCGTGGGAATCGAGCGCGAAGAGCTGATCGTCCATGTGCACCAGGGACGCGACCTGGGCGTTTACTCGCAAAACGACTGGCCGCGAGGAAACGGCAGCCCGGAAGAGGGCGCGTAGCGGGGTTCCCGGGCTAACGCCAATGGTGGTCCCCTCTCCCAGCGGGAGAGGGTTTGGGTGAGGGAGAAGTTCCCTGCGTTCCACACGAACTGCACGGCGCGTTGACGCCGGCGCCGGCGAAACGAAAGCCCTAGTAGCTCTGGAACAGGCGGCCCCAGCCGGTCTGCATCGCCGCTTTCACGCGCTTGCGGCCGATGAATCGCAGCCAGAACGAGTTGTGATACACGTTGGAGGCGAAGTAGGCCCACGGCGCTACAAAACTCCGTAGCAAGATGCGCTCAAGCGGCTTCAAGGGTCCGTGGTAGATGAGCCTCTGACCCCGGCTCGCGAACGTGCTTTTGTTGCCCGAGAAATGCCAGTTCACTCCGGAGATGTCATCGCCCACGATCTTGATCTCCGAAGGCTCGCCCACTCCTAGCCCGCGCTCGTGCGCCAGGCGGATCATTGGCAGCGACATCGGGTCGAAGCCCATCATCTTCGCCGCCATGGCGTCGATCGCAACCTGGTCCGCGCTCGCCAGGATCACGTTCTTCTCGTGCCACTGCATGGCGCGGGGACCGGGCCCGTCGCCGGCAAACGTGCCGTCCATCACGGCGAAGATCCCGGGATGGATCTCCTTCTGTATCGTCAGCAGGTCGACCAGCGTCTCGTGGATCACCGCATGCGTCCAGTGGCGATTGCGGTGCAGCAAGCCGCCGAACGCGTTTTTCATGGCGCCCGTCATCTGGGTGAAGACGTGCGTTTTGACCGTCGGGAAATGGATGATGTTTTTCCCGGCGAAGGTCTCGGGGATGAACAGGCCGTCCGGGTAGACATCGTTCAGGACGAGCATCTCGCCCTCTGGCGTGTACGGCACCCAGCGGTTCGGCGGCACGTCCAGCGTGATGCTCGGGACCCCGTGTTTTTCCTCGACAACCTTGTGTTTGTTGCTTATCTCCCCTTCGAAAGGATCGACGACGACGGTCCCGTTGTGGGCGGCCATCAGGTCGTCGTAACCATCGGCCTGGAGCTGCTTGATTACTCCGTCAATCTGCCAGGGGGGCGTCGAGCACGCGGGGTAGTAGTGCTGCCATGACAGGTTGATCTTGAGCAGCGTCTGCGTCCCGGGGGCCAGCGCGTCACGATAGTTGGCAAGTTTCAGGAGCCGTCCGTAGTCCTCAATCACCGTCTCCGGCGTCGTGTACAGAACGGCGACGACGCCCATCTCTGGCGAGGTGTGCGGGACAGACGAGCGCTGTCCTGAGGCGTCTGGGCCGGGGGATTCAACGGTGATCGCCATCGGGCCTCCGGTGGTTGAACGTCGGGTAAAGTGGGGCACGGCGCGCGAACGTCAGACGTTTTCGTTGGATGTCCGGGCGCCATCGTGAATTCGTACGAAAAGTATAGCAACGGCCCGGTCGCTCACCGGACCGCGAGTCGCCGTGATCGTCGATTCCCACACCCACATCCTGCCCGACGCGTTCCGCGACCAGCGCGACCGCTGGCTTCGCGCGGACCGCACGTTCGGCGCTCTATTCGACGATACCGCGGCCTTGACCGTCTCGGCCGGAGAGTTAATTTCGGAGATGGACGGCGCAGGCGTTGATGTATCGGTCGCCCTGGGATACGGGTGGACCGACCCCGATGCGGCACGGATTTCCAACGATTACATGCTCGCCGCCGCCGCTGATCATCCGAACCGCGTCGTTCCGTTTTGCAGCGTGGACCCCGGGTGGGGCGATGCCGCGGTGGCGGAGGTTGAACGTTGCCTGTCCCTTGGCGCGCGCGGCATTGGCGAACTGCACGCCGATACGCAGGACTGGAGCCCGGAAAACCCGGATGGGCTGCGCCGGCTGATGGCGCTGGCGGAAGAAGCCGCCGTGCCGGTGGTCGTGCATGCGTCGGAGCCGGTCGGACACCGTTATCCCGGCAAGGGCGAGATCACCCCTGAACGGCTGCTTGCGCTGGCCGGGGCGTTCCCGGGCGTCACGTTCGTCTTTGCCCACTTCGGCGGCGGCTTGCCTTTTTACGCCCTGATGCCGGAGGTGGCCGGCGCGCTCTCGAACACCTACTTCGACACCGCCGCCGCTCCGTTCCTGTACCGGCCCGATGTGTACGCCGTATCCGTCGCGGCGGCCGGGAGCGATCGCATCCTGTTCGGCAGTGACTTTCCCCTTATCCGGCAGGGCAGGGCGCTTCACGAAGCTCGGGAGACCCGGCTGACCGATGCGGAACTCGCTCGCGTGCTCGGAGGTAATGCAGCGGAACTGATGGGCGTCCCGAAGGTGTGAGCCCCGCCGATCGCCTTGCAGATCGATTGATGGCGCCCGTCAGGCCAGGCCCGGCGTTACGTTTCTACCGAACATGCGAGGGAAGCCCGGTTTTGCAATCTCGCGGGTTCTCAATACAATGGTGCCAGGATGATTTACCGATCAACGATGTGCGTCTGTTGTTGTAACACCCGCAGGGGTGGAGCGACCGCGCGCTGATCGGCTAATTCCCAGACAGCGTTCTGTGCGGCCCCTGCGGACCTTGAGTCCCGGGGGTTTTTTATTTGTCTTCCGCTCCCGGGTAGCAGCGATCAAAGCACCGGCACACACCAGCGGAAACGCAACATGAAAATCACCACACAGGCTCAGACACAGACGGACAATCGCCGGCTCGGCGTCTTACGCGCAGGATGGTCTCGCACCGTATCTGCGTTCCGCCGCCTGATAGCGGCAGCAGACGGGCTTGGCATCGAGCCGTAAGCCCTTCGACAACGCGGTGTGCAGCGCCGCCATGCATACCTGCCCGCATGACGCGGAGGGTTAGCGCACCTACGTCTGGTTGATCCGATCGACGCCTCCGGGAAACGCCGGCGGGAACCCCGTCCCCCTAAACCCGTGTTTATGAGCGAACACGCGTACGCGGGGGATTTTTTGTGCCTCCGCTCACGCCTCCGGGCATTCATCGAAGGCGGCGAACCGCGCGACGCGCCGGCCATTCGCGGGGGATGGTCCCGAAACCGGCTTGAGACGGGCTTTGGCCGCGCCTAAGCTGTTTCGGCCCCGGCACGTGAGTTATCCCAAGTGAGTTTTACAGGGGACCGGTCGTATCAACCATCCGGGGAGCCGCCCAGAAGTCGCCCCAGGATCTGGAGGACAAGTTGAGACTTCTTTTGACATCGGCCACGAGCGACATGGGCCGATCGGTCGCCGGTCTGTTGGCGTCAGACCACGATCTGACGCTCACCGACCTGACCCCACACGCGGAAGGCAACCCGGACGTCATCGCGTGCGATCTGGACGACGATGAAGCCACTGACCATCTCGTTGATGGGATCGACGCCATCGTCCACATCGGTTACGGCGGGCACTTTGCCGCTGCGACCGACCTTCTGGACGTTCACACGCGCTGCACATACAACCTGCTCACCGCGGCGCGCGCGGCCGGCGTGCCGCGGCTCATCAACCTGAGTACCCTGCGTCTGCTGGCCGGCTACCCACCGCACCTGACCGTAACCGAGAACTGGCGACCGATCCCGGAGGTGGAGCCGCTGATGCTCGCCGCACATCTCTGCGAGTACGTCTGCCGCGAGTTCGGTAGAGAAGGCGGGATCAAGATCGCCAATCTGCGTCTTGGTTTCCCACTGATCGAAGGCGGTACCGAAGCCGCCGCGGCTTCTGGCGAGTCCGCCGCGCTGGCGGAAGACGATCTGCGTGCAGCTATAAACGCCGCGCTTGTCGCCGATCTTACGAACGGGGCACAGTCAGCGAACTCGCCGGCTCCGGCATCGTTCCGGACCGTCCATGTGCAATCTCCGATTCCAGACGCCCGCTTCCTGCTGAACGGGGCGAAGTCGGTGCTCGGGCTCTGGGAAGGGCGGGGCGCTGCCTGATGAACATCCTCATTCTCGGCGGAAACGGGATGCTGGGGCCGTGGGTCGTGGAGGCGCTCGGCGATCGTCACCGGCTACGTATAACGGATATTGGCGAGCCGCCTGCGACCACCCACGAGTGGCGCCAGATCGACGTGTCATCCCTGGACGACGTAGTCGACGCGGCGGAGGGGATGGACGCCATCGTCAACCTGTCGGTGCTGCGGCCCGACCGTAGGGTGGCGTTCGACGTCAACACACGTGGCAACTACAACATGATGGTCGCCGCGGTGACACACGGCATCCGGCGCGTGATCAACACAGGGCCGCACTTCCAGCTTGCAGGACCGGGCTACGAGGACTGGGATTTCGATCTAAACCCGGACATGCCGCCCCAGCCCGGCACGCGCCTGTACGCGCTGACCAAGGCGCTGGGGCAGGAGATCGACCGGGTCTTCACGACCCGGCACGATATCTATCTGCAGACGCTGCTCTTCTACCACCTGTACGACCCCGGAGACCTGGAGCACGGACCCGGCGGAAGCGGAGCGGAAACGCTCGGTAGAGACATGATGGTCCCGTACAGCATCGCCTGGTCCGATGCCGGAGAGGCGATACGCTGCGCCGTGGAATTACCGCTCGAACGACTGCCCAGTCGAGCCGAGACGTACATGGTGTTCACGGACATCCCGCACGGTAAATTCAGCAACGCAAAAGCACGCCGGCAACTCGGCTGGCAACCCCGCTATCACCTGGAACAACTCTGGAACAAGCCTGGTCCCCGCGTTTAGGGATCAGATGGGTTCAAGGTCGTCGACCAGCAAGCGGCGGAGGTCGTCCAACCGGAATGGCTTGCCCAGGATCGCGTCACCGCCGAGCTCGCGCACGTTGCCCTGGAGCGCCGGGTCGGACATCCCACTCACAAGAATGACACGCACGGGCCGTGCGCTGGCACCGAGCTCCCGGAGTTGGCGCAGGACCTCGAAGCCGTCGATCACCGGCATCACGAGGTCAACCAGGACCGCGTCGTACCGTTCCCGGGCGATCATCTCAAGGCCGACTTCGCCATCCGGGGCGGTATCGACTTCGAAACCGTCGAAGGTCTCAATGCTCGCCTGGAGCGCGGTACGCACCGAGTCTTCGTCGTCTATAACGAGGACCCTGCGGATCACTGTCTGGGGATCGGAATCAGTCAAAGCAAGGAATTGCCCTGGGAATCACAGTGACCCGGATCGTAGCGGACCCGACGCAAAAGGATCAGGTGATGAGTATACGGAGCGTAACGGGGAAGCACCGCCGGGGACCTGTCCGAAACCTACTTCGAGTCCCAGCGGCGACTGTCTGCGTAAAGTAAATAGCGCCCGGGGAATGCGCCGATCTTCCCGCCGCGCAGGCCGTCGGAGAGTACCGGCGACCCGTAACGACACAGGCCAGATCGCCACAGGAGCACGCTGAATGTTCGAGCGGAACCCGTTCCGGTCGGGACCGGAGGGAGGCGGCATCAGCTCGATGTTGCGGGCCAACCCGGCCATGTGGTCCGTACTGGCGATCAACGTGGCGTACTTCATGCTGCTGGAGGCCGCGGGGGGCTCCCAGAACGTCCAGGTCTTGATCGATTACGGAGCCAAATACGGACCCGCGATCGCTGATGGCGAGTACTGGCGGCTGGTCACCCCGGTGTTCATGCACATCGGACCGTTCCATCTTCTGGCCAACAGCATTAGCTTGCTGATCTTCGGTGGGATCGTTGAGCGCTCCTACGGGTGGCGAGCGTTTCTAGCGATATACCTGACGGCGGGTGTGGCGGGAAACGTCGCAAGCTATGCAGCCGGCCCTACCGTAGGGGCGGGCGCGAGCGGCGCGATATTTGGGATGCTGGGCGCGTTCGCCATCTACCTCTACTTCAACCGGGCCATGCTCGGCTCGGGGGCGCGCGGGTCGCTCGGCGGTCTCGCGTTCATCATCGCCATCAACATCTCGTTCGGGCTGACGACGACCGGCGTTGACAACTGGGCGCACTTGGGCGGACTCATCGCCGGCATCCTACTGGCCCTCCGCCTGGCGCCGCGGATGGTCACCGAAAACACTTACGGCCTGAACCGCCGCCTGCTGCTCGCCCAGCCCGTAATCCGTCAATCAAGCCTTGCGACCATCGGGGCTGCTACGGCCGCGGCTTTCGCCGTCATGATCCTGATCACCGTGGTCGTCGCGCGCGGTGATACCGGCCGTAACCGCGATCTTTCCGTCGATTTGACCGGTCGCGCGATCGAAGCGCTTTTACTGCAGCGGTTCGACGAAGCAAGCTCGCACGCTCGCCAGGCATTGCTTTCCAACCCTCCGCCGGAATTCCTCGGCGTCCTCTACCTGATCAAGGGTCTTGGCGAAGCGCAGGAGGGCGACTCGGCTGCCGCGATTCGCGACCTCAACCAGGCGTTGAGCTATGGCCTGGCAGATGCAGAGAGCCGCGCGCTCGCCGAGAGCGAACTCACACGGCTGACCGGGCGTTGACAGGATTGACGAGACTCACAGCCGGTTGTAATATCGCCATCAATTGATACTACATATCAATTACTCGATGCGATAACAGCCCCTGACGGCGTCATGAACACCGCACCCACATCACAGCTCGACGCCATTGCCGCCCTGGAAGACGCGGGCCTTAGAATCACGGGCCAGCGGCGACAAGTCATCGCCGCGATCCAGCGCAGGAAAGGCGGATTCACGGCGGAGGAACTGGCCACCGAACTCGAAGGGGTAGGTCGGGCTACCGTCTACAGGACACTGAAGCTGCTTGTGGGTGCAGACGTGATCTGCAAAATCGTGTTGCCCGATGGCACGCCGATGTACAGCCCCTCTCGCGTTGAGCATCACCATCACTCGGTGTGTACCTCATGCGGCGCCGTGGAGGAGTTCCGCGACATCACCGTCGAGCGTGTGCTGCGATCGTTGGCCCGGGAGATCGACGGCGATATCATCGGCCACCGGATGGAGTTCTACATCCGGTGCGGCGCCTGCCTCGCCGCGGCCAACGACTGACCCATCATGCGGTCGATCACTCCTCAAAACGGGATCGCTCCTTAATGATACTGAGTCTCATAAGGTGGAACAGGACGGTCCTGCCTTTGTTCGTCCTGTCCGCTGCGCTGGTGGGCGTGGCATGTGGCGTCGGAGAGGATGCGCCGACCGGGCAAGATGCGCCGGTGCGCGTCGTCGTGACAACGTATCCGCTTGAGTACTTTGCCGGCCGTATCGGCGGCGACCGGGTCCGGGTAGAGAACCCGGTACCGGCCGGCGGCGATGCCCACAGTTTCAAGCCCACTCCCGGAGACCTGCGCACAATCTTTGCGGCCGATCTCCTGGTCTACAACGGGCTCGGGTTCGAGCCGTGGGTCGATGCCGTTCTCACCGCCGGTGATGCGCCGCGTGTTGCGGTCCAGACGGCGTCTGAAGATGGCGCGCGATTGCTTGACGACGAAGGCGAGGTGCTCCTGGATCCGCACGTGTGGCTGGACCCGGTACTTGCCGGCGGACAGGCGCGTGCCCTCCTCAACGGGCTCATCGAAGTGGACCTGGAAGGCGAGTCTGTATACAGGGCGAACACCGAAGCCCTGTTAGCCGAACTCGAAGCGCTCGACGGGCGCTTCAAGGCGAGGCTTCGGTCATGCGCCCGGGACACGTTCGTCACCGCCCACGATGCATTCAACTACTTCGCCGCGCGTTACGGCCTCACGGCCGTCGGCATCGCCGGCATAAACCCCGGTGCAGAGCCGAGTCCGAAAGTGCTCGGGGAGTTGAGCGCGTTGGTCCGCGACGAAGGGATTCGCTACATTCTCATCAATCCGATCGACTCTCGGCGCTTGAGCGACACGCTCGCGCGGGAAACCGGCGCTGAGACGCTCCCGCTCCACATTATCCAGAACCTTACGCCGGAGCAGCGGGAACAGGGCGAAACTTACTTCTCGCTCATGAACATCAATCTGGAGAGTGTCGCGACGACACTGGGGTGTGCATCATGACCGCGCTTGCGGGCGAAGTGCAGGCCGGCCTCTGGCCTGATGAGCCGGATACCGACGCAGAACGACCCACGGTGTGTGAATTCACCGAAACCTGGTACTCGTACGGCGGCGGCGAGCCGGCCGTGGAAAACGTGTCGTTCCGGGTCCGCCGGGGTGATTTCGCTGCTGTGCTCGGGCCGAACGGGAGCGGAAAGACCACGCTGCTGCGACTCGCTCTCGGGCTGTTGAAGCCCTCCCGCGGGTCGGTCGAGCTATTCGGCGAGCCTTCGTCTCGATTCCGCGATTGGTCCCGGGTCGGCTATGTTCCGCAGCGAGTGGAGGGGCTGGGGATCCACTTCCCCGCGACGGTCGAAGAGATCGTGGAGCAGGGCCTGTACAGCGGATTTGACCCGCTCGCGATTTTCCGCCGGCACGGGCGGAAAGCGGTTCTCGAGGCCCTGGAGCTCGCCGGCATCGCACATCTGCGTACGAGGCCGATCGAGTCGCTGTCGGTCGGCCAGCGCCAGCGAGCGTTAATCGCACGGGCCATCGCAGGCCGTCCGGAGTTGCTGTTTCTTGACGAGCCGGTCTCCGGCGTAGACGCGGCGGGACGCGACCGGTTCCACGAATTGATCTCCTCGCTCAATCGGGAGCAGGGGATGACCGTGTTCTTGATCTCGCACGACATCGGCGCCGTGATGCAGGGAGCGACGGTGTGCGCCTGCATCAACCGGACGATCGTGTTCCACGGCCCGCCGCATCGCATCACCGGCGAGCATCTCGCCGAGCTATACGGGTTCCCGGTGGACGTACTGGTCCACGACGCGCTGCACGAACACAGGTGATCTGTGCCTGAGATTTTCCAGTTCGACTTCATGATCCGCGCGCTGATCGGCGGGTCGATGGTCGCGATACTTGCGCCGGCGTTTGGCCTGTTCATCGTCCTGCGCCGGCTCTCGCTGATCGCAGACACCCTGTCGCATGTGGCATTGATGGGGGTCGCGATAGGGTTCGTCACCAGTATCTACCCGACGTTTGTCGCGCTTATCGCGACTACCTTATCGGCGGCCGGGATAGAGCAACTCAGGGCGCGCGGACGGCTGCCTGGCGACGCCGCGCTGGCTGTCTTCCTCTATTCGTCCCTGGCGATCGCCGTGATCGTGATCAGCAAGTCGACCGGATTCAATGCTGATCTCTTCGGCTACCTGTTCGGGACGGTACTGTCGATCAACGACCGCGATCTGTGGTTGATCGGCATCCTCCTTGTGATCGTGGTGGTGTTCGTCGCAGCGTTCTACGCAGAGCTGACGCAGAGCGCGTTCGACCCGGACCTGGCGCATGTGGCCGGCGTCCGGGTGAACGCGACCAACCTGGCGCTCGCCATCCTGACGGGCGCGACTGTGACCGCTTCCATGCGCGTTGTCGGCGTGCTCATGGTCGGCGCTCTGATCGTGATCCCCGTCCTCGCAGCTTTACGGCTGGCGCGGGATTTCCGTGCCGCACTGATCCTGTCGATCGGGTTCGGCCTGCTCAGTGTCTGGGTGGGTCTGATCGTCTCGTTCTACGCCGATCTCGCGGCCGGCGGCGCCATCGTAATGACGACCGTGGCGATACTTGCACTCGCGGAGATCACCGGGCACCTGCGGGATCGCCTTGCGACGCGACGCGGATTTGCGACCGGCGTCTCGACCAAGACATCCGGCGACAAGGACAGCGTATCCACCGTCGAGACGGGGCAGGGCGCCAGCCCGGAGTAACGCCGGAGCGACACATACCCGCTGACCAGTACACCGTGGTTCGCTCGCACGCGCTGACTAGGCAGCTCCAACCTGCGGCTGGTCGCGGCGGCGGCGATATCGCCGGTATTGCCGCTGGATCAGGAACATCAAGGTTAGCGAGGACACCATGACGACCCCACCGGCGACCGCGTCCAGGAAATAGTGGTTGCCGGTGATGGTGATGGCAAACAGGGTCACCGTCGGATACAGCAACCCGAGAATCTTGAGCGGAATCCAGCGGAATTGCATAAACATGAACCCGAATATCAGGGTCCACGCGAAATGAAGACTCGGCATCGCGGCGAAAGCGTTGTAGTACGCCGCCAGTTCCCGGCTGGCGTAAAACGCCGGCCCGAACATTTCGATCGTGTCGTTAATTCCCGGCAGCATGCGGGGCGGCGCCAGCGGGAACAACATGAAGATAATCAGCGCCACCACAAAGCTGATCAGAACAACGTTGCGGAAGTATCTATATCGCCCTCGATCGACGACGTACAGGATAATCGCCGTAGTTGCAACGATCGGGAAGAACGTGAAGATGTAGAGCCAGTTGAAGAATAAGACCAGGCCGCCGGCCGTATTCATGGCCCATTCCTGCCACACCGGCTCCCAGAAAAGGCCCAGGTTTTTCTCAAGCGCCACCACCCGCTCGGCGTTGTCGAAGGCCACAGACACATCCGTGAAGATGAGCTTGCGGGTGAACATGTAGGCGAAGTACGCGCCCACGACGAGCGCAACTTCCCGCATGTGGGGGAACGCCTTGCGAGCCACGCCCCCGTCAGATGATTTGAATCCCAGGCTAACCATGTTCACGGCTCCTCCGCGACATACGGCGCCTTCACCGCTGCCCGCGAGGATCGGATTACCCGCCAGATGTGGTCGCAGGCTTTCCCGATCTTGACCTGCGCCTCATTTCGCCGGGAGTTTACCGCTTTCGCTCTATCGTTCATCATTTGTGGCGGGCGTTTTTGACGGAACCGATTCGTCGTGCGCCCTCTGCGACACGGCAATCGTATCTTTAAGCCCGTTTCCGTTGACGCCGTTAGATCCGATAATCGCCGTTCGCGCCAGCGGCCCTGTACCCGCGAGCGTAGCCTTCGGGTCCCCGCGCGGTCCGTTGCCGTTGGAGCCGTATTTCGATGCCGTCGTAACCATGACGACTGGTTGCGGTGCGACTGCGAACTCGACAGGACCCCGGGCGATACCGGCGGCGGTCTCCGTGTAAACGGGACACGTCAGGCAACCGGTTCTGTGGTCCGGCATCGTGCCTTTCTTGAACAGGGCGCGGGACGTCACGTAGTTGCTGTTGTTCTTGATCTCCTGAACCGAGTCCACGTTCAGATCCCCGAAATCATCGGTCTTGTCGGTCAGGTAACAGCAGGGGGCGAATCCGCCGTCCCAGTTGACGACCGCCGTCCGCCAGAGACGCCAGCAACGCGTGCCCGTCTCGTTGTATGGCTTGTCGAAGGCATTGCCCCGGAGGTACTCAGGCGTGTTTTGCGGCAGCCATTTCTCGGCCGTCTCGTCGTTATCCTCGCCGTGTGGGAAATCGACTTTCTTGAAAATGATCGAGTCGACGCCCAGTTCCTTCGCGAGTTCACGTGACTCATTTATCTGGTGCTCGTTCTGGCGCATCACGATGAACTGCCACTCGAGGTATGGAGTCGCGTACCCGAGTTCTTTCTTTTTGCGCACGAGTAGCCGGATGTTGTCCAGGACACGTTCGAGGTGGCCATTCACCCGATAGACCTCGTACACCTCCTGGGTGATGCCGTCCAGCGAGATGATCATCGTGTCCAGCCCGGACTTGATGATCCTCTCCGCTTCTTCCTCGCTAAGCGGCTTGTTCAAGTTGGAGCTGATGATCGTGGCGATGCCCTTATCGTGGGCATACTTGACCATGTCGTGGATGCGCTTGTTTAGGAACGGCTCTCCCCAGCTGTAAAGGGTGAGCCACACGGCATAGTTCTTTATCTGATCGATCGTTTTCGTGAAGAGGTCGTAATGCATGACCCCTTTATCACGATTGATGGTCCCGAGACCCGTGTGGCACAGGGGGCATTTGAGCTGGCAGATGTTGGTGGTGTCGATTTCCCACTCATACGGCGTTCCCCCGAGTCGCGAGAATCCGAACCTGAGCGCCACCTCGACGCGGAGGACGTTGAACAACTTCCTCCAGGAGAAGTAGCGGAAGGCGAGGTCAGATCGCTGCTGCCGTCGACCATCCGCGACCGTGTCAGCAACGCCGCGGTTAGCCTGAAAACGCGCCTCTGCGAAGTAAAGGATCGGCTTCAACGCCGAGATCAGTGGATTTCCCAAGCGGCACCTTGTCCGAGATCGTCATTCTCGAATGTGTTCCCGGGAGGCTAAACGCGCCGCGCGCGGAATGCAAACGCGTCTCGTCGCTCAGTTAGGCCTGTGACAAACGTGCGGCAGCGGTCTTAGCACCGGTTCGTCTGATGGAATCGTACGATTGACGCGTACATCACAGCATCGGGCCGCGGTCCGACATCCCGGCGCAGCCAGCTTCGGCCGGTTCCAACGCGCCCCGCGGCATACGGGCGACCGCGTCGGCGCCGCTCCAAGATGCTTATCCCCGCCCGTGTCCCGGCCATCAGGGGAACACATCGGGGGCAGTCAACCCGTTAGTGCCGCCGTTCCGTTGTGCGAGGGATTCGTCGACGTTCAGGTGATTTTATCCCGGGCCGGCGTAAGCACATGGCCCCACTCAGCGCGGACGAAGTACGTCGCCGCCAGAACGCGCGGGTTCACGTGCGGGCTCTTAGAGTGATCCAGGCGTTGATAGACCTCGTTGAGATGGTACTCAACGGTACGGACAGTGATCCCGAGGTTCTTCGCCACTGCCTCGTTGCTAAGGCCTTCTGAGACGAACGCCAGGACCTCGCGCTGCTTATGAGTGAACTCAAGGGGCCGCTGATCGACAACCGGTCTGTCGATGTAGATCGGGTCGATGATAGTCATCCCCGAGGCGGTGGCCAGGACGATCTGAACGAGATCGCTCACTCCTTTGCACGTCTCTTTGAGTATGTACGACCAACCCGGTCCATCGTCGAACACGGAACCGCACGACTCTCGCGCACCGGAGCGATCAGCGAGGATCACGATGCCGGCACTCGGCTGTTTCTCTCTGATCGCACGTCCAATTTCGATTCGGCTGACGCCCGCCGTTGCCGGCGTGTCGATCAGCACCACGTCCGGCATGAATTTCCTGGTCATGTCCAGGGCGCTCTCTATGTCTCCGGCGACTCGCACATCCCGTAATTCAGGCACCTGGCCCAAAACGAGCTCCAGCAGGTCACGCTGCAACCGGTCGCCATCGACGATGAGCACGTCGTACTGCCCGGCGGACGGAGCGGAATCAACGGCGCGCGTGTCACTGCCGGGTGTGTGGATATGCGGGCCGTTCCGATCTTCTGGAATTATCAATGGATCCGAGATCCTCAACGGATTTCGCTGTCTGATCCGCACGCCATCCTCCCGATTTGATGGTTGGCGAAGGACGCTATCCATTGGTGTTGCAAGATAAAAGACCCGGATGGGTGAAGTGTTTCACCCTTTTCGGTGGTACGTCGCAGACGTCGATATGTCAGAACGGTTCCCATCAAAGACTGGCAAATTATTTGGCTGTCTGTTGATCTTTCTCAACACACTGCTCTGATTTGAATTGGTCTATTCGGGATCGCCGAGATCGCTATCTCATCGCCTTGACATTCTGTAATGATGGGTGCTGATATGTTACGGCCAGCAGACATTACGATTGTCCGGTGTGGGGATCGGTCAATTGAGTTGGTGACAGGTGCCTGAAATGAACCTGGCGCCCATAACGCCATTGATCCTGGTCGGTGAGATCATCCATGAAAAGCGAGATGGGTTGAACCGGACACGCATCATCTCGCGGAAAGTTGAAAGGCGGTTTTGCAAGACCACGAAGAGTAATTACCGGTCAGGGGTGTGTCCAAATCTACAGGGAGGGGATCGGGAAATTGGTGACAACAACAATCGCGACAAGCACAGCAATCATCAAGGTACTCGTCGTCGGCCGGCGCACAGCGTTTCTGGACGGAGTCGCCTCTCTTCTCGAAGCTAGCGAGGGGATCCAGGTAGTCCACGGTGGCGACGATGTTGAGAAGCTACTTGGGGACACAGCGGAGGTTATCCCGGACGTGGTCATAATGCCGGTTGGCCGCGGCTCCGGAATCCAACTGAATTCGATTCGACGCGTTTATCGCCGGCTTCCGGCGATTCGGTTCGTGGCGATATCTCCCCCGGGACAAGATGAGGCCGTGATCGGCGCCCTGAGAGACGGGGCAAGCGCCTGCCTGACAACCAACTGCACGAGCGATGAGTTGATACTGGCCGTGAGGGGCGTGTATGGCGGTCAGTCGTACCTCGACCCTGGCGTCGCTTCAACCGTTATCCGGCGCGCCACCAGACCTGTGCCTGAGATTCCCGGCCTTCTTACGCGCCGGGAGATTGCGGTGCTCATACTCCTGGCCAGGGGCGGCACGAATAAACGGATCGCCCGAGAACTCACGCTCAGCGTCAACACCATCAAAACTCGTCTCGCTCGTATTTACGAGAAATTAGAAGTGTCGACGCGCGCACAGGCGGTCGCTCGCGGCCTCAGTGAACAACTGATCGACCTGGACTGACCACGTCCGATCCGACACTTCCGTTTATCGATGGTGCTGGGGCCGGGTAGCGCCACAGAAACGCGCATGCCGGCAACGATGATTCCCGTCCCTGCCGCTACCCTGTGGCACCGGGCTATTCGTCCTTGCAATGATTTGTGAGCGGCCGAGGATGTCGAGTAGATGTACGTCTGTTATAAGAGTTCTTAGCGACAAATACTTTCGGATTCGATGGAAACAGTAATCATCGGTGTTAAGTTTCGTATATCGTAATGATCCGCATCGGGGGCTAAATTAACCACCGAACGATAACGACCCATGTCCGTTCATCGCGGCAAACACACGAGCGATCTTAATAACCGCAAGTTCTGGAACCCGATCACTGACCAGCTCGTTGAAGTTCTGAGGACCTGCGTATCCCGGCAAACGAAAACGCTGAGGAGACTGTCCGGAAGTTATATAACCCCTTGTTTTCGTTTCCAGCTTTCACCTGAAGGTCCAGGAACCCGCTGGTTGCCGGGTCGCAGGGGACCGCTGTATCTACTGACCGGCAGGTCACGAAAATGGTGAAAAAGGTCTCAGTGGTGGCGGAACAGACTTCTGCCTCGATCGCACGGGTCGCCGCGTAGACCGAAACCACCCGGCAGGTCATGATCGAGAACAACCAGACTTTGAGCAGCAAGATCGACAGTCTGGAAGCGACCCTCGCCCGTCTGTCCCAGGTCGAGCCTCACCCCGAGCTCGCCCAGGCGGCGTGACCGGATTCCTCCGGCCGTATTCCGCGTGTCCGGCGCGCTCGCGCCCATGAATTCCGTGAACGGTCCATCCCACCGGCAACAGCTTCCTGACTGTACGCGGCAACAGGGTCAGGAACGCGAATCTGCCGTGCGGTATAGGCGTTCACCTCGGAGTCGATTCTCCGGTTGCCGTGATTCGCTGAACGACATCCCGACGGGCGTATGGACGATCGGTCCGCCGGTAAGTCACAGGCGCCTGATCATCCCTGTCGCCTGGAGAGGAGACCGGCGGGGCACGGGCTGCCACTTGGACCGGCGCGAACCGCCGGCCCGCAATCCAGGAAAAGCGACTCCTGAAGTTAGGAAAAATCATGACGAACATGAAACTGAACATTCAAACCAAATTGCTCGGGGCATTCGGGGTCATGATTGTCCTGATGATCGCCGTATTCGGCGTCGGGTTCTGGGG
>JACZRO010000099.1 GCA_022574675.1 Chloroflexota bacterium
CGTTGACCTCGGGCCGGGTCAATGTAGCAGGAGACAGGCGCGCCGTCGGACATAGGGGTAGGCGTTTTGCGCCCGCCTCCGGCCCCGGTCATTCGTCGCGGACATTACCCCGGAGATCGTTAAAGGAGAGAAATCGAGTGGCGACATCGCCGATCGCCGGGAAGGCCATGACCGTGCTCGGGCCGGTCGACCCCGGGACGCTGGGGCCGGCCATGACCCACGAACATCTGTTGATCGATTTCCGCGTGGTGTTTCAACCGCCCGAGGGGGCGAGCCAGGCCGGTCTTGCCCTGGAAAAACTATCGCTCGAAAACCTGGGCTGGATAAGGCACAACTGGAACAGTTCGCTCGACAACCTGATGCTGCTCGATGAAGAGGTCGCCATCTCTGAAGCCCGGCATTTCTTCAACGCCGGCGGCGGCACGATTGTCGACGTGACCAGCAACGGACTCGGTCGCGATCCACTGGCGCTGGCCCGCATCAGCCGCGCGACGGGGCTCAACGTAGTGATGGGCGGCGGCCACTACGTCGGCGCCACGCACCCGCCGGAGTTCGAGAGTGCGAGCGCCGAGGAGATTGCGGAGGAGATCATCCGGGACATCGAGGACGGTGTCGGGAACACCGGCGTGCGCACGGGAATCATCGGCGAGGTAGGCGTCTCTGCGCCGTGGACGGAGACTGAGCGTAAGACGGTGCAGGCGGCGGTGATCGCACAGGTCCAGACCGGGGCGCCGGTGCTGATCCACCCGGGGCGGGATGAAGCGCTGCCGCTACAGATCCTTGAGGCGGTCGCCGAGTGGGGCGGGGAACTTTCGCACACGGTGATGGGACACATCGAGCGAACGATCTACAGCCGGGACGCACTGAAGCGCCTGGCCGAGACCGGGGCGTTCCTGAACTTCGACCTGTTCGGGCACGACTCGTCGTACTACCCGCTCGCCCCACATTCCTACATGCCGAACGACGCACAGCGGCTGGACCAGATCATGTTCTTGATCGATCAGGGCCACATAGACCAGGTACTGCTCGCCCACGACGTGTGCTCCAAGCACCGGCTCAAGCAGTACGGCGGACATGGCTGGGACCACATCATCGCCCGGGTCGTACCCCAGATGCTGGCGCGCGGCATCAGCCGCGGGCACATCGACCAGATGCTGATCGACAACCCTCGCCGCATGCTGACCTTTGCTTGAACTCTGTCTCATTGGCGAGCACACAGGCCGGAGAAGCGTCCAGATCGGTCATGCTGACGTTAAACACCGTGGTGTCCGCAGCGATACGTTTGGGGGGATCAGCAACCGTCTCGAGACCCGCAGGAGATCGCGTATCTACGATTATTCCTCTCCCTCACCCCAGCCCTCTCCCGCTGGGAGAGGGGCAGTTGAGTAGTCGCTACGATTTTTCGCTGCGCGGTGTCACACAATTCATGGAAGAAATGGAAGCAGTCGCTTGAATCAGGGCGCAATCCGAAAACTCCGGCGCAGCCCGCACGCCCGGCTGGCCATGATGGCGACGGCGCTTATTATGACCCTCGTCGTGGCTTGTTCCGGGGGTGGCGGCGAGTCGGCGGTAAACGACCGGGCGCTGGAAGACGAGGTTTTCCTGTTCCTGATCTCGAGCGATGCGGGGCCTGGCGAAAATCGCATGCCCTTCGCTTTGCGGCGTGCGGACGGCGGGCGGGTCGACGTGGATTCGGGTGCGATTACGCTGCAATACAGACATCGTGACTCCGGTCCGGTGAAGACGGCGCCGGCCGCGACCTTCCGCCAGTGGCCGGTCGGCAATGGCATATTCACCACGCAGGTCACGTATGACCGCGCCGGGTTGTGGGACTTCACGGTGACGCTGGCGTACCCCGACGGCACGACGGGCAACGCAACCGCCACGACGCTCGTGAAGGAAGTCTCCTCGACGCCCGCGATCGGCTCACGTGCGCCCGCCACCGCGAGCAAGACCGGGACCACGCCGGAGGAGCTGGCGCTCATCACCAGCGCCCAGACCCCGATTCCCGAGATGTACGCGGTGAGCTTTGACGACGCCCTGGAAACCGGAAGGCCGGTGGTCGTTACGTTCAGCACGCCCGCGTGGTGCACGTCGCAAACGTGCGGTCCGCAGGTCGATACGGTGGACGAGGTGCGCCGGAATCACATCGGCGAGGCGAGCTTCATCCATATCGAACTATTCGACAACCCGGCCATCATGCGCGAGAGCGGGGACCCCTCGCTGGGAGTCGATTCCCCGATCGTGGAGCCGTGGGGCCTGCCGTCCGAGCCGTGGACCTTCATCGTCGACGGCGACGGCCTGATCGCCGCCAAGTTCGAGGCGTACACGACGTCGTCCGAGCTTGAGGAGGCGCTGGCCGAGGTGTTGGGGAGCGGTTAGGCCGTCCTGATCCCCAAAAAGCACTAATCGGTCTCCCTGCCGCACCGCCGCGGCGAACTGGGGAGTTTGTCTCAGAAGTCGCCATCCGGCGTGGTTGCACGATGAGGACTTCTCCCTCACCTCGATCCTCTCCCACTGGAGGGCCGTTCATATTTACTTAAACGTAGGGTCGGAGGTTACAAGCACCGAAAGCTCTGTAAACAAATCGATATCGATAATGTCTTCCCCACACCATCGACCCAGAACTTCCTTAATTGTCATATCGGCACTTTCTCGCAGCCCCGAAATTCCCCGGAATGTTAGGTCTGGAAAGAACGCATATAGTCCGGATGCCCCCTCGGTAATCGCATCTACAGGATGCGTATGCGCCGCAGCCAGAAATAACAGCACAGTAATGCAAGCAGCCAAATCCGACGCAGGCTCAGGAGTCACAGTAACCGCCGAGGCCGGCGTAGATAAAGGAACAGCCGTGGCAACAGGCGAAACCTGCACGTCCGCTCCACCTGAACAGGCAACGATCAAGCCGACCGAAAGGATAATGATGGCCCTGAACAAAGGGAAAGCCCCCTCGTGGCGTGTACGCGATTCTTGCTACAGAGACACGTGCCTTATCGAGCCACTCAGGGGCCGCGAGGAACCAGCCCCGCAGCCCTCCCCTCTACGGGGGAGCCGCTCGATAGGCGTCTCTGTAGCCGGAGCATCGTATCAGACGGTTACGCCACCTTCCGCAGACACTGCCGCAGGCTCTCGTCAGCTTCAAGCTGCACGACCGCCTTCGCTTGCAACGTCAGAACGGACAGCGCTGCTCGTCGGACCACGGTCAACGTTTACCCCGCGAGCGCGGCGGCCTCCAGCTCTTCGAGACGAGACATCAGGGCGTCGGCGTTATCCAGGACGGTCCTGTCGCGCGGCTCTTCCGCGAGAGACCGCGCTTCTTCGATGTCTGCGCGTGCAAGCTCGTACTCTTCGAGCGCGTCCATGTAGAGGGAAGCGCGATCAAGGTAGGGCGCCGCGCTAATCGGCGACAACTCGATAGCGAGGTTCAGATCGCCCAGCGCCAGGTCGATGCTGCCCATGTCATAGAGGAAACGGGCGCGCCACCAGTAAGCCGCGCCTTCGGTGGGGGCGAGTGCGACCCCCTCGTTGAACATCTCCAGCGCGTCGGCGTTACGGCCGGCGCTACTGAGGATCCTGCCGAGGACGATCGCGGGGTTCGGGTCTTCGGGGTCGAGGCGACGGGCCTGAACGGCGTCCAGGTTGGCGCCAAGGATGTCTCCCGACGCCAGTGCGGCCACCGCCCGTCCTGAGTACGCCGAAGCCAGGCTCGGCTTGAGCTCGATCGCCCTGTCAAAGTCGGCGATGGCCTCCGCGAACTTACCCTGCCCCATCAGCGCGCTGGCTCGCCCCTCGTAGCCGCGCGCGAACTCGGGCTCGATCTCGATGACCACCGTGAAGCGCCGCTCGGCCTGGATATATTCCCCGCGTGAGAGGATGGCGTGCGCCCTGGCGTAGTTGCGGACGTTTTCGTTCGTGTTGACCGGCTCCGTCGTGGCGGTGGGCTGGGGTGCGGGAGTGGCGGGCTCGGGCGCAGCGGTCGGCTCGGCGCCGGAGTCGCCGGAAGCCGCGGAATCGCTCGACGGCTCAGACTCTTCGGCCGCTCCTGTGATATCCCCGGGCTCCGGAGTTGTGCCGTCCTCGTCGGCGTCCCCACCACCCGAGCAAGCGACGAGCGCTATCGTTCCGACCGCAGCGAAGGCGATCAACACTGTCCGGGATATTCGTCTCAATCGAAGGATCCTGTCACCGTCCCTGTCAGCATCCGGGAAGTCCCCGATTATGACTCGGGGTTATGTTGTCTGGCCGGAGCGGGGTGTTCAACTCGCCGGCGTGCGGGAGACACTTGAGGCTGTAACCTTCGGCATTCCGTCGTTAGCAGTATCCCAGAGGGTTTTACGACCGTATGTCCTGCACGGGTTCGATTTGTTAATAGACCTTCACTGCCACACTGCCGAGCGTTCCGACGATAGCACCGCCCCGGCGATCGAGTTGGCGCGCAACGCACGCGCCGCCGGGCTGGATGGAATCGCGCTCACGGATCACGATACGTTCTGGCCGGACGACGAGATAAAGAGGCTCTCGGACGACGCCGGGATTCTGGTGCTGGCCGGGGTGGAGATCAATACCGATGGCGGGCATGCGCTCGTTTTCGGGCTGTCCGAGTACGTATTCGGGATGCACAGGCCGGCGTTCTTGCGTCAACAGGTCGACCGCGCGCACGGAGCCATGTTGCTCGCCCATCCTTATCGCCGGGCGCTGCCCTGGGGCGTCGACCCCGGGTCGGCCAGCTACAGGGAGGCGCTCCAGCGTGCGATCAAAGGCGAGTTCCTTCGGGTGGTTGACGGCGCAGAGGTGATTAACGGGCGGGCTTCAGATGTGCAGAACGGGTTCGCCCGGGAGTTGCTGGAGGCGGTCGGCACGCCGACGCTGGCGAACAGCGACACGCATACGGTCGATGGCATCGGCCGCGTCGCGACGGAGTTCGAGCGCCACATAGATGACCTGGAGGGACTGGTGGAGGAGCTCCGGGCGGGCCGGTTCCGGCCGTGGACGGCGGACGGAACCGCCGCGGTTTGAGTGCCGGGGCGGCGCTATCTCAGGCCGGCCAGGCGGGCCACAACCATCTCCAGCGCCACCCGTTCCCTGACCTCGCCCGATTTGATGCTGATGTCAGCGGCGCTCAGTCCACTGTGCGCGGCGGCCAGGTAGTCGTGGCTGAAGCGGCCGGCCTGCTGGAGGGTCTTGCGGAGCGCGAACTCGGCCCGTAGCCCTATCCGGTTGCCGATCTCCTTTTCCTCAACGCCGCGCTCTCGAAGGTGGCGAGCGAGGATCAACATGCGCGTCTGGCGTGACAGCATCGACAGGATGTACTGCACGCTCGCGCCGTCATTCAGGAGCCGGTAAAGCGCCCGCATAGCCAGCCCGGGGCGACGCTCCAGGATGGCGTCAACGGCGGCGAAGATGTTGGCCTCACGGGCCGGCGCCACCAACAGGTCAACATCGTCCGGCTGGATCGCCCGGTCTCCGACGTAGAGGGCGAGTTTTCGTATCTCCTGGTCAAGCAAACGGAGGTTGGGGCCGACGAGGTCTGCGAGTCGGGCGAAGGCGGCCGGTGACGCCTGGACACCCTCCGACGCAGCACGTGTGCGAATCCAGTCCTGTAACGCACGGCCGCGCGGAGTGGCAAACACGGTCACGTCCATCGCGCCGGCCGGTTGAAGAGCGCGGAGTCCCGGACCGTTGTCCTTCAACTTGCCGCCGGGTCCGGTGGGGAAGGTGTCGACGAAAACCAGTTCCGTGCTGTCCGGCAGCCCGGCGAGTTGTTCGCCGAACGTCTCCCATCCAGAGGTGGACATCTGCGCGGCATCGCTACCGCCCCGCTGCCGGTCGGCGTTGGGCGTGTCCAGCCGCCGCAGGAGTCCGCGGACCAGGACGAGACGCCGGTCGGCCAGGAATGGCACGGTACGCGCCGCCGCCTCCACCTCACCGGGTCTGAAGTCGCGGCCCTCAAACTCGGTCGTGTTGGATTCGGCCGCTCCCTCTCCGAGAGACGTCCGAAGCTCGCGCACCGCTTCGTCGATGCCGAATTCGTCGTCGCCGTGAAGTACGCGGATCAATGGAGGCGCCCGATACCTTGCTCGATACCTTGAAGGTGGGGGAATGCGGCGGGAACATAGGCGCCGGGAAAGTGCGAGGGAGCCGGCGAAACGGACCCGGCTGCGTTTTTCCCGTTTTTCCCGTTTTTATCCGGGGCCACGTTCAGATAAACTGAGAGGCAGACTTTGTCGTAGCCGCCTGATTTTGACCGGGTCAATTTTTGCCCCATGCGCGCTTTCCCGCTTCTCCGATACCTCTCGCTCATCCTGCCGGCCATCAGGCTGGCATGGGCGTTGTTTCGGGATCGCAGGGTCGGCGCGCTTATCAAGCTGCTGCCGATCATGGCGGTGATCTACGTCGTATCGCCGCTGGACGTGCTGCCGGACATCATACCGGTGGTCGGTTGGGTAGACGACCTGATCGTGGCGGGCGGTTTATTGTTGCTGTTCTTCCTGCTGGCTCCGCGCGGGATCGTGCTTGAACACCTGCGCGGGACGGGGGTACGCAAAGAACCGGAGGAACCGGCCGCAGACCCGATCGACGGTACGTTCCGTTACACGGACGAGGATCAATCCCGGTAACGGCGGGCGGTGAGTCTCCCTCCCTGATTTAACGCGTGCGGGGTGACGCGTCCGCCAGAAACTAGAGCCAAACCAGCCCACGGAACGAAACCGGCAAAAAAAGAGGTAGCGCGCAGGCAATGCGTATCGGGATCATCGGACTGCCCGCGAGCGGCAAAACAACTCTGTTCAACGCGTTGACGCGTGGGCGGGCGACGACCGGATTCGGCAGCGGGCGCGGGGCGAACATCGGCGTCGCGCACGTACCGGACGGCCGGCTTGACGCGCTTACCGAGATGTACAAGCCCAAACGCACCGTTCCCGCCGAGGTGACCTACGTGGACCTGCCGGGACCCGCCGAGCACGACGGGCCGAAGGGCGGTATGTTCGCCGGGGAGGCGCTCACCCAGCTACAGACTGTTGACGCCGTCCTGGTGGTGGTTCGTGCGTTCGAGGATCCTTCGGTACCGCACGTCAAAAGTTCAACCGACTGGCGCCGCGACATCGACGACATCGGGTTCGACCTGCTTTTCGCCGATATCGCCCTGCTGGACCGGCGGATAGAACGGATCACGAAGGACATGAAGGGGGCAAGCCAGGCCGAGCGCACCCGGTTCGCCGGTAATATCGAGGCGCTCCGCGGGCTGCAGGCGGAGTTGGAGGGTGGAACGCCACTGCGGGCCAGGACCCTTACCGAGCAAGAACGCACTGCCGTGCGCGACACCTTTCTTCTCTCCGCCCTGCCCTTCCTCGTCGCGGTCAACATCGGCGAGGCCGATATCCCGAACTCCGACCGGCTTACGGCGGAAGCGGCGGAGAAGGTGGGAGATCAGCGTTCCGGCGCAGTCGCTATCTGCGCGCAACTCGAAGCGGAGCTGGCGGGAATGGACGCCGAAGAAGAGGCGGAGTTCCGTGAGTCGATGGAGGCCGGGGAGTCCGGCCTGTCCCGGATAATCTCGTTGTCCTACGACGTTCTCGGATTGATCTCGTTCCTGACGGTGGGCGAGGACGAGGTCAGGGCATGGACCGTTGAACGCGACACCCCGGCCGTTATCGCGGCCGGACGTATCCACTCAGACATCGAACGCGGCTTCATTCGCGGCGAGGTGGTCGCGTACGATGATCTTGTCGAATGCGGCAGCCAGTCGGAGGCGCGCACTCGAGGATTGCTGCGATCCGAGGGCAGGGATTACCTGATGCAGGACGGTGACACCGTCAACTTCCTGTTCTCGGTGTGACAGCAACAACGGCAGCCGCCAGAGATCGCGGGAGTTGAGACCAGATGGCGCCAGAGGAATCAGGACAGGAATTAGGACGGATCGAAAGGCCCGACTCCGCGTCGGCGGTCGGCAAACGCAACGTGTATCTCGTCACGATGATCTCGCCGTTGCCGGGGGCGCCCGAGGGGTACACCACCCGCCTGAAAAACTACTGGGAGGCCATTGACACCAGCGTCAGCCAGCTCGAGGCGCGTGCCGGGATGGTCAACCGCATCTTCCACGAAGCGGTGTCGGAGTCCGGCGATCCTGGTTTGAATCTCGTGGCGCAGGTCAACCAGCCGGCGTGGTCGATGATCAAGAAAAGGATGGAGGCCGGGGCGACGCTCGAGGCGTTTGACGACGACGAACTGTTCTCGCAGATCGTCGACTGGTCTCGCTGCGCACAGGTCGGACTTACGAGCCAGACCGTGGCCGATGTTATCCAGGAAAAATACGCCGGGGCATCACAGGCGCGCTTTGAAGGGATGTCGAAAGCCCTGGAGGAAAAGCTTGGCGACTCCGAGACCGCCCTGGTGATCATGTCCTCCGCCCGCGGTGTGACGATGCCCGAAAAGGCCGAGCAGTACAACGTGATGCCGCCGGAACTGGACGAGCTGCTGCGCTGGACGCGCGATGCCGGTGAGAAGGCTATGGCGGAAGCGCAACAGGCGGCCGAAGCGGCGCAGACCGGCCGGCAAACGCAGGATTCGGGGGACACGCCTGAAAAGGGCGGGTCGGTGTTGTGGACCCCCGGGTCGAATTAGGCGCGCCGGCCGCGCAGGGCACGGATACTGGCGGACTGTCGCTCTACGTCCACATCCCGTTTTGCGAAACCAAGTGCAACTACTGCGACTTCAACACCTACGCCGGCATAGAGGCGTTGATCCCGGGCTACCTCGTCGCCCTGGAGACCGAGATCCGCATCTGGGGAAGCGGACTGGGAAGGCCGGCAGTCGCCACGATCTTTTTCGGCGGCGGCACTCCGTCGTATGTCCCGACAGAGGGCATCGAGGCGATTTGCGCCGCTATACGCGAGGCGTTCGACGTCCAAAAGGACGCCGAGGTAACGCTTGAGTCGAACCCGGGCGATTACTCAAGGCGAGACCTGACTCGTTACCTTGCCGCCGGCATCAATCGGCTGAGCATCGGCGTGCAGAGCCTCGACGACGGCCTGCTGGCATCGCTCACCCGCAGGCACGACGCGGACACCGCGATCGCGGCTTTCAGATCAGCGCGCGACGCCGGTTTCGACAACGTCAACCTGGACTTGATGTTCGGGCTGTCCGGCCAGACCGCCGGCCAGTGGCGATCAACGCTGGACCGGACGATCGAGCTCGGCCCGGAGCACCTGTCGCTTTACGCGTTGACCCTTGAGCCGGGCACACCGCTTGAGGCGTCGGTCCGGCGGGGCGAGGTCGAAGAGCCGGACCCCGATCTCGCCGCGGATATGTATCTCTACGCCGAGGCGGCGCTGGCGGAGGCCGGGTTCGATCGGTACGAGATATCCAACTGGTCACTCCCGGGCCGGGAAAGCCGGCACAACCTCGCTTACTGGCTGAATTCGCCGTATCTCGGCGTCGGTCCCGGCGCCCACTCGTACCTGCCAGATCGCCCGAAACGCCCCAAGGAAGGGCGCGAGGGAGGCCCCGAGAAGAACCAGGAAAGGGGACGTCGTTTCGCCGCTTTGAGGTCGCCGCGACGTTACGTGGAGATTCTGAAAGACGCGCCTCCGGGCGGCGACCCGGTGGACGCGCTGGCGTCTGTCGGACTGCTTGAATCGGTGGAGCCGGTCACGCCCGCGACGGAACTGGCGGACACGATGATGATGGGGCTGCGGCTGGCCCGGGGTATCCGGTCGGACGAGTTCCGTGAGCGGTTCGGGATGGAGCTTCGCCGGGCGTTCGGCCCGCTGACCGATGAGCTGTCCGCGATGGACCTGCTGGTCTGCGATGAAGAGGGAATACGGCTGAGCCACCGCGGTTACCTGCTCGGCAACGAGGTGTTCGAGCGGTTCGTCACGGCGTCGGCCGAAGTAGAGTTGCCGGGTAGTTAACGGCCGGGCGGACGTTCGGGGGTCCGGGCCTGAGCCGCGT
>JACZRO010000100.1 GCA_022574675.1 Chloroflexota bacterium
GAGGGAAGCGATCCATTGAGCCCCATGGTATATATTGGGAAATCTGGAAGCTGCTATACGCGACTGGCTCAGCAGGAGGTGAAGAAAGATTTCTGGGATACCGCAATTTTAATTGTGGCAAAAGCTAATGAATTCGACGAAGCCCATATCCAATACCTTGAATCCCACTCCATCAGCCAAGTGCGCAGTATCGGTCGTGCGGAGCTTAATAATGATAAAACTCCGACACTACCGTCGCTTTCGGAAGCAAAGGTGGCTGACGTCCTCGATTATTACGAAACTATCTCCACTCTGCTGGCGACACTTGGTTATCCCATCCTTGAACCGTATACTGAGCAAGCTGAAATTGAAGATATCTTTACTTGTAATAAAATGGGTGATGAGTGGCTGGACCCAGATGGAGTTGGTGGGTTTCTTAATTCAAGCTGGCATGATGCGGCCATTGCAATATCTCCAGATGGTCAGAAATTATTTGTTTACCGGGATGTGAACGGAGGAGATATTTACCTCTCTAAATTAAATGGCGACAAATGGTCAAAGCCGCTGCGGCTAAACAAAAAGTTCAATACACGCGCTCACGAATCTTCTGCGGCTTATTTATTTGACCAGCGCACTATCTATTTTGTCAGCGATAAATACGTTTCGGGGTTGGCCGATTATAAGTTCGGAGCGCGTGTATCCGGGAATGAGCGGGGAATGAGCGGGAATCCCGGTGTCAATCTCCCGCCGTCGCCGGGCCGGACAGAGTCCCGGACGGGGTTCCTGTGGAATCTTGCTCGCGTCCCTTTCTCCGCTGTGCCAACCCCGCGCCGAGCGCCACAAGCCCCGCACCCAGGAACAGCAGTCTCGTGAGCGGCTCGTCCAGGATCAACCATGCCAGGATGATTCCAAAGACCGGCTGGCTGAGGGTCAACACGCCTACCTGGGACGGCAGGTAACGCTGGATAAGCCACAGGTTGGCGATGAAGCCGAACCCGGCGATCACGGCGCCCTGGTAGAAGATCGAAAGGGCCAGTTCCCGGTTCATTATCCAGGGTTCAGACTCGAAAATCAGACCGGCGGGGATGAACACGGCGGTACCGAGCGCCGCCTGCGCGAGCAGTATCTTGTTGGGGTCGATCCGTCCGGCGAGCCGGGCATTGAAAACGAGCCGCGCGCCCAGCAGGAATCCCGCGATGATCGACAGGATGTCGCCGAGCAACACCTCCCCGGACGATTCACCGCCCAGGCCATCCAGCGAGATAACCACCACTCCGATGTACGCCACCATGATCCCGGCGAACCGGGATGGCGCCAGCCGATCTCCGGCGATGAAGAAATGCGCCAGGACCGCGATCCAGATCGGAAAGGTCACGGAGAGCACCGCGCCGTGTCCGGCCGTCGTGTACTTCAGTCCGAGGTTCATGAACACAAGCTGGATCGAGAACAGGACGCCGATCACCGTCAGCACGCCCAACTCGCTCCGCCGCACACGCAGGTCTGCCCCGGTGTAGATCGCCCACGCCAGGATCACCACGGCGCCGGAAACGAACCGGTACCAGCCGAGACGCAGAGGCGGCGCGTATTCCAGGCCCGCCTTGATGGCGACCGGGTTGCCGGCCCACAACGCCGATACAAATACGGCGAAGGCGCCCGCGCGCGGGGTGATGCGGCGGTGCTCGGTGGGTGGCATTCGAGGGAAGCTAGCACCGCTCCCGGCGTCGGTCAACGCGCTAACGCGGCGGTGTAAAAGGGGTGGATTTCGAGGGGTGATCAGTCGGCCGTCGCACTCCCCGCAGTTGGACCGCGGGCGGCTGTCTCCGGCGCGGATTTGACCGGGACGCCTCGCGTCTGTGCGAGCAGAGCGCCCGCCATGATGAGGACGCCTCCGGCCCACAGCAGCCAGCTCGGGTCTTCGCCCAGGATTATCCAGGCGAGGATGATTCCCGTCAGGGGCTGGGTAAGCGAGACGGCGCTGACCCGGGACGGGAAGAAATACTTGAGCATCAGCAACATCGACAGGAAGCCAAATCCGGCGATCACGAATCCCTGGTAAGCGAGTGATGCCGCCAGCTCCCAGGCCCAGACCCACGGCTCGGACTCGAAAATGACGCTGATAATCACGAACACAACGGTGCCAAACGCCGCCTGGAACAGCAGCATCTTGGCTGGATCAATGTTCGTCACGAGCCGGGCGTTGTACACCTGTCGCGCTCCAAGCAGGAAGCCGGAGATGGTGGACAGGATGTCGCCGAGGATCAGGTTCTCACCGCCCGAATCACGCAACCCGTCCGCCGAGATCACGATGATCCCCAGGTAGGCGATCATGATCCCCGCGAGCCGGGCCGGCGCGAGCGTATCGCCGGGGATGAAGAAGTGGGACAGGACGGCGACCCATATGGACGATGTGACGAGCAGGACGGTCGCGTGTCCCGCGGTCGTGTACTTGATGCCCAGGTTCATGAAGATGATCTGGACGGCGAAGAACACCGACAGCGAGATGAGCGGCCACCATTCACGGCGATGGATGCGCAGATCGGCCCTGGTGTAGATCGCCCAGCCAAGAATCACTACCGACCCGATGATGAATCGCATCCACCCCAATCGCAATGCAGGCGCGTAGTCCAGGCCCGCTTTGATGGCGATCGAGTTCCCGCTCCATAGCGTGGAGACGAATAAGACGAAAAGCCCGGCCTTCAGGTCAAGCGGGCGGCGGCGCAGGTCAATTGTCGAAGGTGTTGAGGAACCCGTCTGCCCCGGCGCAGATGCCGCATCGCGCCCGTCGGCGACGTTGGATGACAACTTGCGAGCCTACTGCCGCGCCGACCGCGGGTCACGGAGAATCAATACCGTCCCGGTCTCAGGTGGTTGCCGTCATCCAGGTGGCGAACCAGTGTGATTTCCTCCTCGGTCGGTGGGTCCATATGCGCCAGGTCCGGCGACACCTTGAGGTCCCATGGCACGATGGCCTGCACCTCTTCAAGCGATACACCGGGGAAGAGCTGTTCCAGAACCATCTCGCAGGAGCCCGTAAGGCCGCCGTCCGGCGTATCAAAGCCGAAGACGCACATCGTCGTCGCACACTTGTTTGGCCCCTGGGGGGCCAGCCCGGCCTCAGCCCGGCCGCCCGGCCCGTCGATATAGCCCGCGGTGGTCCGGAAGTCTGCGCGCTCTTTAAACCGGCGGGACTCAAGCGGCATCGTCGAGATCACACGTTGGACCGAGGCGCCGATGTCGGCGTTGCCGCCGGTGCCGGGAAGCCGGCGGATGGGATCCTCGAAGGTGCCGGCGAGTATCGTGTTCAGGTTGCCGAACCTGTCGATCTGCGCCGCCTGCAGGATGGCGGACTGCGCCCAGCCCCCGTTGACGAAGGCGCCGAGCGCGTCCTCCATCGACCCGGACATGGATGCGCCCTCCACAAGGCTCGCATCTGCGATACCGATCGGCGCCGGAAGGTCTCTGCTCGTCGGGACCCAGTCAAGCGGCCCGGACTCCGTGCAGTACCACATGTTCGGCGCGTGGTGATATTTCGCGAGCGCCGCCGACAGTAACGGAGGGCCCATGCCGACGATCGTCGACTCACCGTCCCGAACCTGCCGGGCCGTTGCGATGATCATCATCTCGGCGGGCGTGTAGTCACCCGTTTTCGGAGTCACCACGTCACCGCCATCCGTACCGTGCGGGCTGTTCCGGGATCATTTTGTCTTTCACGCGCAGGACCTCGAGCAACCCGTCGCCGAATCGCTCCCTGTACCGGGCGAGGTAGGAGGAGCGGTCTTCTGTGCCGTAAACCCACTCGTCGAGATACTGCCGCGCTGACTCCCATGTGGTCATGCCGAAACCGGTCAGCTCCGCCCAGGACCGGTCAGCGCGGTAATGGCCGTTCAGGCCCCCCGGGTGCGCTCCCCACGGCTCATGGATAACGGCGCTGACCTTGAATCCGGGCACGACGGTGAAGTGGGGTTCGGTCGAAATCACCGAACGCGGGACTATCTCCTCTGCCGTCACAAGCACGTGTTTTGAAGCCCAGAACCCCCACTTGGTGTCCGCCATCGGGCCCCAGACCTGGATGTTGCCTTCCTCGTCAGCCCTCTGGCAATGGACGATGGCAACGTCCGGCTTTAAGGCCGGGTACAGGAGCGCCTTCCTGCCGTCGAATGGCGACTCGATCACCACGTAGGGTGGCGCTATCGTGCCGTCTTCCCGCCTTCGATCCTCCATGAGGCTGCGGGAGTGGTTCATGATTTCCGGCTTGAGATAGTCGGTGCCGAGGAACGAGTTGGCGCAGATGAATGGCATGCCCATTCCGCCCGCCATCAGGCGGAGGGTGATGGTCATATTCGTGTAGTCGTTCCACTTGACGCGGCCGTCTCGCATCATTTCCTGGAACGGCTTGCTCCGAAGCGTGCCGCTCAGGTAGCCGGTCTCGATACGATCCACACTCCCGGCAATGGCCATCAAAGTGACGTTAGGCGTCACAGAGCCGGCTACCGCCTTGAGGTGCTTCTTGCCCTGGCGGATGATCTCATTCGTGAGCGAGAACGAGATGATGTTGAACCCGGAATAGAGGGTATCGCCGTCGCTCACGAAGCGCTCGACCGCCTCGCGGGCGGTCATCAGCTTGGACCGTCCGGATTGCCAGGAGGTGATCGGTTCAACCATCGTCGGCGAGGCGCCTACGTTTCCAGACGGCTTGTGTACTGGGACACCCAGTCAAAGTCGACGAGGTCGACATAGGCATCCATCAATGCCTTCGTTATCGGCCCGGGCGTACTGCCGTCGGCGATCTGCTTCCCGTTCACCGTACGAACGCCACAGATGCAGAGACTGGTCGACGTAAGAAAAACCTCGTCCGCGACGTATGCGTCGAACGGGTCGATGTCGTCCTCCAACACCGGGATGTCGAGACCTTCTGCAAGCTTCATCACCGTCTCACGGCTTATGCCGCCAAGCACGAACTGCGACTTCGGTGTCCGAATGACGCCGTCCTTCACGGTGAAGAAGTTGGAGCCGATGCCCTCGGCGAAGTTGCCCCGCATGTCCAGCAGGACCGCCCACGCCGCCGCGTTGTATGACTTCACCTCCAGGTCGCCCATGATCAGGTTCAGGTAGTTGTGCGACTTGGCCCGGGGGCTCAACGACTCCGGCGGCGTGCGGCGCACTGACGGCACGATCACGTCTATGCCGTCCTTGAACAGCGGCGCCCGCGCTTTCAGCGGAAGCGGTGTGCACTCGATCACTACCGTCGCACCCTCGTGTTCCCACATGTCGCCGCCGACAATGTCCACGCCTCGACTGACGCGCTGGCCAACCCAGTAGTCCTCGGTCTCGTCGATCAAGGGCAGGTTCGCCTCGAGTACTTCGAGCGATTTGTCGATCATCTCCCGCTCGGTCATGCCCGGGTCGAGCTGAAAATACTTGAGCGTGTTGCTGAACCGTGCGATGTGCTCTTCGATCTTGAAGATCTTGTGACCGAACGTGCGCGTCATGTCGAACGCGCCATCGCCGTACTTGAAGCTGCGGTCGCGGAAGGAGACTAGCGCCTGGCTCTCCGGAACGATCTTTCCGTTGAAGTATGCGACGCGTTCTCTGGTCGTCGTGGTCATTGGGACCCTGCCTAGGAAACGGGATGCCGGGATGGCGAAACTGGACACGCGCCGCGTTGTTCAAAGCGCGAGCTCGTGCCTGCGGCGATATTAGTGGCAGCGCAGCGGACAGGCAACCGGCTCGCGTGCGGGCTCGCTAACGCTCGTGGGCCAGATTCAGCCGATAACCGACGCCGCGTTCGTTGGCGATCGGGTCAAATCCGGGAACGATGGCGCCGAATTTTGACCGGATCCGCTGGACGTGGACCTTCAGGTAATCGGTCTCGGTGACGTACTCCGAGCCCCAGACGCTTCGCAGCAGCTTTTCATGCGGCACCACACGCGGGTAGCCCTGCACAAACTGGGCGAGCAACTTGTATTCCAACGGCGTGAGAGGAACCTTCTCGCCGTTGTAGGTGACTTCGTGGGCGGCAAAGTCGAATCGCAGGCCGTTTTCCTCGAACATCTCTGTTTCGGACTCATCGGGATCACGATGTGTCCGGCGCAGCACGGCCCGGATGCGGGCGAGAAGTTCCATCGCGTTGAACGGCTTCGTGACGTAGTCGTCGGCGCCAAACTCGAGGCCTTTGACCTTGTCCATGTGCCGGTCGCGCGCCGTCAGCATCACCACCGGGACCTCGGACGTCTCGCGTATGGAGCGCATCACGTCGAACCCGGTCATATCCGGAAGACCGACATCCAGGACGACGATATCGGGATTCTCACGCCGCACCTGTTCGATGGCGGTCCTCCCATCGGCCGCCTCGATGACTTCAGCGCCCGGCCAGCGGAGTTGGAAACACAGGGTCACGGCTTCCGCTATGTCCGGATCGTCGTCTACTACGAGAACCTTCATGCTCCCTCTCCACACCGGTAAAGGACCACGATCTCCTCCGGGAGATCTCAGATTATGTTACGAAAAACGTACACGACTGGTTGTTTCGCAGTTAGGCGTGGTTAGCGGTTCCCCGGGGAGTGTGCGCTTCCCACGTGTGACAACCCCACGCCCGGGTGACAGCTCGCTCCAGGGACTTCAGGCCCGGCCGTTCGACCGGGACATCGATCGTCGCGACGCGGTTGCGAAGTCGATCAGCGAATCCGCAACGCTTCATGAATCCCTCCACCACGTGTCGGTCGCCGCCGATCGCTAGCGCATGCATGTCTCGCTCGTACGAGCCGAGCCGCGTTGTCGCCACCGCGCACACCTGGTCATAGAGCTTCGCAATCCAGCCCTCGCGATTGCGTTCGAAGCGCCGCTGTGACTGACCACCCTTGCGGTGCCGGCCCTTGACGTACCGCGTCCCGGTCTTGCTGACGATCAGTTTTTCGTCGTCGGCGACGCCGACCGCGTATGCCCCGAGCCTGAGCAGGATGAAGCCGATCGTATGCCGTTCCGTGAGTGATGCGATCAGCGGGCCGAAATACGGCCCTTCCTGAATCCGGTCAGCGTCGTCGATTTCGACGGCAAACGGTGGGCTGATGGCTACCAGCGCCTCCGGGCCGCCCACGAGCACCAGTCCGTTTGGAGACCGGCCGGCCGCAGGCGGGAGCCACTCCCAGCCCGGAACCTCCCCGGAGCCGGGAGCGACGTATATCGTCTTCAACACAGCGCCCCCGTTGGAATTGCTGTTCGATTCGAGCTCGCGCAGGTAATTGATCATCCGGGAGCGGCTGAGGACGCGTTCGCGATATGGACGGTCGATCGTCGTCATCACTTACGCTCCAGCGGTTACAACGTCCAGCGACGGCCGCGCTTTTCGACGGCCGACTGGTCGATACGGGCTCCGAGCCCGGGCCCATCGGGGATGTAGATCCGCCCCGACTCAATTCGCTCTGCGGGCTCGAGCGCGGACGCGCGCCACTCGACCTCTCCCCAGGCGTGCTCCAACGGCCGTGTCCCTTTGAACGCCGCGCTGACGTGGGCGCTCGCCAGTTGTGAAACGGGCCCGGACGGCGAGTGCATCGAGACGGACCCGGGCGCGAAGGTCTCCAGGACACGTCCGATCTCCACGGCTTCCCCGGCGCCTCCGCAAAACTTGATGTCCGGCATCACGACATCCATGATGCCGCCCTCGATGATCCGACGAAACATTGCGATGCCGTACCCGGATTCGGCCCCCGCAACGTCCATCGTGGCGCGTTCCCGGATCCGCCTCATCACGTCCGGGTGCTTGATACCGTCTACGGCCTCTTCGTACCACGTTACGTTCGACTCTCGAAGAGCTACTTCGAGGGCGATGCCAGAGTCGAGATCGAATCGGCTGTGGCAGTCGACGAACAACGGCACATCGTCGCCAATGGCCTCCCGCACCGCTGCGATACGGTCGATCCCGGCCCGCGCGGCTTCCGGCAATCCTGGCTCCTCGAACGGGGCCCGCGCCTCGTCAAAAGGGGCGCACTTCACGGCCTCGAATCCCAGGCTAATCGCCTCACGCGCCGCTCTGGCGAACGCCTCCGGCGACCTGTCCCGGGAGCCGTCGTCGTCGGGCAGCATCGATCGATTTATGTTGCCGTAGAGCTTCACTGCGTCCATCTTCTGACCGCCGAGGAACTCCGTGAGGCTTACGCGTGCCCGCCGGGCCTGGGCGTCCGCAATAGCGCTCCGAAGCGCGCTCACTGCGGTGGCCTTGACGCGATCGCCCTCTAATTCAGCGGCGGCCAGACCCAGCCTGGCCGGTATATCCGACTCGCCGCTCGGGGGAGAGAGACGGAGGCGCTCGGCAAAATCGGCGGTCAGCTGCGCGATCTCGGTCGCCGCACCGGGTCCCGCGAGCTCGGCGAGACCGGTGTAGCCGTCCCTTTCGGTGACTTCAACGAACACCCAGTCGTGCGCGCCGCGTACATGAACGGAAACGAACTCGACCCGTGTGATGTGGAACCGCTCCGTGGTCAACGCGTGTCGCCGCTCCTCTGAACCGCTTTTGACGTCCTCTGAATTCCCGGGGTTACGATTTGTCAGGCCGGGCGCGGTATCGGGCGAATCTTTCGCCGGTCGTGAACTCTTCGAGGTGGATGCGCTCACCGTTCAGCTCATGTGACACGTTTGCGGCCAGCACCGCTGCGAGCGAATTGAGGCTGGACTCGAACGTGTTCTTTAGAAGATCGGGCCTGTTTTGCGCCACCGCTTCGACGAACCTGCGATCCAGCTCAAGTGAGTTCGCGCCACCCATCGGGTCGCCTTGCGGTCCCCGCGCCAGGACCTGCCGCACCTCGCTCGCATCGGGCCGGTCCGCCGGCGGATACGTGTCGCCGACGTAGCCGTAGGCGACGAGATCGTCCTCGAACTTGACCTGCGAGTGCGTCGTCAGCACGTAGTCGTACCGCTCGTTCAGGTAGACGCGGGCCGGCCTGGTGAAGATCAGGTTTGCGACGGCGCCTCGCTTGAATCCATAGACCACCGTGTACGCCGTCGGGTTGTCGCCTTCCGACTCGTGGAGCGACGGGTCTCGCTCGACGTACGCCGCCTGCACCCAGTCGATCTCGTCGTGGGTCCAGTAACGCATCAGATCCGTCTGGTGTATGCCGGCCTCCACGACACTGGAGCCGGACCACTCCCGGTTGGCCGTCCACATCCGGTTGCCCGGCCCGCCCATCGTCTCCGTGTGGGTGTACTTCACGCCGTGGCCCTCGATGCCGCCGGCGTGGACCATCGTGATCGAGGTGACCGCCTTGTCCGCCGTGTATTCCCTGAGCGCCACATACCACGGCTCGTACCGCATCTGGAAACCGGCCGTAGAGAGGACGCCCGCCCGGCGAATCGCCTCCGCCTGGCTCGCCGCCTCGTCGTAGAAGAGCGTCTGGGGCTTCTCGGCGAATATCGCGATCCCGCGCTCCGCAGCGATTTCAATCTCGCCCCCGTGCTGGTTTGGCGGGATCACGAACCAGACGGCGTCGAGATCGGCCTCCCGGAGCATCTCGCCGGCCGAGCCGTACAGCGTCGCGTCGCCCTGCCGGTAGGCCGGCGCACGAGACTGGATGCTCTGCTCCTCCAGGTTTTCAGGGAAAGGATCGGCCAGCGCCACAAGACGAACCTCCTCCTCCGCCTGTAGGCGCGAGAGGTGCTCGACGTGCTGGAGCCCGCGTTGCCCGACGCCGACGATGCCGACCTTGAGCGGTCCGGCCATTCCTGTCCCCTTTGCCAATCCCCTTGCCAATCCCATTGAAGGTTGTCACTCGTCGCGCTGACGTCAGGCCGGCGAACCCGGCACAACCCGGCGAGCGAGTCTAGCAGCCGGCCGGGGTTCAGATTTCCTACCTTTACATGTGCATAATCGGGCTCTACTCCCCAATGATGGCGACGGCAGATCGAGGAACGATGGCAAATCCA
>JACZRO010000101.1 GCA_022574675.1 Chloroflexota bacterium
ACGTATGCCCCGTCCTTCGTGAACTTCTGGATGCGGTGGTTGAGCGTATCAACCACAAGGAGATTCTCGTCGGCGTCAAAAGCGATACCGGACGGGCGGTTGAACTGGCCCTCGCGTGAACCTTCCTCGCCCCACTCGCCGAGTTCTGTGCCATCCGTCTTGAACCGGTAGATGCGGTGATTACCCTCGTCGGAGACGTACAGGTTCCCGTCCCTGTCACGGATCATCTGGACCGGCCAGAGCAGCTTGCTGCCGCCGAGCGTGTCCAGGTCCTCGTCGTCCCAGTTCGTCCGGCGGATGTTGCTGCCGCCCAGCCCCGGGCTGTCGGCACGGCAAAGCACGTACAGCAGGTCGTCTTCCCCGATGACGATGTCCATGCAGTACGTCGTGACACGGCGCATGCCAAGGGTCGTGTAGTACGGGAAGCCGGCGCGCAGAAGCGCGTAGGGCGGGCTTGCGGGCTTGGTGGCCATTGTTGTCATGGTCGATCTCCCGGCGCGATCGGGCGCCCTTGTTCAGAACTCGGAGCATGGAACCCTGGGAAGGGCGAGCCGTCTGCTTTACGCCGTGGCGGTCTCCTTGTACGGGTGGAGCTGCTCGAAAACACCGCCGACGATCGGTTCCGGGTCGAGCCCGAGGTGCTGCTCCAGCAGGGTGCCGTACACGCCCCGGAAGTCAAACGTGTGGGCGAGGTCTTCGCCGCGCTCCCAGTCCGCCTGCGCCAGCGACGGGTACTCGGCGTAAAGGCCGCCATCGATGTTGTCGCCGATGATGAAGGCGCCGCCTGCGGACCCGTGGTCCGTGCCGGAGCCGTTGTCCTTGA
The DNA here is from genome assembly GCA_022574675.1 of Chloroflexota bacterium. Taxonomy (GTDB): domain Bacteria; phylum Chloroflexota; class Dehalococcoidia; order Lucifugimonadales; family Lucifugimonadaceae. The sequence continues at coordinate 824 of JACZRO010000101.1, forward strand.
TGCGCCGGCCGAACTCCGTGAACACCAGCATCGACACGTTGTCTGCGGCGTCGTGCTCACGCAGGTCCTGCCAGAAGTCGCTGATCGCTCCGGTCAGCTCTGCGAGCAACCTGGCGTGCGACGGCACTTCCTGGGCGTGGTGGTCGTAACCGCCGTGCTGCGTGTAGAAGACCCGGGTGCCGAGGTCCGCCGTATGAACCCGGGCCACGTCTCGCAACGACTTCGCGATCGGGTTGCCCGCGTATTCGATCGTTGAGGTGTACTTCTGCGGGGCGACCTTTATCAGGTCTGACCCGGACAGCACGCTCTGGCCCGTGTCACCAAAATAGTCCATCACCAGCCCGGAGCCGATGGCCGGCGTGTACATGCGCTTGAAGATAGCAAGGTCTTCGGCGCGCCGCTGGCCGGCCTCGATGCTGGTCATAAGGCCATAGTTGTCGAGGTCGTCGACCGAGGTTGCGACCACGCCCGGCGCGGCCATCGCGCGCGGCAGACCGCGTCCGAAGCTGACGCCCGTGAGCGGGTTCTCGGATTTGGGGTCGAAGTGCCGGATCACCTTGGCCAGCCAGCCCTCGGTTGCGATGATTTCCGGCTCGCAGGTGTGCCAGATGTCCATCGAACGGAAGTGGGACCGTGAGGCGTTCGGATATCCGATGCCCTGCACGATCGCGACCTTGCCGGCCTCGAACATGCTCTTCAAGGGCGCTGCGGACGGGTGGAAGGCCAGCGTGTCGTTGATCGGGAGGGACTTGTCCTCTGGAATCCCCACCAGCGGCCGGTTGTCGTAATACATCCCGGCCGTGTACGGGATGAGCGTGTTCATGAAGTCGTTGCCGCCCGAGAGCTGCACGACCACCAGAACCGGGTCTTTCGCCTTCCCGCTGGTGCCGTTGCCTTTGGTCGTCATGTCCCAGGGTCCTCTCTGTAACCTGCCGGGGCCTGGCCTGTGCTGGGTCAGAGCTGGCTATCGCCTCGTTTGGAGGCCAACAAATTTTCGATCAGGCGAACTGGTACTCCCGGGATGCGACCACCAGGGACAACATCCGGGCGATGCGGTCATCGCTCTTGATTCGGTCGGTTGAGCTGCCGAAGGTCAGATCGCCGTCGAGCTCGGCGAGCTGCATCAGCGCGGCCCGCGTCTCGTCCGCTACCTCGACCGGGCCGGCGAGGTCCAGGACGCCGTCCACGAGCTCGGCGGGCGTGACCGGATCACCGGAGCCGGACAACTTGTCGATGATCGCTCGCGTCCCGGGGGTGTCAGGATTGCCGACCCGGGCCGTGGCGAAGTTGATGCGCTCCGTCAACGTTCCGCCGTCGATCCACTCCTTGCCGGTGTGCCAGCCTTCGACCGTTGGCGGGTCCATCAGTTTCTGGCCCATCACGATGCTGGCGGCGTCAAGCGCCGCCAAGCCGGGCTCGATCTCACGGAACTCGCCGGTCAGTTTGAGGGTGCCGGCGATGAACTCGGCGGGGCACTTGACACGTTTCGCGCGCGCCTTTTTGAAGAAGTCAGACAGGAACAGGACCTTCATCACGGTCCGGATATCGGCGTCCGAGTCTGTGTACGCCTTCACCAGGATGTCGATCGCCTCCTGGTCCTGCGGCGGCGTGACGCTCCAGGCCGGGATCTGCGGTTCGTCGGCGACGAAGAAGTTGTAGATGTGCCGGCAGATGAACCGGGCGTTCGCCTCTTGCCGAACGATGATGTCGATTATGTCCTCACCGCCCAGGTTGCCGGTCTCGCCGAGGAACGTTTTTTCTGTGTTGTCGTGATCTTCCGGCCGGAACTCGAACTTCGCACCGTAATGACCGAACGGGTAAAGCGGGAGCGGCTGCTCGAAGGTCCAGCCGGTGAAGGCGCGAGCGGCGTCCTTCACGTCAGGCTCGTCGTAGGTCCCGATCCCCATGGAGAACAGCTCCAGCAACTCCCTGCCGTAGTTCTCGTTCGGGGCGTCGCCGTGGTTCTCGGAGTTGTCCAGCCAGAAGTTCATGGCCGGATCTTTCGAGATCGCAAGGAGCAAGGTCCGGAAGTTGGCCAGGCCGTGCTGCCTGAACATCTCGATGTGGTCGACCATCGACGGCGTGTGCTCGCTCTTGGTCCACCCGGTGGCGAACACGTGGTGCCAGAACAGCGTCATCTTCTCTTCCAACGGCCGTTTCGTGTTGACCATCCGCCAGAACCAACGGCCGTTCCACACGGCGGGGTTGTCCTTGTTGGAGAAGATGTGTGGATAGAACCGCTCGAGGACGTCCTCATCCAGGGGCTCGAACCGCTCCGGGTTTACGAGGTCGTCGACCACCTCTTCGTAGGGCCGGGCCGCGTAATCATCAAGTTCGTCGCGAGAGGCGCCGAACCCCGCGCGTCGAAGCAGGTGGGCCATCGTGGCGAGTCGCTCGTCCGCCATCTGTTTCTCCTGTTTTCGTCGTAATGGCGAAGTCGCCCGCCGCCTCTTCCCGGGTTCCCGGGAAGAGGTGGGGCCAACTTTAACGCAAGCCCCCGCGCCGCGAAAGACGCAGGCGCCTGCCGGGCCTGCCGGAGTCGCCGCGCCCGGCGCCGTATTTACGACCCCGCATGGCCGCCCGAAGATGAATGGGGCCGCCGCGCCGAGCCCGGCCTACCGGAACAGGCCGCCCAGCCTGCCGGGGTTGAGAGCCGAGCCCACGGAGGTGAACAGTTTCAATTCTGACGGCGGCCAGTAGCCGAACCAAACGCGTCCGACCACGTTCTCCGCAGGCACAAGGCCCCATGTGCGCGAGTCGTTAGACCGGCTGCGGTTGTCGCCCAGCACGAACAGTTCGTTCTGGCCGACCGTGAGCGGATAGGTGCCGCCGGTCGTGCGCGTTGCCGGGTACGGTTCGTCGCGCGGGTTTCCGTTCACGTACACCTGGCCTCCGCGGATATCGATCTCGTCGCCGGGAATCCCGATGACGCGTTTTACGAGGAATTCGGCGTCAGGACCGGTCGGCGGCGTGAACACGATGACATCGTCCCGTTGCGGCGGGTGGAACACGTATGCGCGGCCGAGGTCGGTCCCGGTGACGGCGCGCAGGATGTCGCCAAAGACTCCCGCATCGGCGCTCGCGTACACGAACTTGTTCACGAGGACGTTCTGGCCGTCCGCCATCGTGGGTTCCATGCTCCTGCCGTCCACACGGAACGACTGCGTCGAAATCTGGAGGACGACGAAAATGAGCACCGCCGTAATGGCGGTCTCTGATATTTCACGAAGTGACTTCAAATGTCTCCGATACGTCGGGAGATCGGGTGGATGGGCCGCAATTGTTTCTGATTATAGGTACGGGCGCCCCCCGGTCGCCTTCGTGGCCGCACGCAGCGCTTCCCCAACCTTGATTACGATTACCGGAACCGAGACCGGCCATCCCGAGTCTGTCTTCCCGGGCGTTTGACGCGCACTTTCAATTTGTCCGAACTCGACCCCGAAGACCAGGTTTTGATCACGCGCAGCAGGCAGGGCGACCTGGATGCGTTCAATCAACTTGTCGTCCGCTACCAGGACCTTGTTTTCAGCGTCATCCTGCGCATGGTCAGGAACCACGCCAGCGCCGAGGATATAACGCAGGACGCTTTCATTTCCGCCTTTCGGAACATCGGGCGGATGCGCGGCGTGAACTTCCGGGCCTGGATGCTGCGCATCGCCCGCAACGCGACTTACGATGAGATCAGGCGATCGAATCGGCGGCCCGAAGACTCTATCGACGAGCAGATCATCACGTTGGGCGAGACGCTCGCCTCGGACGAGGAGTCGCCGGAGGACCGTGCCATGCGGCGGGACCTGGGCATGAGCATCAGTCGCGGCCTCGGAGAGCTACAGCCGGACCAGCGCATGGCGGTGGTGCTGGTCGATGTGGAGGGGCTCGCGTACGAGGAGGCCGCCGATGCGATGGAGGTTTCGATCGGGACGGTCAAATCCCGGCTGAACCGCGGTCGGCGGCGGCTCCGGGAGTGGCTCGTGGCCAACGTGGAACAGTTACCACCCCAATTTCGTCTACATGATTGAAGCCAAATGAATATGCAGCTGTTAGGAGATCGGCTCAGGCTTGCCCGCAGATGAAGCAAACCAGTGAGAATCTTAAATGAACCTGGGAAGGCAGTTGAACAGGGGATTCGGTTGATTTTCAGGATCTGGCGCAACCGGCGTCGGGAACAAGACGACGAGCTCCTGTCTGCGTACGTAGATCGCAGACTGGAAGGTGAATCGGGTATTGAGCTGCCCGAACACTTTCGTGCCGAGGCGGAGGGGCTTGCAGAAACCGCGGCGCTTTTGCGGTCGGTGGAGCGCGTCCGCGCCCCGCGATCCTTTGCACTTTCCCCCGAACATGTTCGTGTTCCGGGATCACCCTTGTTCACGGAGCGTACCGGCTGGTCCCTCGCTCTGTTCCGTGCGCCGACGATCGCCGCCGCGGCAGCAGCATTCGTTCTCGGATTGCTCGTAATCGGCAACCTTGCGGGGATTCTCGAACAGGACAGCGACGACGCATTCGCGAGAAGCACAGCGACCGAGGCGTCCCTGGCGGCCGACGCGCCGGGGGACGTGGTGGTTGACACGCCCGGTGGTGAGCCTTCGATTTCTTCCCCGGCCGCCACGGCTGCTCCGGCCGCCACGTCTGCTGCGGCCGCTGCGCCGCTCGCTCCGGCTGCCACGGTTGCTCCGGCTGCTGCGCCGCTCGCTCCGGTCGTCACGGCTGCTCCGGCGGCTGCGATGGCTGCTCCGGCTGCGGCAGCGCCGGAAGATTTCGCGCGGCTTGAATCTGCTGAAGCTCTGGATATGGCAGGCGCGGACAGCGCCATGCTGGAAGACGGGCAAGAAGCACTCGGCGCCGAGTCGATCGAACTGAACGCTCGCTCCGAAAGCGAAATTTTGCCGGATGACGATTTAGCGCCGCAACCGGACGTGGAGACGGCGCTGGGCGCCGCGCCGGGGCAGGAGTTTCCAGAGCTGATCGAGACCGCGGTCGCAGCCGGCGACGCGGACGCCGGGATCGAACTCCCTCTGTGGCAGCTAGAGCTGGCGTTCGGCCTGCTCGCACTTGCCCTCGGCGGCGCTGCGGTCGCAATCAAGCGGCGGCGATAGTCCGGTTCCTGGAAACGCCCCGGCCGGTTCACGCCAGACGCACGACTACCCCATGGGACTCACGCGCGTCTCATCTGGCCCTGAGCCCGATCAGGCTGACGATGGACGGAAACGCTGGAACATTTCTGACCCCGGTTGCGTCTGTAGTTATGAAGGGCCGGAATCGAGATCCCCGGCCGGGTTTATCAAACCAGTAAATGAGGCGTCACAAACGGATGTCAGGAAAGAGAGAAATGCTAGAGATTATTCGGAACAGGAAGTCCGTCTTCGTCGGCGGCGCGGTGGCCTTGACGATGGTCGCCGCTGTCGCCTGCGGCTCGGGTTTGGACGATGATGGAGCGCTGGCGACAGTGGCGCCGATCGCTCCGATCACAAACGTGCCCGCTGGCACCATATTCGCTCCCTCCTCGGAAGCGATCCCCATCGGGTTCAACGACTTCGCACGCGTGGCGGCGAGCCAGGTCAACGGCGCATTCCAGCAGGTCGGAATCGCCGTCTCCGGACGCGGCACGGTTGCCGTCGACCCGGACATCGCGATCTTGAGCCTTCGGGTCGAGGCGCGCGAGACGACCGTGAGCGAAGCTCGCCAGGTTGCCGCGACAGCGATGGAATCTGCTCGGGCCGCCCTCACCGGCGCAGGCGTCGCAGAAGACGACATCGTCACCCGGAACTTCAGCATCCAACCGCAATTTACCTTCGTGGAACGAGATTCCGCCCTGGGCAAGTACGGCGAATCTGTCATCATCGGCTACATCGTGTCGAACTCGGTCGAGGTCACTATCCGTGACCTGGACAACGTCGGCACAGTGATCGACGAGGTCTCGGAGGCCGCGGGCGATGAGGTCCGGATCAACGGCATCAGTTTCGGCCTTGACAACCCTGCGCTGTACGGCGACACGGCCCGCGATCTTGCGGCTCGCGACGCACACGGCAAAGCGGAACTCTACGCACGGATCCTCGGTGTGGAGCTGGGCCCGGTCGTGTTCCTCCAGGAAACCGGCGGAACCTCGCCCGTTGCTGTGCCGGCCCCGATGATGGCGTTTACGGAAGACTCCGTTCGCTCGTTCGCCCCGACCCAGATCAGCTCGGGCGATGTGGACGTTACGGCCAGCGTGTCGGCGGTGTTCGCCATCGTGATCCCTGCGGTCCAGTAGTTCGTACAACCATGCATGCGGCACGAGAGTGCCGCTTGCCCCTCCTGCCCGGTAGGCGCCTGTCATTGCACGGGCGCCTGCCTGTTTCTGGAACGGGCGCGTGATCCCGGGGATTCCGCGATAGCAGTTGACCGCCGGCCCTTCGAGAGCCTCAGGGCGCGGCCGTGTTGTCTCGGGGCCGTGGTCAATCCAACCTCGGGGCTTGCTGCCTTAGGCTCGGGACTCAGCTGCGTACCATCGTCCCACTACGCAAACGGACGCGATAACAACGACGTCCGGTCAAGTAGAATCCCGGCCCGGGCTTTGCACGACAAAGTCACCGTCACGCCCACACCACCGCGGGAGACCCCAGGGGAAGCTTTATGGTCCTGAGCGACCGTTCGATCAAAGAGGAGCTCGACGCCGGGCGGATCGTTATCGAGCCGCTCCAGGAGAGCGACATCCAGCCGGCCAGCGTGGATATTCACCTGGACAAGGCGGTCCTCGTTTTCAGGAATTCAACCGAGCCCTACATCGACGTGCGCAAGGACCTGTCTGACCTGACGGAGCGCCTGGAGATAGATGTCGAGAAGCCGTTCATACTCCACCCGGGCGAGTTCGTACTGGGAAGCACCGTGGAGCGTATTGAGCTCCCTACGGACATCGTGGCCCGGCTGGAGGGCAAGAGCTCGCTCGGGCGGATCGGCCTTGTGATCCACTCCACGGCCGGGTACATCGACCCGGGCTGGAAGGGCCAGTTGACGCTGGAGTTGACGAACGTGGCGCGACTTCCGATCACCCTGTACTACGGCATGCGCATCGGCCAGATATCGTTCCAGAGGATGACGACCGAGGTCGACAGGCCCTACGGTTCGAGCGAGCTGGGCAGCCGGTACCAGGGCCAGTCGGATCCGACCATGAGTCGGCTGCACCTTGATTTCGACAAGCACCGGGTGGGCCCCTTCCCCCGAAGGGCCAACAGGGAAGGCTGACGGTGACTGCGAGCGATCCAGACCACCGGCGCCACATGGAGCGGGCGATCGAGCTGGCGCGTAGCGGGCTCGGCGGGGTGTCGCCGCGTCCCTCCGTCGGCGCCGTCATCGTCCGTGACGGACGGCTGGTTGGAGAAGGGCGCACGGAGCCTGTTCCCGGCCGGCACGCAGAGGTTGTGGCGGTGGAGCTCGCAGGGGATGCGGCCCGTGGGGCCACCGTCTACACCACGCTTGAGCCGTGTTCGCACACGCACTACACGGGGCCCTGCGCGGACGCCCTCATCGCGGCCGGCGTCAGGCGCGTCGTCTGTCCGGTGGGTGACCCGGACCCGCGCGTTGATGGCGAGGGCTTCCGCCGGTTACGCGAGGCGGGCATCGAGGTCGTCATGCCCCTTGAGGGCGACCTGATCGAGAGCGCGATCGAGTCGCTCGAAGGATTTCTGCACCATATCGCCACCGGCCGGCCGTTCCTGACGGTGAAATTCGCCGCCAGCCTCGACGGCCGGGTAGCGACGCGGACGGGTGACTCGCGGTGGATTACCTCTGAGGAGGCGCGTGCCCGTGCGCACCGCATGCGCGCCGAGTCTGACGCCGTGATCACCGGTATTGGGACCGTTCTGTCGGACGATCCGAGGTTGACTGCGCGTCTGGAAGGGGTTTCCGGCCGTCCCCGGCTCCGTGTTGTTGTGGACAGCGACGGCCGGTTGCCGGCCGATGCCGCGATTCTGAAGGAGTCCGGCGATGTGCTGTGGGTGCGCGCAGAGGGTTGTGACGCAGTTATCGACGCGCCCAACCTCGAGACCGTGGAGATGCCGCGTGCCGCCTCCGGTGGTGTCGATATGGGAGCCCTGTTGAACGAACTTGGTGAGCGTGGTTGGGTGAACGTAATGCTTGAGGCGGGCCCGACGCTGACCGGTTCGATCATCGACGCCGGGCTGGCGCAAAAAGTGGCCGCCTTCATCGCACCGGTCGTTATCGGCGGTGCGGACGCGTTGCCGGCGGTCGGCGGCGCGGGGGTGGCGGAGGTTGCCGCCGCGCTTAGACTTGAGCGAGTGCGGGTGGAGCAGATCGGCCCAGACATTCTTATCACGGGCTACGTACCGCATTAGCGAGGCCCTGCGCAGGGCCGTTTACCTTCATATCGCATGTTCACCGGAATAGTTGAAGAAGTGGGTGAAGTCCTTTCATTCGAGGGGATGAAGCTCACGATCCATGCTCCCGAGGTCACGCTGGATCTCCGCGAGTCGGAATCGATCTGCGTGGCGGGCGCCTGCCTGACGGTGGTCGCGTGCGAGGAGGGCGAGCTCTCGGTTGAAGTCATTCCCGAGACCGTGAACCGCACCAACCTGGGCGAACTCAAGCCGGGAGGGCGCGTGAACCTGGAACGCTCGCTGGCGGAGGGCGGCCGCATCGGCGGCCATATTGTGCAGGGCCACGTCGACGGCGTCGCCGAGGTTTCGGCGATCGAGAGGGACGGCGATTCAACCGTAGTCCGATTTTGTGCCGACGAATCTATAATGCGCTACATCGTCCCGAAGGGATTTATCGCTATCGACGGCACCAGCCTGACGGTGGTGGACCGGGACGACGACGGGTTTTCCGTCGCCATAATCCCCTACACGTACGACCACACGACAATTGGAGAGCGAACGGCGGGTTCAAAGGTGAACATCGAAGTCGACGTAACGGCGAAATACGTTGAGCAGATGGTCCGCCCGTATCTGGAGAA
>JACZRO010000102.1 GCA_022574675.1 Chloroflexota bacterium
TCATACCGGACTGCGGTGTCGAAGTCCATCATGTTCATGCCGAGCGAGCCGTCGCCGTGCAGCGATAGCACCTGCACGTCCGGCTTCGCAACTTTTGCGCCGATGGCGTACGGCAGCCCCACGCCCATGCAGCCAGACGGCCCGGAGTTGAGGCGGTGGCCCGGGTAGTAGGTGTTGATCGACTGGCGTCCATAGTGAAGGATCTCGTTCCCGTCCACCGTCACGATGGCGTCTCGGTCCAGGAACTCGTCGATCTCGTGACAAAGCCGCAGTGGGTGGATCGGTACCTGGTCCGAGTTGAGCAGGGGTTGCGCCCGCAACAGCCGGGACGCGTTCTGCTCGTCCAGGTACTTGATCCATTCCTCACGGGCATCGGAGCCGTTCGCCTCGATACCGGAGTCGACCAACTGTTGAAGCACGACCTTGCAGTCGCCCACAAGCCCGATCTCGACTGATCGGTTGTGACCTATCTCTGACTGTTCGATGTCGATCTGGATAAGTTTTGCCTCGGCGCCAATGCGCCCGCCGAAGGTCATCATCCAGTTGAGCCGTGTGCCGACGATCAGGACGACGTCCGCCTCGCGTAACGCGGTGCTGCGGGCGGCCGGGAACGATAGTTCGTGATCGTCCTCGATCAGGCCTCGGGAGATGGGAGATGTGTAGAAAGGGATGCGGACGGTCTCGACAAGCTGCCGGAGCTCGTCCCATGCCTTGCCGAAGAATACGCCGCCGCCGGCAAATATCAGCGGCCGTTTGGCGCTTCTGAGCATGCCGGACGCGGCCTGCACGGACGCCGGGTCTGCGCCGGAACGTGAAAGCGACTCCGGTCGTGTTGCGGGACCGGCGTCAGACTCCTCGACCTTGGCGTAGAGGATGTCTTCGGCGCAATCAACGTAGACAGGCCCCGGCCGTCCGGTCGTGGCGATCCTGAAGGCCATGGATATCTGTTCCGGGTAACGCGCCGCATCGGTCACCCGCATGGTCGCCTTCGAGACCTCCTCGAAAATGGCGGCCTGGTCCAGCTCCTGGAACCCGTCCTTGCCCCAGTCGTGGTACGGACCGGCGCCGCCGAGCGTGATCATCGGCGCATTGTCGATATACGCCGTGTACTGGCCGGTCAACAGGTTGAGCGTGCCCGGCCCCGACGCTGCGGTGGTCACGCCGGGTTTGCCGGTGACGCGAGCGTAGCCGTGCGCCGCCATCGCTGCCGCCTGTTCATGGCGGAAGTCGATCGTACGGATCCCGAAGTCCTCGGAGTGGTTGACTATTTCGTAGTTCGGGCCGCCCATGAGAAAGAAGAGCACCTCGACGCCCTCTTCCTTGAGGGTCCGTGCGATCAGGTAGCTGCCGGAGACTTCGGTCATGTGTCGGTCCTCGGTATTCGTGTTGTCCAGGATTTCAGCGGATTCTGCGGGTGCGCCATGCGCCCGATTCATCGGGATTTGCGGCGCGTCATTGTACGGGGCCAAGCCCGGGTATCAGCCGGCCGAGTCGAGTAACCGTTGCTCCTCAGCTTCCGGCCGCGCGCGGATGCGGGATCCGGCGGCTGACGCGGGGTCACTCCCGGCAAGTGCGGCGGCGCCCGCAAGCAACGCAATGCCGGTCGTGAAGTCATCTTGGTGGATGAACTCCGGCCTGATGGTGTCTTCAGGGCCGTTGTTGTGCCAGGCGCCGAGCGGATACGCCAACCCGGTGGTCGCATATCCGTTGCGGGCGAACGCCGTTCCCTCGCACGTCCCCGCCTGCATCAACTGCCGTTGGACCGGCGAATCCCCGACGCGGCTGATCGCCGCCGCCAGATACTCTTCCGCCTCGAAGTCGAAGGTCGTCATTCGGTCACCGGTGCGCACCACCGGCCCGCCGCCGATTTCCGCTCCCGGAAGCGCGCTGCTCGTCTCGACAGACACAACGATCGTGCCGGGCGGTAACAGGCCGTCCGCGGCTGCCAGGCGCGCCCCGACCAACCCCACCTCCTCGGCGCGCGTGAAAAGGCCGTACACGGCCCCGGGTGTCGGATCCTCGATCGCCGAGCGCAGGACAGCCAGGAGGCTGGCACACCCTGCGAGATCGTCGGCCGCCCTCATGCGAATAAGGCGGCTCTCCCGGTCGAAGTCGAAATCCGGCAGGTCCAGCACCACCGCGCAAGGCAGCGGTCCGAGCCGGTCGCGCGCGACCTCGAAGAGTACGTTGTTGCCGTCGCGCGGCCCGGCCCGGCCCATGACCAGTCCCGGCAGTCGCTCGCCGTCTTCCCGGATGAACGTGACAGCTACGCCTGATTCAAACGCCTGCGGCGGCAGACCGCCGAGCCCGCGGCCGTGCACGCCGTCGTCCTCGGCCGAGAGCGCCTCGTATCCCGGGTGATCCATATGCGCGACGAACGCGATGCCGGGCGCAGAGTCGTCTTGGCCCGGCCGCGTGGCAAGGACGTTGCCGTATCGGTCCGCCCGGGTGTCGATACCGGCGTCCGCGCATCGCGAGAGGATGTAATCCGCAACAGGACGCTCGTAATACGAGGTCGCGGGAATCCCCCCCAGGTCCTCCAGGTAGTTGAGACCGATCGCCGCCAGTTGATCGCGGTCCATCGCCGATTGCTCCCTGCGACCCCTCCCGTTATCCGCGCCGGAATTTCGGCCGGAACCGGGTTGCTAGAATACCGCCGCATTTTCATCCCGTCGGCCCACCGCCGCCGGCCACAGCCATTAACCGGAGAATCCGTCACCCATGCCCTCCCCTATGCCCAGGGTCGCTTACTTCATTCCCCCGGAAAGTCCGATGGCCACGATCTCCCGCGATTTCATTCCGGCCGGATGGAGCGTGACGATGATGGACGCGTCAAAAGCGTCCGAGCAGGAGCAGATCGACCTGGTCAAGGACGCCGACGCGCTTCTGGTGTTCGGCGCCAAACCTTCGGAAGCCGTGCTCAGGGCGGCGACAAACGTGCGCCTCTACCAGCTCGGATCGGCCGGGTACGACGGAGTGGATATGGCGCTTACGGGCGAGCTGGGCATCCCGGTTGCGACGGCCAGCGGGACCAACGCCCAGGGTGTAGCGGAGCAGTTCATTGCGCTGACGCTCGCCCTTTACCGGCACCTGACGTGGGTGGACGCCTCGGTCCGGGCAGGTGAATGGGTTCCTGAACGCGCCCGCGGGATGCAGAGCTTCGAGATCCTCGGCAAAACGGTGGGCATCGTCGGGGCCGGCTATATCGGTTCCACCGTCATGAAACTGTTGCAGGGATTCGACTGCACGCTGCTGTACCACGACGTGATCGCGAAGCCGGAGCTGGAAGAGAAATATGGCGCCAGACGCGCATCGTTGGACGAGATTCTCTCGGAAGCGGACATCGTCACTATCCATGTCCCGCTCCTGGATTCGACCCGCCACTTCATCGGCCGGCGGGAACTCGCCTTGATGAAACCATCGGCCATCCTGATCAACACGAGCCGCGGACCGACGGTGGACCAGGCGGCGCTGCTGGAGGCGCTGAAGGGGCGCAAGATCTGGGGGGCCGGGTTGGACGTGTTCGAGGAAGAGCCCGCTTCCGCCGACAACCCGCTGTTTGCCCTGGACAACATAGTCGTCAGCGGCCACGTCGCCGGTCCCACCCGGGAGAGCTTCCCGCGCCGCGCCGAGTTTGCTTTCGCCAACATCCGTCGAGCCCTCGACGGCGAGGAGGCGATCAACATCGTCACGGCCACCTGAAATACCGGCCGGACGCCGGTCTTGAACAACGAGCGGGTCGAGCGCAATATTGCGCACCTGTCACGCGTTGCCCGGCTTCGCTGCGACACCCGGCGAACGCCTCGCGTTTCCGGCATCCCGGCCAGTGTATTTACGATCAACCGAGACCGAACAAACAACCTCCAAAGGAATCCCGATAACTATGGTTACTGAAGACGCAAAGCGGAAAGTTGTCTTCCTGGGTCCTGAAGACGACCCGCTTACCTACGAGCGCGCCGAGCTTGAGGGCATGGACGTCGAGATTATCCAGGTGAACCCGGAGAGTGAAGGAGAGGCTATCGAGGCGGTCAAAGACGCCGCCGTCGTGCTTGCCCGCGGTTACGCCATGAAGGACCCCGTACTGCGCGAGATGGAACAGGGCGCCGGGGTGATCGTGTACTCGCATGGGTTCGACCACATGGACGTCGACTCGGCGACCGAGCACGGGATCATGGTGGCGAACGGCGCCGGCATGTGTGCCGAAGAGGTCTCGGACCAGGCCTGCGCGTTGATCCTGGACCTTGCCAGGCAGATAACGTTCGCCGACCGCATCATGTCGTCAGGTAACTGGTCGGACCGCGAGATGCTCGCCCGCAGGACGCCGCTCGACGAGGCGACGCTGGGCATCGTCGGATTCGGCAACATCGGCAAGGCCGTCAACCGCAAGATGTCCGGCTGGCGGATGCGCACGGTCGTGTACGACCCCTGGGTTTCGCCCTGGGTGGCAAAAGAGCACAACGTGGAGCAGGCCCAAGATCTCCACGAGTTGCTCCGCCAGGTGGACTACGTGACCGTCCACGTCCCGCACAACAAGCAGACCGACAAGCTGTTTGGTGAAGCGGAGTTCAAGGCGATGAAGAACACCGCCTTCTTCGTGAACACCTGTCGTGGCAAGGTCCAGGATGAAGTCGCTCTGATCAAGGCGCTTCAGACGGGCGAGATCGCCGGCGCCGGGCTGGACGTCTTCGCGTCCGAGCCGACCCCGGAGGACAACCCGCTCCGCACGATGTCGAACGTGGTCACGACTCCCCATGCGGCAGGCGGATCGACGCGTTCCGCGGTGCTCTCCCGGATCCGGGCGGGTCAGAATGCGGCAAGCATGCTGCGCGGCGAGTGGTCGATGGCAGGCGTCAACCCGGGCGTGCGGGACATCATCTCGCCGCGCAAGGTCGCGCGCTTCTCCGGCTATAAGAGCTAGAACCGCACGGGGCGCTCGTATGAGCGAAACCCGATTTGACTCCGGGCCGGGACGCTCAGGCGGCGTCCCGGCGGCCTCCGGTCGAGACCCCGGCGTAGTAAAGCCGCCATAGATGGTCGGTCACGACGTCAAACACGTTCCGCGCGATGAGCGCCGTCGCTGTCATCTGTCGCTGAAGCACGCCTTCAAGCGTCGGCTCGGTGGTAGCCAGGTCCACGTCGCGTTGGGCCAGCTTTAGCAGATCAACGGTGTAGACAGGAACATACCGGTCTGCGATGTCCTGAATACGTGCACCGGCCTGGGCCTTCGACGTAACGGACCGAGCGGCCTCCGCCCTCCACCATGTGGATTCGGCTTCGGAGACGATGCTTTCCAGGGTTTCCAGCATGTCCAGACTTTGAGATCCCGTTCTATGGATTAAGGGGCCGACGACTTCAGCGTACGCGGTCGGGGATAGATCATTTTCGGGTAACGCCAACGCTACCGAATCGGGCGTGAGGAACGCATGAGCGCGGAGATTACACCCTGCGCCGCCGGTGATCTCCACAGGGAGCACCCCGTCACTTCACCGTTCGAGACGCCGGTCGTAGCGACGCCGATGTTCAGCAGTTACGCTCCCACGCGATGATCTCCGTCGATCCACCGGGAGCGACGTCGGCGGACCGGGCCACGTTCGACTATGCTCATCGCATGCGGCCTCTGAATCTGCTCGAAGAGGGTGCGACGTGCACATGAGCGCCTCGCCACAGGGCTTCAAGACGCGAGCGCGGCTATGCGGTGACCGGAAGACCGGCCGAGGGCCGGTCGCCGGACCCCGGCCACAACGCTCTGCCAGACAGACATGACTTCATCCAACCGCAGGATAGCGGTCATAGAAGACGATCCCACCCTCCGGGAGGCGCTCCGGTACAACCTGGTATCGGAGGGGTACGACGTCGGCACCGCGGAGGACGGGGTGGCTGGCCTTGAACTTGCCCGCGAGATCGATGCCGACCTCGTCATCCTTGACCTGATGTTGCCCGGAATGGGCGGGCTCGATGTTTGCCGCGCGCTGCGCCAGGGTGGCTCCGTTGTGCCGATCATCATGCTGACCGCACGGGACACGGAGCTCGACCGCGTTGTGGGCCTGGAGGTGGGCGCAGACGACTACATCACGAAGCCATTCAGTATGCGCGAGATGCTCGCACGCGTTGCGTCCATCTTGCGACGCGTCGAGATGGATCACGCCGAGGCGGCCCAGCAAGATGACGCCGAGATCCTGGAGTTTGACGGTCTGACGATCGATACAGGCAGGAGGCTGGTTTCTGTCGACGGCCGGCAGGTAGAACTGCGGCATCGCGAGTTCGATCTACTGGCCTACCTGGCGTCCCATCCGGGCCGGCCGTTCACCCGCGACGCATTGCTAGCTGACGTCTGGGGATACGATTATCTCGGCGATTCCAGGACCGTGGACGTCCACATCCGGTGGCTGAGGATGAAGATCGAGCGCGAGCCGTCGCATCCCACCCGCCTGGTGACTACACGCGGCGTGGGCTACCGGTTCGAGCCATGATTGTCACTTCCGGGACTGGAGCGCCCGGTACACCCGGTGCGCCCGGTGCGCCATGAAGAAAATCAGCCTTAAGTATCGCTTCGTGCTGGCGGCCTCCGGACTCACGACGGCCGCCGCCGTCCTCGTCGGGCTGACGGCGGGCGGCGCATCGGGAGAAACGGCCCCGGTGGTGACCGCGGTGGTGGCCGTGTCCCTGTTTGGTGTTGCGTTGTCGTGGCTGCTGGCCGGGCGGCTGGCCGGTGGCGTGGCGCGCCTGGCGGCAGTCGGCAGACGCGCCGTCGAGGGCGACTACACGGCGCGTGCAGGCGCGGGCGGTCCGCCGGAAGTTGCAGAGGCGTCGAGCGCACTCAACCAGTTAATCGACAGACTCCGGGCGGCGCTGGACGTGGGAGGCTCGGAGCACGTCCGGCTTTCTTCGATCCTCAATACTATGACGGACGGCGTCCTGGTCGTGGATGAAGACGGGATCGTTGAGCTGGCGAACCCGGCAGCGCTGATAATGCTTGACGCCCCGCCGGGATTCCGGGAGGGCGATCGCATGGTGACCCTGAACCGGGATCACGAGGTGCTCCGCGTCATCACCGAGTGCGCAGGCGAACGCACGCCGGCCCAGGGCCAGGTGGAGCTTCTCGGCTCCCGAAGATTCCTCAAAGTGGTGGCCGTTCCACTCACCGGCGAAACCACAGTCGTCGAACCGGCAAGAGAGAGGAGCCGCGCCCTTGTTCTCCTCAACGACCTGACCGAACTGCGCCGCGTGGACGTGACGCGGTCCGAGTTCGTGTCGAACGCTTCGCACGAGCTGCGCACGCCGCTGGCGGCGATTCGGGCCTCCGCGGAAACCCTGCAACTGGGCGCGCTGAACGATCCCAAGGCGGCGGCGGGGTTCCTCGACCGGATCGACGACAACGTTCGCCGTATGGAGGTGATGATCTCCGACATGCTCGAGCTGTCCCGCCTCGAAACTGGGCAGGTGCCGATGCATTTCGCGCCGATAAGCCTGCCGGACGTCGTCACTGAAGAGCTGGACCGTCTGCGGCCGGTCGCGGAAAGGGCGGGCGTAAAGCTCAGGTCGATTTCACCGGAGAATCTGCCGGCGGTAACCGCCGACCGCACGATGGTCAGCCAGGTGGTGAGCAATCTGGTTTCAAACGCGGTCCACGCCTCCAACGAGGGCGACGAAATCCGCGTGGTAACGGAACGGACGGCGGAAGGTATCAGGCTCGCGGTGACCGACACCGGCCGGGGCATCGAGGCTGAGTACGTCCCTCACGTGTTCGAGCGGTTCTACAAGGTAGATTCCTCACGCAGCGATGGCGGGACCGGAATCGGGCTGGCGATCGTGAAGCACATCGTCCAGGCGCACGGCGGTGACGTTGGCGTCGAAAGCGCTCCCGGGCGCGGGTCTACCTTCACGGTGACCTTTCCCCTGGCACGTGGATTCGAACCCGACCCGGGACCGCCGCCCGTGGGTTAGCGGAACGCGCCCCCAGTCTCCAAACGCGGGCGACTGTGCGCCAGATGTCGCTCAGGTTTAACCATCATTTAACGACACCGTTGCACACCGATAAGCCGAGAGGCTGATCCTGACCGTGACGCGCATCGATGCGGCGCGTAAGCGCCATGCATCGAGCCGCCAGACGAAACCTGTCGACCACGGAGACGGTAAAGCTTGCCGACGCGTTACGTGGCGCTTGCCCTGGGGATCGCCCTCGTCGCGGGGGTCATCGCACTGGGCCTGAACGAACCCGATACCGGGCTCCTGGCGACGGATTCACCGTTGACCGGGACCATCGAGATCGACGGGTCGAGCACCGTGTTCCCGATCTCCCAGGCTGTGGCCGAGGAGTTCCGAAAGGTTCACCCGAACGTCCAGGTGTCCGTCGGCGTGTCGGGGACCGGGGGCGGGTTCAAGCGATTCGTAGTCGGCGAGACCGACATTTCCAACGCGTCCCGCTCCATCAAGCCGAGTGAAATCGAAACGGCCGCCGAAAACGGGATCGAGTTCATCGAGATCGCCTCTCATGAGTTGCGCACGCCTATCGCGGTCATCTCCGGGTATACGGAGCTGCTGCTCAACTCGGGGAGCTTCGCCGATAAGGAGAGGGGCTGGTTGGCGCAGGCGCACAAGGAAGCGGGCCGACTCGCCCGTATCGTCGACGACTTGGTAACGCTGGAGTGGATGCGCAGCGGAGACGAGCAGGGGCGTACCGACGAGTTCTCGCTAAGTTACCTTCTCGACCAGGTCAAGCAGCAAACTTCGGCGGATTGGCCGCAGGCCGCGCTTGAGATCGATTCGAGCGAAGATGCCACGATCATCGGCGACCTGCAACGGCTTCTCCGGATGGTCACGGCCGTGGCCGATAACGCGTTCCGTCATAGCGGCGTTCTGACCGCACTCCTCACGACGTCCTTCGATCCAGAACACGAGCGCTGCAAGATCATCATCGCGGACGGCGGGCATGGGTTTCCCGATGGGTATTCGGCTCGTGATATCGGTATGTTTTCGAGGCCCGATTACCGCACGACCTCCAACGTCCGTGGCCTCGGACTAGGCCTGTTCGTGGTCAAGACGTTCCTCGAATCGATCGGCGGAACGCTGGCGATCTCTTCCAGCGACCGGGGCGCGGCGGTGGAGAGGGCGGTGTTATTGCTGGAGCAACTCCCCGACGATATGGTCCCCGACATCCTGATGCAGGGTTCCGAGACCGCCAACGAATCCCAGGAGAAGGGCCTGAACGCCGCCGATGAACTGACGTCGCTCCGGGCCTACTACGAGCAGTGGGGCAATGCCCACGGCGGGCGCACCGCGGTGGGAGCGAGCACCATCCCCCAGCGCCGGTTCCGGGGAGTGGTCCGGTTCCTGGAGGGCTACATCAGCGGCGAAGAATCGGACATGAAAGAGCGGCCCCAGGACTCCACCGTTCCCCAATTCGTCCGTCACTGCGTGAACGACCTGAAGGCCTTTTATTACGAGGCCCGGATGGCCCAACGGCCCGACGGCGCCGACCGGGATATCCACGATTGGTTCTGGTCGAAGACCGCCATGGGGGCGTTGGTGATGGCCCTGGCCCAACGGATGCGCGATGACGAGGACGCGGAGACCAAGGCCGTGGCCTACGGGATCGCCAGATAGATGCCGCCACCAAATATGGAGTGAACAATGGTTACCTACAGTTACGACCACATCCACCTGCGCAGCCGCGAACCCATGGAGACGGCCCGGTACTTCAACAAGATGTTCGGGGCCGAGATAAAAGAGAGCGTCCAGTCCGACG
>JACZRO010000103.1 GCA_022574675.1 Chloroflexota bacterium
TCATCGCTGAGGGTTGGAAGATCAACGCGGTCATGCTTCCCTCTGCCACGACAGATGCGCGCGACTTCCTGTCGTCTATCGTCAACAGGGCGTCAGGCCGCTGGGACGACACCGGCACTCTTGACGGGATCAGCGCCTTCGCCCAGCAGGTGCTTGGCACGGACGGCGAGCTGTTCCTGGACATAGCGCTCCAGTCCGGCACGACCGCCGTCCAGGCGATCGAGGTGGCGCCGGAGACGACGCAGCTCAGCGTGGCGTTGGTGCGCAACTCAAACAGGGCTGAACTGGACCTGTTCGACCCGCACGGCGTTCAACTTGGAGCGACGTCCAACGCGGCGCGATTCATCGTCACCCCTAACCTGCTGGTCGCAACGATCACCAACCCGGAACCGGGCACATGGTCGTTGCGGGCCACCGGAGATGGCCTGCCCATCCTGGCGTCTGTAGATATCCAGAACCCGTTGCAGATCACGCTGGTAGAACAGCCGCCCATACCTGCCGGCCAACCGGCGGTGCTGATGGTGATGGCGACGATTGACGGAGAGCCGAGATGGCTACCCGGCGCCGCCGTGACAGCGACCGTGAAATCACCGGATGGCGGTTCGGTCGTGTACAGGCTCCACGATGACGGCCTGGGCGGTGACGCCGTGTTCGGCGATGGCGTTTTCTCGGTGGTGTTCGACGCCTCCCGGGATCAGGGCTTCAACGACGTGGCACTTGAACTCGGATGGGAAAACTACGGAGCAACCCTGAAGGCGGTGGACGCCTTCCAGACGGAGGTCTTCCCGACACTTGAAATCGTTCCAGCCATTGGCGGATCGGTGGAGGCCGGGCGGGAGATCGTGGTCGGAACGATCGAAGTATCAGTCGGGGCGTACCCGTACCCGGTGCTCGCGTCCGCACTGAACGCCGTTGTCACCGGACCCACCGGCGAGTCGGTTCCCGGCACGCTCCGGGTGATCGATCAACTGGAAGACGGAACAGGCTGGAAGTTCGAGGTCCTCGCCACGCCGAGCGAAAGCGGCCCGCAGACCGTGACGGCGCAGCTCAACGCTGAGTACGTTGGCCGAGCGTTCAACATATTCGGTCCGACCGCGCAAACCCCCGTGACGGTCAACTACCCGGTGATCGATACGCCCGTAGAGGTCGCTGACGGATCATCGTTCTCGCCCATCGCCGGCGGCTTGCTGATCGCCCTGCTGGTTGCGCTGGGGATCGCGTTCTTTGTGATCACACGGCGCCACGTCTCGCCGTACGGTTACATCTACGATGACCGGCAACAGCTTATCGTCGACCTGTCTTCGATCCGTAAGGGCGGGTTGAAGGGGATGCTTTCCAGGGGAACCATCTCGATGACGGATGCACCGGATTTGCCGTTGCCGGGAGCCACGCTGGTGTTCAAACGCAGCGGCGTGGAGCTGCACTACGACAACTCGTCCAGCCTGACGATGAGGGTGGACGGCAGTCCTGTAGCGCGCATCGTTCATCTCCGTGACGGATCACGAATTGGCTTCTCCGGCCGGCTGTTTGAATTCACCACCGCTCGACACCGGACACAACCGGCCGCCCGGGTGACACCCGAACCGGCGGTTAGTTAAAACTCCGGGCGCCTCTCCTGCGATAGACGAGGACGTAAGAAAAGGGCCGCCGGCAAACACCGGCGGCCCTTCGATATCCAGACAACTCCCGGGCAATTCCCAGACAATTCCCAGGCAACTCAGGGACCGATTAACTCTCGGTGATGGTGATCGACTTGATCGATTCACCCGGCGTCCGGGCGCTGCCCGGGTCACGCTCTGGAATCGCCAGCACGGCGTCCATGCCCTCGACCACCTGTCCGAACACCGTGTGCTTGCCATCAAGCCAGGGCGTGGCCGCCAGCGTGATGAAGAACTGGCTGCCGTTGGTGCCGGGGCCGGAGTTCGCCATCGAGAGAGTGCCCGGGTTCTCGTGCTTGCGGTCGGGATGAAACTCGTCCTTGAAGCGATAGCCGGGGCCGCCGGTGCCGGTGCCGGTCGGGTCCCCTCCCTGCGCCATGAAGTCGGGGATGACGCGGTGGAAAGTCACGCCGTCGTAAAAACCGGTGCGTGACAGGTTGACGAAGTTCTCCACTGTCAGGGGCGCCTCGGCCGCGTACAGGTTGATCTCGACCTTTGCGCCGTTGCCAAGCTCCAGGGACGCCGAGTAGCTCTTGCTGGTGTCCAGGCTGCCGTCTGGCGCCGCGGGACTGTCTCCGGGTTGAAGCATTTGTATTCCTTGCCGGCCGTTCGAGGTCATCGCCAGACCGGGGATTAGTTTTCGATAATTCGGATCGTGCGGATGGCGTCGCCGGGCCTCGGGTCCGTACCCGGATCGCGGATCCGTATGCCGTTCAGGACATCCATGCCCTCCACGACTTCACCGAACACGGCGTGGCACGACTGGAATGCGCAGTTCTTCGGTTGATCGTTCTCGTCGAACGCGTCCAGGTTCGGTGTCGCCACGAGCGTGATGAAGAACTGGCTGCCGTTTGTATTGGGGCCGGAGTTCGCCATCGAGATTATCCCGGGTTTCGTGTGCCGTGCCTGCACATTGAACTCGTCTGCGAACTTGTAGCCCGGGCCGCCCCGGCCTGTGCCGTCAGGATCGCCGCCCTGCGCCATGAAGTTGGCGATCACCCTGTGGAAGGTCACGCCGTCGTAGAAGCCGATGCGCGCAAGGTTGATGAAGTTCTCGACGATCGTCGGAGCCAGGTCGTCGTACAGCCTGATCTCTATCTCGCCGCCCTTCTCCATCTCAAACACGGCGGTGTAGTCCTTGCCGGTGTCGAGGAATCCACCAGGCGGCGCCGGCGTGTCGCCGGATCCGAGCAGGCTAGTGGCCGCGCCGGAGGGCGCCTCGGTCGGCGCGACGGTCGGGATTGGGATCGATGTCGGCTCGGGCTCGTCGTCGCTATCACATGCGACCGCCGCGACCAGCGCGGTGGAAAGCGCAGCAAGCAGGATCCAACGTTTCATCGTTACTCCTAGTGCCTCTGGGGAGTTGTTTTGGGACCGGTTCCGGGGCGCGCCGGTAATTCCCGGGTTTTCGAGATCCCGGTCGTGGCCCGTCATTCGATTTGACCAATCCTGTGAAAGTCTAGCGTTTTGATCGCCGGCCAGAGCTGGCGAAACGCACGAAACAGGTGTGTTGATCCGACCAGCATCGTCAACACAATGCAGAGCACGATCTGCGCCAACGACTGGCCCGTCACGATGGTCAGTACGTTGATGGTGATGAAGGTCAGCATCATCGCCCAGAAAGCCGAGCGAAACAGCGCGTAGCCCACGAACAGCGCCGGGATTGAGAACAGTGTCAGGACCGGCAATATGACCAGCGAAACGCCGGTCATTACGGCTGCGCCTTTCCCACCACGAAATCCGATGTACACAGGGAAGTTGTGGCCCAGCATCGTGGTCAGCGCGCCGGCGTACATCGACCAGTCCGGAACGTCGATCGCGAAACCAATCAGCATCACGAGCGATGCTTTGCCGACGTCCACGATAAATACCGTAGCGGCCGCCATCTTGCCAAGCGATCTCAACGCGTTCAGCGCTCCGACATTTCCGGTGCCCATCGTGCGGATGTCCTGGCCGGCCCTCCGAGCGATCAGGTGAGCCGTCGGGAGCGCGCCGACAAAGTAGGCGGCGATCACAAACACCGCTCCGAAGATCAAATCAGACATCTGGCAAAGGTCCGTTTACCTCCCGCCTGTTCGTTCGGGCGCCGCATCGCAACCCCGCGTCGCAGCCCGTGTCGCCGTTGGGGCCCACAGCCCGGGGCCGGGCCGTCCCTATAATTGCCGGCATATGCTCGGCGAACAGACTTCCAGAACTCCCAGGTCTCAAGGCCCATCCCCGGACGTCGCCGGAAACGGCGCCGGTCCTCCGCCGTTGACCGACGCGGACCTGCTCGAAATGTACCGGACAATGGTACTCAGCAGGACGCTCGATCAACGTATCTGGCAGATGAACCGCCAGGGCAGGGCGGCGATAGTCGCCTCCGCCCAGGGGCACGAAGCGGCACAGGTGGGCGCGATCAGAGCCCTGGACCCTGAACGTGACCGCTTCTACATCTACTACCGCGAGCTCACGACGATGCTCGCCCTCGGCATTACGCCGCTTGAGCTGCTGCTGGGTTTCCTGGCCAAGGACGGCGAACCCCTCTCCGGAGCGCGCCAGTTCCCGTTGCACGGCGCCATCGATCGCTCCCGCCGCGACATCGTATCGTTCTCCAACGTGGTTGCCACACAGCTCCTGCAAGCCGTGGGCGTCGCGCTCGCCGACAAGATGCGCGGAGAGAAGCGCGTCACCGTGGCGTACTTCGGCGACGGCGCATCGAGCATGGGCGAGACGCACGAGGCGATGAACTTCGCGTCGATCCATCACCTCCCGGTGATCTTTTTCTGCGAGAACAATAAGTACGCCACTTCCGTGCCGCTATCGCGACAGATGAATATCGAGTCGATCGCGGCCCGTGCGGACGGCTACGGCATGCCGGGGATCGAGATCGACGGATTTGACCCCGTAGCCGTATATGAGGCGGTCGGCGCAGCGGCGATCCGAGCGCTTTCGGGAGATGGCCCGACGCTCGTGGAGGCGGTCGTTGAAAGGTTCCTGCCGCACACCAGCGACGACGACGACACCCGTTACCGGCCGCCCGAGGAACTCGAAGACATACGGAAGTTCGACCCTATTCCGGCCATGGAAAAACTGCTGCGCTCAAGCGGCGCCCTGGACGACGCCCTCGACGATGAGATCAAAGGGTCAGCCCAGAAGATCGTGAACCAGGCGACGGAGGACGCAGAAAACGCCCCGTTCCCTGAGCCACATGATTTTTACGAACAGGTTTACGCGCCGGGTTCGCCGGGGGACCAGTCGTAATGCCCGAGATCACGGTGATCGAGGCTGTGCGGGCCGCACTTCGGGAAGAGATGGAGCGGGACCCGACCGTGTTCATGCTGGGCGAGGACATCGGAAAGCGCGGTGGGGTATTCCTCGCGACAGACGGTTTGATAGAACAGTTTGGCGAGGAGCGCGTGATCGATACGCCACTGGCCGAGGCCTCGATCGGCGGTATCGCACTCGGCGCCGCCGTGAACGGCATGAGGCCGGTCGCGGAGATCGAGTTCGCCGACTTCATCTGGCCCGCCGTCAACCAGATCATCGGAGAAGCGGCGCGCGTCCGTTACGGAACCCATGGCCGGCGCACCGCCCCTCTTGTCCTTCGAGTTCCTTACGGTGGCGGTGTGCGCGGGGGACTGTTCCATTCACAGTCCATCGAGGTGGCATTTGCGCACCAGCCCGGACTGAAGGTGGTCGCTCCCGCGACACCGTACGACGCGAAAGGACTGCTGAAGTCTGCTATCCGTGACGATGACCCGGTGATTTTTTTGGAGCACAAGCGGACCTACCGGCTCGTCAAGGGTGATGTGCCCGATGGCGAGTACACGGTCCCGATCGGGGTCGCAGAGGTGAAACGGGCTGGCTCCGACGTCACGGTTGTCAGCTACGGTCTCGTCCTCCACTACTGCCTGGAAGCGGCGGCCACGCTCGCCGAGGAGGGCATAGACGTGGAGGTTGTTGACCTCAGGACCCTGCGGCCTCTCGATACCGATACCGTGCTCGCCTCCGTACGCAAGACCAGCAAGGCGATGATCGTCCACGAGGACACGAAGGCCGGCGGCATTGGCGGTGAGATCGCGGCGGTGATCGCCGAGTACGCGTTCGAGGACCTTGACGCTCCGGTAATGCGTGTCGCCGGGCCCGAGGTCCCGGCGATGCCGTTCTCGCCGTTGCTGGAGGCGGAGTTCATGCCGTCGCCCGAGAAGATAGCGGCAGCAATACGAAAACTGGCGGCGTACTGATGCCCATCATCGGTATCGAGCTACCACACGTCGGTGAGTCGGTCACCGAGGCCGTAATCGGCAAGTGGCTGAAGCAGCCGGGCGACGCGGTCGAAAAGTTCGACCCGCTGGTAGAGGTGGTGACCGACAAGGTCAGCATGGAGTTCCCGGCGCCACATTCCGGGATCCTCAAATCCATCGTCGCAGAAGAAGGCGAAACGGTCCCGATGGGCGCCGTGATCGCAGAGATGGAAGTCGACGCCGCGGCCGCCGAAGCGGCCGGAGCCACATCATCCCTTTCGGAAGCTCCGCCGGGCTCGTCCGGGGCGCCTTCGCCGGACCGCGTCGGGACGCTGATAAAGGGCGCCAACGTCGGCCCCACCGGCGGCACGTTCCGGGATACGGCCCTCGAGGCTCAACAAACCCCGGAGACGTCCGCTATTCAGGGAACGCCGGTCGTCTCGCAGCAAGACACGCCGGGCCGGGGTCATTCTCCGGTCGTCTCCCGGCTCGCTGCGGCCCACGGGGTGAATCTCGCGACCGTCACCGGTACGGGACGCGGCGGCCGAGTGACAAAGAAGGATGTCGAGGCGGTGATCGCCGCGGCTCCGGCAAAAGCGTCACCGCCCGTGACCGATGCGACGGTCGGTGAGGACCGGCTGATTGAACCGACCACGATCCGTCGCATGATCGCCGACCACATGGTGCGAAGTGTGAGCGAGATACCGCACGCATGGAGCACGGTCGAGGCGGACGTGACGGGGTTGGTCGCCTGCCGGACGGCGCAGCGCCAGCGATTTCAAGAACGACACGGCGTCGACCTGACGTTCCTGGCCTTCACCGCGCATGCCGTCGCCCGGGCGCTACGAGACAACCCGCTGGTTAATTCAAGCTGGGAAGACGGGCAGATCCGTCTCAAGGGACGGGTGAACCTGGGACTGGCCGTCGCCGCGCCGGACGGACTGGTGGTGCCGGTGATCCACGACGCCGATCGCGAGGGCATTTCCGGTCTTGCCCGGCGGATCGCGCCACTGGTGGAGCGCGCTCGGACCGGCTCCCTGGCTTTGCAAGATGTGCAGGGCGGGACCTTCACGCTGAACAACACCGGGACGCTCGGCTCGATCCTTGGCGGGGCGATCATCAACCACCCGCAGGCCGCTATCGTGACCACCGAGTCGATCGTCAAACGGCCGGTCGTACTCTCCGGCCCGGGAGGCGACGCCATCGCCATCAGATCGATGATGAACCTGTGCATTTCCTTCGATCACCGGATCATCGACGGCGCGGAGGCCTCCAGTTTCATGCAGGATTTCAAACGCCACCTTGAGTCGTGGTCTGCCGAATCGGAGCTCGACTGAGCCGGGCGCTTACCCGGCCGTTGTCGAAGTGACTGACGCCATGCAGGTCATCTGGCTTGAGTCCGTGCCGTACGCCGAGGCGCTCGCCCGGCAGCGGGAGCTTCATGAGCGCCGGGTGTCCGGCGACGTCCCGGACACGGTGCTCTTGCTGGAGCATCCGCACGTCATTACTCTCGGCCGCCGGGCGCTGGAATCGCATCTCCTTTCCGATGACGAAACACTCGCCGCTGCCGGGGTGAACGTGGTGGACACGGACCGGGGTGGAGAGGCCACGTATCACGGGCCGGGCCAGCTCGTCGTGTACCCGATCATCGATCTACGCGCCCTGGGCCTCGGACCGGTCAGCTACGTCGCAGCGTTGGAACACGCGATCATCGACACGCTGGCGGTGTATCTGGTTGACGCGCATCGTGTATCGGGCCGCACGGGCATCTGGGTGGGCGGAGACGGTGCGGACCCCGGCGCCGGCAACAACCCCGCCGGGCGAAAGATAGCCGCCATAGGTGTCCGAATCAGCCGCGGCGTGGCGATGCACGGGCTTGCGCTCAACGTGTCGACGGAACTGTCGATGTACGACCATATCGTGCCGTGCGGGATGCCCGGGTTGGAGATGACATCGATCGCAGCGGAGCAGGGCGCAGCGCCACCCGTGGAGATCGTGGGAGAGCTGCTGGCGGAGAAGCTGGCCGGCGCGCTGGGTATCCGCCTGGAGAACGCCGCAACCACACGCTCAAGCGCCTGACCGCTACGCGTTCCGGACAACGCTTATATCGGTGCGCTCCAGACCTCGTTACTCTGGTCCGCTACTCCGGCCATATGCGGGATTCGATGTAACGGTGTGCCGCGATCGCCGCCGTCGCGCCGTCGCCGGCCGATGTGACAAGTTGCCGGGCAGAGCCCGCCCGGATGTCGCCGACCGCGTAGAGGCCGGGCGCAGCCGTGCCCATCCACATGTCCGTCTCGACGTGTCCGCCACCGTCCAGCGCGACAAATCCCGACAGGTACGACAAGCGCGGGTCGGTTCCCACGAAGATGAACACGCCGGTGACCTCCAACGTCGATTCCTCACCCGAGCTCGCGTCCCTCACGCGGACGCCGGTCACACCGGAGTCGCCGCCCAGTACGGCGGTCACCGTCACGCCGTATCGGACCTCGATCTTGTCGTTGTCCCGCACACGCTCCCGGAGCAACTCCTGCCCGGAAAACCTGTCGCCCCGGACCAGCATGATCACCCGCGCAGCGAACCCCGTCATCGTCAGGGCTTCGTCAAGGGCGCTATCGCCGCCGCCCACCACCGCCACTGTCTCGTCCAGGAAGAACGCGCCGTCGCAGGTCGCACAGTTGGAGACGCCGCGGCCCCGGAACTCCTCCTCACCGTCCACGCCAAGATTGGCGAAGTCAGACCCGGTGGCGGCGATCACCGCCCTGGCCCGAAAACGACCCTCGGGCGTCGAAAGCGTCAGGTAGGGCTCCTCCGACTCGATCGCCTCGACCTCGGTGAACATCCGCACCTCGGCGCCGGCCTCAGACGCCTGGCGTTCGATCAATGGGGCGAGGTCGGCGCCCAGGAGACCGTCGGGGAATCCGGGGAAGTTCTCGATCTTCTCGGCGTTGATCACCTGGCCGCCGGGCATCATCCCTTCAAGCACCACGGTCTTCAGCCCGAGCCGCGCGCCGTACATCGCGGCGGTCAGGCCGCCGGCGCCGGCTCCGATGATCGCAAGGTCGAATTCCTCCGGTTGCTCGGACATTCGCGGCGTGGCTCCTCTGGTTGTTCCCAAGCGTTTCCAGACCCCCACTCGCACTCTGGAGGCCGCCTGAAATAACTATCTAAACTCGTCAAGGGTGTAGTTGAACGATAGGGCTTCTCCCTCACCCTGATCCTCTCCCGCTGGGAGAGGGGAATGTTGGGACGGTGACACAGTTAACGCGGCCTAAATCATGCCCTGGTCGCGGACCTGTTTCAGGGACTTCTCGAAGGCTTCCAGGGTTGTGGCGATATCGTCATCGGTGTGGACCGCCATCATCAGGAATCGGCGGCCGTTATCGACACCGTTGTTGAACATCGCCATCTTGAACTCGTGGTCGGCGTCGGCGCTGATTGGAGTGCCGGTCGGCGTGCCCTGGATGATCCCCCACTCGTCCACCTCGGCCTCGATACCGATGCGCGTGTGGATCATTGAGCCGATGCCGTAAGCGTGGCCGGGCACCTCGATCCGGCCGAAGACCTCGTTCAGCCCGGCCTTCAACTTCTGTCCGGCGGCGTCCGCCTTCTCGACCACGTCGCCGTTCGCCACCAGTTCAAGAGCGGCGATGCCGGCGACTGCCGACAGCGGATTGCCGTTGAACGTGCCCTGGTGCAGCATCTGGCCGCGCTCGATCGTGTTCAGGATGTCCGCCTTTCCGGCCACTGCGCCACCCGGCAGTCCGCCGCCCAGGATCTTGGCGAGAGTGCAAAGGTCCGGCGTGACGCCCCACAACTCTTGCGTTCCGCCCCTGGAGGCCCGGAA
>JACZRO010000008.1 GCA_022574675.1 Chloroflexota bacterium
TGACGGCGAGCTCCAGCCGGCAGATCAGCATTCGCCACGACCTGGATTTCCGCCTGGTGACGGCGTCCCCCTGGTATGGCCGGTTGTTCCCCGGCTTCGCGGCGGCCGCCGATCAGAACGAGAAGCATAAATTGCAGACCACGGCGCGCGGCCATCGCATCGCCACCTCGGTGGGCGGTGCTGCGACCGGCGAGGGCGCCGACGTGCTGATCGTCGACGACCCGCATAATCCCCGCCAGGCCTTGTCCGCGACCATGCGCGAGAGCGCCCTGGACTGGTTCGACCAGACCTTTTCGAGCCGCCTCGACGACAAGAAGAAGGGCGTCATGGTGGTGGTCATGCAGCGCCTCCACGAGCGCGACCTGACCGGACATCTGCTGGCCAAGGGCGGCTGGGAGCATCTCTGCCTGCCGGCCGAGGCCGAGCGCCGCACGGTGATCGATTTCGGCGCCGTCAAGCTGACCCGCCGCCCCGGCGCGCTGCTCCATGCGGCGCGCGAGGGGCCGATCGAGATCGCCCGCGCCAAGCGCGAACTCGGCGCCTATGCCTACGCCGCGCAATACCAACAGCGGCCCGCGCCGCTCAGCGGCGGCATCGTCGATCTCGCCTGGTTCAAGCGCTATGGCGCGGCCCCGGCGGCGCCCTTGCGCATCATCCAGTCCTGGGATACGGCGTTCAAGGGCGGCGCGCTGAACGATCCTTCGGTCTGCGGCACCTGGGCCGAGACCGAGACCGGTTTCTATCTGCTCCATGTGGCGCGCCGCCGTCTCGAATACCCGGCGCTCAAGCGCGCCGCCATGAGCCTGGCCGCGAAATGGTCGCCCGACGCCATCCTCATCGAGGACAAGGCGTCGGGCCAGTCGCTGATCCAGGATCTGCGCGGCCAGACCCGCCTGCCGGTGATCGCGCTCCGGCCCGAGGCCGACAAGCTGACGCGCATGAGCACGGCGAGCCCGGCCATCGAGGCGGGCCGCGTGTTTCTCCCCGAGACGGCGGACTGGCTCGATGATTACGAGGCCGAGATGGCGATATTTCCCAACGGCGCCCATGACGATCAGGTCGATATGACCAGCCAGTTCCTGCGCTGGGCAACGGCCAAGCGTCGCCGCGCGCCCCGCATGAGGAGATTGTAATGGAGTGGTTCAAGTCCCTGCTCGGCATGGGCCGGAAGGACCTTCATCATCAGGTCTCGCCGCTTCGGCGCAGCACCGTCCGCCAGGACACCCAGCTCACGGGCCAGCTGTTGCAGCTCCTCGTTTGTCTTGGCTTCTAGCTCTGCAATGTTCATCTTGTACTCCAGGTCCCGACTACCAAAGTCGGCTTAGGCCTTCTATCTATATGATGGACAGGAATCTCTCGTAGGGTGGGGGAGTCGTTGGCGTTCGCAGCGTGCGGCAGGCCAGTCGACGAAGCTCGCGTCGGACACTGCTCTGTACGCCACTCAGTATTGGGAAATAGCCACGATAGGTCGCTCTGTCCGACCGGCAGGGTCTAGCTCTGGGGGCTCCTCCCCGTCAACACGTGGGCACCGCGCCCGGCAGGTCCGCTTGGAAGAACCCCCCGGGGCGTTGCTCCACCGCCGGGAAAAGATCTTTCGGTGACATTGCCCAGGGGCTGGTGCAGGCTAGCGGGCGCACGTCGATCACGCCGGCCATACTTCAAGGGGGGGGTGGGTACTGATGCGGATACCCAGTCAGCATATCACATCCGGTGCCCCGTGTCTACACCCGGGTCGCCGCACGCGTCGCCTCTTCCGCCCGAGTTTCCGCCATTTGCTTGTTCCTCGTTGGTTGGTCCGACACGTCGGCGTCGGACCGCGCTCGCATCCTACCGTTTCACAAGAAATCCCCGCAGGGCGTCCTCGTCCACCTCCACGCCCAGGCCGGGCCGGTCGGGCACGGTGAAGCCGCCGTCGCTGTACGTCCAGGCAGAGTCGGTCAGCGCCTTCGTCTTCTCGTAATGCCCGGCCTGTAGCTCCTGCAGGTGGGTCGGCTCGCAGATGGCTGAGAACTGGAGGGTCGCCGCCTGGAACACCGCAACGCCGTTGCCCATGTGGGGCGTCGTTGGAATCCCTGCCTCCCGCGCCATCGCCATCTGGCGCAGCCCGTCGGTGATCCCTGTGCGGCCGATGTCCGGCTGAAACACGTCGAAAGCCGGCGGCGACAGCCACTCGCCCAGTTGCCGGGATGTCCGGAAATGCTCCCCGATCGCGATGGGGGCGCCCGGCAACCCTGCGCCATCGGCAGCACCAGGTTTTCAAGCACGAGGCAGAAAACCTCGGGCCCGATCGGGACGTTGGCCTCGCCCCACCCGTACGTGCCGTCGGCGAACCGGAGCTTGACCAACGCCGTCTCGATCGACAGGGCGTAAACCGTCGGCCGGCCGGTTTTGAACTCGAACCGGTCGGTCGCGACAGCCACCTCGTCACGCCGATAGTCCTCCCAGTACGCGCCCTCAAGGGCGAGATGAAACGTCTGAAGCGACTCGATCTGGAAACTGGTGTCGTACGTGGTCAAAGGGCGCTTGTTTCCTTTATGAACGTGAACCGGGGCCGGGTGGCGAGCGCTGGTGCGCGGCGCCAGCATAGCGAACGCTTGATTCGTCGAGCCGTCCAGGTCCGAATCGATCTGGCCGCTGATACACTCCCTTCGGCCAATTCATGACAACCGATCCCTCCCATATCCAATCCATGTCGACAACGATCGCGATGGCGATCGAGTCCGGCCGTATCGGCCGTCCCGTGTTCGTCCGCTGGATGGAGCGCGTAGACTCCGATCCCGGTTCCGCCCTGGAAACGGCGCTAGGCGTTGTTTCAAATTGGTTTGGCGGCGAACCGGCGTCCAGCCATCAGCCCGACGGGTCTGACTTGCATTCCTCCATGCTTGCTCGGTGGCCGGGGGGTGAGTTGGCGCTGCTGATCGCGGCGCCTGTCAGTTTCATGGCCGAGCCGGGCCTCGACCTCGCAGTCATCGGCGCCAGGGGCGCCCTCTACCACCGTGTTTGAGGCGCGATCGCTGGATGGCCCGTAGGAAGAAGTACCGGGTCCTCCTGATTTCGGGGGACCGCACCCACCAGGAGGGGTATGCGGCCGCCTTCCACGCCGATCCGCGCGCGGTGATCGTCGCCGTCGCCGACGACACCGAGGCGTCGGCCGAACGTCACGCCCTGAACCGGGAGATGGCGCAGCGCTATCAGGTGCCGTACATCAACAACTTGGACGAGGCCCTGTCCATGCGGGAGATTGACCTGATCAGCGTTTGCCCGGAGATTGAACGCAGAGGCAGGGTGATACTCCGATGCGCCGGTCGCGGCGTGCCTCTGTTCCTTGACAAGCCGCTCGCAGGAACGTCCGAAGACATCGCCGAAATTCAGGCTGCCGTGAACGGCGCGGGTGTCACCGCGCAGATGTACAGCTTCACTTCGACGCCCTGGGCGAAGGCTGCGCGCAAGGCTCTCCGCTCCGGCGAACTCGGGGAACTGATTGCCGTGCATGCCGAGGCGTTATTCGCGAAGGGCCGCGCCGGCACGGCGCCGGCCGACCTCGTTCGGCGTGAGCGGGGGACCCCGGATCGTTACACCTTCACCGAGGCCAAGCGCGAGCTGTTCGACCTCGGCATCTACGCGACCGTCCTGTGCCTCTGGCTCGCCGACTCGCCCGTCAAGCAAGTCACGGCACACACCGCCAACTATTTCTTTGCCGAGCACGCCTCGGTGAACGTAGAGGACTTCGGCGCACTTGTCCTGGAGTTCGAGAGCGGCGCGGTCGGCAGCGCCATCGGCGGCCGTATCGGCTTCTACAGCCACCCGAAAATCGGCCCGCACGGCGTAACGGTGGTCGGCACCGGAGGGACCAGGACCTTCTCGGCCTGGGACCCGCATGTCGAAGTTTTCGCCGACGAAGCGCGGCCCGAGCTTCCGGACCCCCATCCCGCCGACCCGATGTCCATGTGGCGCTCCACCCAGGCCGAATCCGGCGTCCCGCGCAAGATGGGCTGGCTCGCTTTTGAAGACGAGGCGGACTGGGGAAACAAAGAAGTGTCGTCGTTCCTGGACTGCCTGGACGCTGATCGCACTCCCGACGTCGGAGTCGATCTGGCGGCCTCGGCGACCGAGGTCATCCTGGCCGCGTACCGCTCGGCCGCCCGCGGCGAGCCGATTCAGTTGACCTAGATGTAAGGACGGGCGGTCATCCGTCCTGCGACGCGGTCGGACGGACAATCCCCTCTCCCATTGGGAGAGGATTCAGGTGAGGGGAACGGCGGCGGATCGCAATCCGTCGGCGAGTCGAGCGCTCCCGCGGGCGGAACACGGCCTACAAGTAGGGGCAGGCCGCGTCTAAGCACCCCGCCTCCGGACCGTCACGACGACGAGCCCCGCCAGCACGGCGACGACCGCGGCCGCAAGATAAGCGTCATGGAACGCGCCGACGAAGGCGTCCGTGGCCCCGATTCCGGCTCGCAGCGCAAGATCCTCGCGCCAGGTGAAGATCGCCATTCCGAACGTGATCGACAGGGGCGCTCCGATCGTCTGCGCCACGGCCATTACCGCGGACCCGGCCCCGGCGTGGTCGGGTCGCGTCCGGCGCATTGCAAGTGAGTACACCGCCGCCTGGTGCAGCCCGAAACCGGCGCCGGCGAGACCGACGCGCACGGCGATCCCCGGCAGTGACACTTCGGCGTCCAGCCCGGCGATCCACAACAGCCCGACCGCCGTGACCGCGGCCCCCGCGGCCGTTACCACACGATCACCGATCCGGTCCGCGAGCCACCCGCCGATGATCGAACCCGCCGTGGATGCGCCGGCGACCACCGCCAGCATCGCACCGATTGCCAGGGCGCCCCGGCCGAGCACGTCCGTTACGAAAAACGGGAACAGGAACCAGGTCAGGAAACTGGCGACGAACACCAGCACGTTGGATACACCGCCGGCCGCGAAACCGGGCGCGGACCACAGCCCGCGCGGGAGCACCGGCCACCGTGCCCGTCGTTGAAGATAGTTGAAGCCTGCGAACAGCAGCGCCGTCAACACCGCGAGACCGATCACCAGCCCGGAGAGCAGGCCGTCCAACCGGGCGAAGGAGATGACCGCCACCAGGGCGAACAGGGCGCCGTACAAAACCGCGGCGCCCGACCAGTCGAATCTCCGGCCTCCGTTCCCCAGATCACGTTTTCGGGGATCACGCGACAGGGCAAACAGGCCGATGGCGAGCACCGCCAGACCGATCGGCACGCGGGCGTAGAAGATCGCCTCCCACCCGATCGCCTCGGACAGAAACCCGCCGCCGAGCGTCGCCGTAAGCTGCCCAGCGCTTACCGACGCAAGCGTCACGCCGAGCGCCGTCCCACGGCGCGCGCGCCCGAACGCCCGTACTACCAGCGCCGGCCCGGTCGTGAACAGCACCGCCGCCCCGACCCCCTGCAGAACCCGGAGTCCGATGATCGCGCCGAGTGAATCCTGCAGCGAGATCAGCCCGACGGCCACGGTGTAGGCGACGACGCCCCACAGGAAGACGCGCCGGAGTCCGAAAGAATCGCCCAGACCACCGGCCGCCGGGGCCAGCCCGCTGCGGCTCGCGTGGTAAAAGATGATGATGCCCTGCACCGAGATGAGCGACGCTCCGAGCGAGTCACGCATCGTCGGCAGAGATACGTTGATCGAGAAATCGAGCGCGACGAGGAACAGCCCGGACGACGCCACCACGACCGTCAGCAGGCGGTCGCGGGATGTTGACGCGCTCGTCTCCGGCGCGCTCGCCGTCGGGGCGGTCGCCACGTTTATTCGTCCGGTTGCCGGGTGATGATGTGGTCAGGCTTCAGGGTGATCAAAACCCGCTTCTGCCCATCGAAAATCCTCGACATGTGCGGATCGATCAGTTCCGGCTCACCCGGGTAGTACTTCGCGACGAGATCGCGGGTACGTTCCCGCACATCATCTTCATCCAGGGTGGCGGCGCCGTAGGCGACCACCATGCGTCCGGTTTCCGGATCGTCGACGCACACGGAACAACGAGGATCGCGTTTCAGGTTCCACCACTTGGCGGTGGCGGAGATCGTGGAGATCACGAACGCGTCGCCGGTCCACAGGTACCAGACGGGCGAAGCCTGTGGTGAGCCGTCCCTGCGGAGAGTGCCCAGCACCAGGTTGCGCTGCGACTCAAGGAACGTCCGGGTTTCGTCACTAACCCTGACCCCGGCTTCCGGGGCGCTCACCGCCGGTTCTCCGGCTCGTTAACCTCGCCCCCTCTGTTCCCGGTGCCGGGCCGGTGTGGGAAGAACGCCAGGATCACCATCGCCAGCACCGTTCCGCCCGCCGTGAGCACAAATAACCCGGCCCCGGCCGCCATTCCCAGGGCGGCTGCGACCCAGATGCCGGTCGCTGTCGTGAGACCGCGTACCGTCGTCCCGGAGCGAATAATCGTGCCTGCGCCAATGAATCCGATCCCGGTCGCGACCTGCGCCGCGATACGCGCCGGGTCTCGCACGAACTCTCCCTCAAGTGTGCTGAACGCAAAGATCGAGATGACGGTGAACGTGCCGGACCCCATCGCGACCAGGGCCAGCGTGCGGATACCGGCCGGCGCCGCCGAGCGGCGGCGCTCATACCCGATCAGCCCGCCTGCCAGCCCCGCCATGACGATGCGGAGCAACATCTCGGCCTCTTCAGCGGCCGTAAAAGGGAAAATATCAAAATCGCCCAGCATCGTTTGTAGCCCCCGCCGTTGGAAGTCGTCGCGTCCCGTTCATAGCCGAACCCGTGGACAGAGGACAGACGACGCAGGCGTCCGATGTTACAACGGCGCGCTCCGCCTGCTCCCGTTTTCCGTGCCGGACGTTGGATTGGATCAAGAAGCGCGGACGTCCCGGGAGAAAAAGTGAACCCAGCCGGGATAATAGCCGCACGAGATCGCGGTACGCATTGACCACGTGTTGACGGAGGTCGTTCCGTAATATGGCGCGACGCCGCGATCGAACGTCGCACGGGTTATCGCGTAAGTCAGCGCCCGGCCTATCCCGCGTCCGCGGTGTTCCTCCGAGATGGCGATGTGGATCTGGTACAGGTCCTCGTTATCCGCGGTGACCCCCGCCGAGCCGACCGGCCCGTCCGATCCGACCGCCACGGCACGGAACATGTGCGGCGTCCGCTCACCGGGCCGTCGGCCGCCCTGTTGCGATATCACAGAGCGGTGGTCGTCCTCGTCGGTCCGGATCTCGATTGTGTAGCCGTCCGGCGCGGGATGCGGCCGGAGATCCTCCTCTGCGCATATCCAGCGCGGGAACGGGCCGAACGTCTTCTGTCCGTGCTCCGCCATACGCGTCGTGACTTCGGCGATGCGCACAGGCTCCATCATCTGGTCACGGTCGACGCCCTCGTAAAGCGGGCGGACCCACGACATCAGCTCGGCCGATGCGGTCACGACGCCGCCAACGCCGACCGTGACCAGGCTGAAGTACGGCTCGGGGCGGTCGAACCACCGTCCGCCCGGGATGTAAGCGGTGCCGACGGGTGGCGGACCCGCGACGACGACGTGTACCTCTCCGTCCAGCAAATCTTCCCGGCTGCAATACTGTTCCGCGGCCAGGATGCCGAGGATCATATCCTGCAACCGGGTGCGGTCCACCCGGCTGGTTGTCATGTCTTCTCCAAAATCATGGCAGGGCTGGACGTGGCCGGGACGCGTTTCGTCAGGAGGCGTCCGGCTCAACCACCTCGACCAGCTCGACCTCGAAGATGAGCGTCGCATTGCCCGGGATTACGAAACCCTGCAGGTTGAGCCCGGCCGACCCGTAGCCGAGAGCCGGAGGTATGCGGATCCGCCTCTTCCCGCCCTCTCGCATGTCTGCCATGCCGTCCTGCCATCCCGAAATCAGGTTGTCCAGGCGGAACAATGACGGCGCATCGCGTGTCCGGCTGGTGTCAAAAATACAGCCATCGTCGAAGAAACCCGTGTAGTGGACCCTGATCTCGCTATCCGAGTCCGGCTGCGGGCCATCGCCGATCAGATGGTCGAAAATCGCAACGCCAGATTCGAGGGTGGTGTAGGCGACCGCGCCGTCGTCCCCGAACGCCGGGGCGTCATCCGGGTAGGTGTCGTTGAGACAGGTGACCGCGGCCGGCGTGGGGGTCAGCACGAGCACATCGCCAAGTTCGCGATCTGAACTCGGGCTGCTTCCCCCGCAGGCGGCCGCCAGGATGGCGATCACTGCGGTTGCGATCGCCAGAAACCAGTGACGCGTGCGCAGTCGGCGTGTCCGGGGGATCAACGGGCCGCCCCGACCCGCGCCCGAAGATCATCGAACCCGGCTTCTATCCACGGCAGGGGGCCGGTCAGGAAGAACCGGGCGCCCAGCTCCATGTACCGGGCCACGTTCTCGTGGTTTCCCACCGTCCCGGGCGTCCGGCCCGCCGCGACGATGCGCCGTACCGTGTCCTCCAGCACGCGCGTTACCTCCGGGTGGAACGGTTCACCCAGGTGACCTAGCGACTGGGACATGTCGCCGGGGCCGACCAGGAACACGTCTATGTGGTCCACCTTCAATATCTCGTCCAGGTTGTCGAGCGCGATCACGTCTTCGATGAACACCACGATCAGCGTCTCGTCGTTGGCCTTGTGAAAGAAATCCGGGTCGCCGAGTCCCTGGCGGCTGCCGTACATGCCGCGTTTTCCGAGCGGGGCGAACTTGGCGGCCTGGACGACAGTCTCGGCGTCCTCACGGGTGTCAACGTGGGGGACCGCGACGCCCTGCGCTCCGAGATCGAGCGCCCGGTAGATGATCCCTGTCTCCACCCGGTTGACCCTGACGATGGACGTCGTGCCGGCGAGGTCGGCGGCGCGCGTCATATTGGCGATGTTCGGCGGGCTGACAAGGTTGTGCTCGCCTTCGAGCCACACGGCATGAGGTTTCATCGGGCCGAGGCGCTCTATCGTGTCGGCGTGGTTGAGGCCCTCCAGGGCGATAACGTGCTTGCCGGCCGCCAGGCGTGCCTTTGCCTCGTTCTTGCGGAGTATTCGCATCTGACTAACCCTCCGCCCTTCGGTTCATTTCCACCAGTCCGTCCTCGATCCACGCCCCCGGGCCGCCCAGGAAGAACCTGACGCCCTGTTCAAGATGGTGTGCTGCGTTCTCGTTCGATACCAGGGCCCCCGCGGTCCGGCCCGCCGCAACGATCCGGCGCAGCGACTCGTCGACGACCGACTGGACTTCAGGATGGTGCGGCTCACCGATATGTCCCATCGTCTGCGCCAGGTCCCCGGGGGCGACGAAGAACACGTCGATGTTGTCCACCTTGAGGATCTCGTCCAGGTTTTCCACGGCAATGATGTCCTCGATCAGGATCATCAGCATCGTCTGGCCGTTGGCCAGGGACTGGTAGTTCGCTACGCCGATACCCTGGCGGCTCGTGAACGAGCCCCTCAGTCCTATCGGCGCGAACTTCCCGGCTTGCACGACAGCCTCGGCCTCTTCTCGCGTGTTCACATGCGGGACGACGATGCCCTGGGCGCCCAGGTCGAGCGTGCGGTATATGACACCGGCCTGGTTCTGGTGTACACGAACAATCGGCGAGGCCCCGGTCAGGTCGATGGCACGCGTCAACTCGGCGACGTTTGAGAAATCCACCTCGCCGTGCTCGCCTTCGAGCCAGATCGCATCCGGCTCAAGCGTCACCAGTCGCTCAAGTGCGTCCGCCCCGCCGTAACCCCATGCGGCGAAGCACACAACGATCTCGCCGTTTGCGAGTTTCTGTTTTGCCTTGTTGACGCGAAGTTCGGCCAATTTGGAAGCCTTTCGCCTGTCGGCGGGCCCGGCGTTTCACATTTGCAAATCCGGGACACACAACGGGGGACCGCAGGTTTGCCCGGAAGATTCTACGAGAACGATCAGTCGGCCGTGTCCGCGCTTCTGTCGGCGGTACGCGATGGTCGCCTTGGGCCCAGCGCGACCGATGGGACGCCGGAAAATGTGAACCATGCCAGCGCGACACCTGCCAGACTGATGGCGGCGGCCAGGCGGAACACCGCCGCCAGCCCGCCGGCAAGCTTGTCGCGCGACATCACCAGGTCCGTGTCGAACTGTTCCTCCCCCAACAACGGGTCCGACAGGTACCCGGCCCGAATCTCGTCCAGCTCGTCAACGGCGACGATCACCTCCGGGTCGAAAATGCGAACCTGTGGGTTGTCCTCATCCAGCCCGACGACGCTCACGGCGACGGTCGCGAAAAGGACGGCGCCAAACACGGCGCTGCCCGCCGCTTGCCCAAACATCCGCGCGAACTGGAGGGTGGACGTCACAACCCCCAGGACGGAGATCGGCATGGCGTTCTGGATGGGCACCGTGAAAGCGGTGAATCCCAACGAAACGCCCAGCCCCGTGAGTCCGGTGGCCGCGTACAGAATCCAGATGGGTGAGGCGCTGTCCAGCGTGCTCATAGCGAACAGCCCGGCGGCGGAGGCCAGGAGGCCGATCATCCCCAGCTCTCGCGCGTAGCCAATGCGGGACAGGATCTGGCCCGCGACGTTGGCGCCGATGGCCACGCCGATCGCCAGGGCGACCAGCGGTCCGGCGGCGGCGGTGGCCGACTTGCCGAGGACGCCCTGCACGAACAGGGGCTGGAACGCCGTTATCGCGATGAACGTGCTCGTTACCGTGAGCGAAGCGAGCCAGCCGAACGCGAATATGCGGTGGCCGAAAAGGCTCAACGGGAGCATCGGGTCTTCCGCTCGTAACTCGACACGCGCAAACAGGGCGAACGCGCCGAGCGACGCGGCGATCAGGCCCAGGATCGTCGGGGAGCTCCAACCGTAGTCTCGCCCTCCCCATGTGAGGGCAAGCAATAACGCCGTGGCGCCCGCCGCGAACAACGCCGCTCCCAGCAGGTCAAGCTTTCCCTTGCGATTCTCTGAAGCCACGCTCGGGAACCAGATCCACAGCAGGATGAGGCTGATCCCGCCGGTCGGAACGTTGATGAAGAACACCCAGCGCCAGCTGAACATGTCGCTCACGATGCCGCCGATGATCGGGCCCATCACCCCGGACAGCGTGAATCCGACCGTCGTCACCCCCATCCACTTGGCCCGGTCGGCGGGCGCCCAGAGCGCGGCCATGATGATCCATACGCTTCCCATGACGCCGGCGAAAGCGGCCCCCTGGAACACCCGCATGACGATCAACTGCGTCATGTTGGTGGCGAACCCGGCGGCGGCGGAGGCGACGATGAAGAAGGCGAGAGAGCCGATCAAGACGAGCTTGCGACCGGCGACGTCCGAAAGCTTGCCGACGATGGGCACGCCCGCAGTCGCCGCAAGGGAGAAACCGGCGAACAGCCAGATGAAATGATCGAATCCGCCGATGTCGGCGACGATGTTCTGGGCGGCCGTCGCAACGACTGTCTGGTTCATCGTCGCCACGAACAGCGTGACCGTCAGGCCCGCGACCACCAGGAGCTTCTGCCGGTAGGGGATGTCGACCAGGGACTTGGCCGGCTCTTTTTTTGCCGTCTTTCCCGGTGTAGATCGCGTTGCAGCCATTAACGCAAAGGCTAACGGAGTTCCGACTGGCTACAACGCATCTTCCGGGGGTCAGTGGGGCCTGGCAGTCGCCGATGACGTGCCCGCGGGCTGGGCGCAAGCTGAACGCGTTGGTGGAAACGCCTGTACGCCGACACCCAACGGGAATGGCACTCACCCGCTACTCACGTTGTGACGCACGCGTCGATGATATTCACATACGTCGCGCGCCTGGCCGTTGACGCGTTCGGGCCGGCGGCGAGAAACGTAGAGGGCCGAAAAAATGCGAAGGATCGTGCGCTCCGGCAGACGCCCGCGCGTCCGTATTGTGACCCGCCGGATCAAACGGATGCCGGCGGCCATCCGTGCAACGGCGGCTTCGCCTGTCGAGAAGCCCAAAATCGCACCGCGCCCGGTGACCTCGCTGACCCTTGTCGGCTCGCCGGCCTGGCGCGAACCGATGGCGAGTTGGCTGGAGTACGAGCCCTCCCTCGTTCTCGCGGCCGAGATCGACCCTGCGAATCGACCGAAACACATGTTCGACCTGCCATCGGCCGATGTCGTAATCGTTTCGACCGACGCGGGCGACCCGGACGCGTCGGTCGAACTGGCGCTGGAGCTCCAGGCGAAAGACCGCGGAACCGGGATTATTCTCGTCCTCTCCGGCCTGCGTGATGACATGGCGCGCCGATTCTCCGCATACGCCGGAAGCTGGTCTCTAATCACGTCCAAGACGAGCGCAGACCCGGTGAAACTCACCTTTGTCGTCCAGTCATCTGCGCGTGGCATTCATGTGGTCGAGCCGGCCGTCACCAAGATGCTCGAGGCCGGATGGCGCGTCGGGGATGCCGATGAAGCTCAGGCGGAACAGACCCACGACCCGGATCTTACGGTCACCGACGAAGCCGCGTAACCTCCCGCGCGTCACGCCAAACCGCACTGCTACCGGCTCGCATTGACCCACGTGCGTGTAAATACAGAGGGGGAACTACGAGCTTATTCGTGGGGACGAACGGCGTTGGGTTTGAGGGCGACGCCAATGCCGGGCGAATCGTCCCCGGCGAATATGACATCTGTACGTGGTGGGGAACTGGCCGGGAATCCATATTCTGTGGTGATTTCACGATAAATGCAGCGCATCGTTCGTACAACTAAGACGCAACAACCGGCGCCGGTGAGCAGGCCCGCCCGCCCGACCGCAGCCGACCGCGCACGCAACGGGTCGATGCGCGGCGACCGCGCCGCCCTGCTGGCCACTTCCGTCGTCCTTGTCGGCCCAATACAGTGGCGTATCGCCGTTGAGGGCGTACTTGCCGGCAACAGCAACCTTGCGGTGGCGGCTGACGTGGAGGGCGACCCCCGGGAAGTTGATATCTATAGCATCCCGCAGGGCGATGTCATCTTGATCGCCGTGGACGGAGAGCGTCCCAATCACGCGATTGAGTTCGCCATGCGCCTGCAGGCGAAAGACCGGGGCACCGGGATCGCCCTGGTGTTGCCAAAAATGAGCAGCAAGAACCTGCGGACGTTCCACACCTACGCCGGGAGCTGGTCGCTGGTCTCTGCCTCGGTCTGCGGCGACCAGGCACGACTTAGCGCGGTCCTTGAATCAGCCGGTCGAGGAATCACCTGGGTTGATCCCTTGATCAGCCGTCTGCTCAAGACGTTCGAACACGGAACCGCCGATTTCGACGAAGAGTTCGACGACAGCGCGATCAGTGATCTCGTGGGGAGATGAGAGCCGGGGCGTGAAGGCGCCGCGGAGTCGGGGAAGGCCAACCGGGTCCAGCCGGGGTGTTGCTCAGTCCCCTGTGAATATCCCGGACGGGTTCGCCCACGCGCCGGGGACCCGCACCGCCGTTACCGTTCCTTCCGCAGTGATCTGGCCGGAACTGTCTGTGACAGTTACTTCGAGCTCCGTGCGGCGGTCACTCACTTCAACGATTCTGGCGCGCGCCACAAGTTTGCCGTGGAGTCGCGCGGGCGCCTTGTAGCTGACCGTTAACGATCCAGTGGCATAGAGGATCGTCTCGCCGTCGTCACCGATCTCCCTGCCGGCACGCCTGTACGCGTCAGCGATCGCGGTGCAGATCGCATGACAATCGATTACCGACGCAATGACGCCACCGTTCACGACATCAGGCGGATAGGCGGAGTGGTGCGCCGCAGGGATGAACTCGCAGACCGATACCGACGACTCGGTTGGATCCCATCTACTGCGTATTCCAAGACCTTCCGGGTTGTCTTCACCACAGCCGAAACAGTGGTTGTAGCGCATCAAAGACTGGAAGAAAGCGTCCCCGCTTTGTTTACCTGTTCGTCCTGATCGCAATGGATCGGCCTCCACGCCCGGCGTTCGCCACATAGGACGGGAGGATACAGCAGAAATCGGGATGGCAAGCCTTCGTCGCCGGCCTGCGCCGGCGCCGGGGCCTTGAACCGGTGGGGGTAGCGGGAATCGGGCACACGGGAAAATTCCGCGTAGCGCGGGGTCTGTCAGGCAGGCCCGGGAGTAACGGGCTTCAGGCGGCTCGTCGAGCCGGCGCGGTGGAGATTACTCCCCTCGCGACCAGGCTCCAGAACGGACCGTCGCGGCGCGCGTTGTCCAGGCGAACGACGCAGCACTGGCCGGGCTCTATGGTGACCGACGCCCCCGTGCCATCCGGCACGGAGACCTTCAACCGGCTCCGATTCTGAACGATAACCGCTGCCACTTATTCCTCCCCGTTTACCTTCCATATTTCAGAAGGTTTGGGCGACGCCGCCTCGGTCGTAGCCGGGCGGTGGCGAGCCCGTGCGACTACCAGCCTAAGCTAGTGATTCCCACAGGGTATGCGGGGAAACCGTCAGCCCAGGTGGGTGATCGGTCAACCGCGGGCGCTACGAAAAGACCACACGAGTGAGCCAGAAGGCGCATCGCCCTGTTGTCCGAGCCGGCGTGGAGCCCGGTTACCCGGTTATCCGGCTACCCGTCGCCTTCGCCGCCTGCGCCGCCTGCGCTCGCGGCCAGCCGTTGGGTCCGGGGCGAGCGAGCGTGTGCCGTTACTGCCGTTTGAACGCGACAGGCCCGACAGCGAGGGTGACGCCTCCGCGACGCTGACCGCAGCGCGCCGGCGCCTGCGGGCGGGACCGGCGGACCCCGGCGCTGAAGCGTCTGCGTGAATGCCCGGCACCTCCGCCAGATACCTCCCCGTGTGAGAGGCGCTCACGGAAGCGATATATTCCGGCGTTCCCTGCGCCACAAGTTCCCCGCCGCGTTCACCGGCGCCCGGTCCGAGGTCGATGATCCAGTCAGCGTTCTTGATCAGGTCCAGGTGGTGTTCGATCAGAATCACCGTGTTGCCCGCGTCCACGAGACGGTGCAGTACCCGCATTAACACCGCACAGTCCTCGAACGAGAGCCCAGTCGTGGGCTCATCGAGGATGTAAACCGTCTTGCCGGTGGCCGTTTTCGAGAGCTCGGTCGCCAGCTTGACTCTCTGCGCTTCGCCGCCCGACAACGTGGTCGCGGGCTGTCCCAGCCGCATGTAGCCGAGGCCGACTTCGACCAGCGTGCGGAGCCGATTCATCACCGGCGGTATGTTCTCGAACAGCACGCATGCCTCGGTGATCGTCATGTCGAGAACGTCGGCGATGCTGGCGCCCTTGAACTTGATTTCCAGCGCTTCACGGTTGTAGCGAGCGCCCTCGCACACCTCGCAGGGGACCGTGACGTCGGGCAAGAACTGCATCGAGATTTGCACGTAACCGGCGCCGCTGCAGGACTCGCACCGTCCTCCCTTGACGTTGAACGAGAAGCGGCCCGGCTTATAGCCGCGGGCACGCGCCTCGGGCATCGTCGAGAACAGATCCCTGATAGGGGTGTACGCGCCGGTGTACGTCGCCGGGTTTGAGCGCGGAGTCCGGCCGATCGCCGTATGGTCGATGTTTACGACCTTGTCGACGTTGTCCAGCCCGGCAATCTCCTCATGCTTGCCCGGCCGGTCCTTCGCCCGGTAGAAGGTCTGCGCCAGTTTCTTCTGCAGAATTTCGTTGATCAGGCTGCTCTTGCCTGAGCCGGACACGCCGGTGATGCACACTAGCTCGCCGAGCGGGATCTTGACGTCTATATCCTTGAGATTGTTCTCGGCGGCGCCGCGAATCTCGATGCACGTGCCGTCTCCGGGGCGTCGCTGCTCCGGGATCGGGATCGTCTTTCGACCGGACAGGTACGCCCCGGTCAGCGAGTCTTCGGCCGCCTCGATGACCGATATGTCGCCTTCGGCTACGACGTACCCGCCGTGCTCTCCGGCGCCGGGTCCGAGGTCGATGATGTGGTCAGAGGCCCGCATTACGGCCTCATCGTGCTCGACGACGATCACCGTGTTGCCGACGTCTCTCAACTGCTGGAGTGTCTTGATCAACC
The DNA here is from genome assembly GCA_022574675.1 of Chloroflexota bacterium. Classification (GTDB taxonomy): domain Bacteria; phylum Chloroflexota; class Dehalococcoidia; order Lucifugimonadales; family Lucifugimonadaceae. The sequence continues at coordinate 15,909 of JACZRO010000008.1, forward strand.
GGTGGTCGTCCAGCGGGTGAAGCCCGATGGAAGGCTCGTCGCATACGTACAGAACACCCATCAAACCGGATCCGATCTGGGTCGCCAGCCGGATCCGCTGGCCCTCGCCGCCGGATAGCGTTGACGCGGTGCGGTCCAACGTCAGGTATTCAAGGCCGACCCGCTCCAGGAAGCTGAGGCGCGACTCGATCTCCTTGAGGATCTGCTCGGCGATCGTGTGCTCGCGCTGCGACAGGGGCTCGTTGACCTCGCCCGACTCCCCGCCGGGGTTTCCAGAGGCGTTCCCGGAAGGGTTTCCGTGGGCGTCTGGCCACCGGCCGGTCCGGGCGGCTTCCACCCAGTGGAGTGCGCGTTCCACGGACTGCTGCGTCACCTGGATGATGTTCATGCCGAGCACCGTCACCGCAAGGGTCTCCGGCTTGAGCCGGTACCCGGAGCAGGTCACGCACGGCAGCTGCGCCATGTACCGGCCGACCTCGTCCCGCACGTTCTGTGACTCGGTGTTCTCGTGCCGCCGCTCCAGGTGTGGGATCACACCCTCGTTGCGCATACGCCAGCGGTAGGTTCGGCCGGACTGCGTGGTGTGGAGGACCTCGATACGACGGTCGCCGTCGCCGTACAGCACGATGTTCTGCTCGCGCTCGGTCAACTCCCGGAACGGCACGTCCAGCGAGAAGTCGTAATGGTCCGATACGGCCTCCATCACAGACAACCGCTCGGGCAAAAGCTCGCCGTTCCGCGACCACGGCTCGATCGCGCCATTGCGGATCGAAAGGTTCTGTGCGGGCACGACGAGGTCAGGGTCCACCTCGAGCCGGAACCCCAGGCCGGTGCATGTCGGGCAGGCGCCGTAAGGCGTGTTGAAAGAGAAGTTGCGCGGCTCCAGCTCGCCAATGCTGAGATCGCAGTGGACGCAGGCGAACTTCTCGGAGTAGACGATGTCTTCGCCATCGATTATCGAGATGATTACCGTGCCGCCGGCAAGCCTGAGGGCGGTCTCGATAGAGTCCGAAAGCCGGCCAACCTCGGCGTCGGGGCCGGTCACGAGCCGGTCCACGACGATCTCGATATCGTGCCAGCGCGTCCTGGCGAGCTTGATCTCTTCCTCAAGCAACCTCACGTCGCCGTCTACGCGCACTCGCACGAAGCCTTCAGTGCTGGCGTTTTCGAACACCGCTAGGTGTTCGCCCTTCTTGTGCGTGATTATCGGAGCGAGCACGAGGATCCGGGCGCCGGCTTCGAGCCGCATGACCGAGTCCGTGATCTGCTGGACCGACTGGCGGGCGACCGGCCGTCCGCAGTTGTGGCAATGAGGACGCCCGGCGCGTGCAAACAGCAACCGAAGGTAGTCGTACACCTCGGTAACGGTTCCGACCGTGGAGCGCGGATTGCGCGAGACGCCCTTCTGGTCGATCGATATCGCCGGGCTCAACCCGTCGATGTGATCGACGTCCGGCTTGTCCATCCGCCCGAGGAACTGGCGGGCGTACGCCGACAACGATTCGACGTAGCGGCGCTGGCCCTCGGCGTAGATCGTGTCGAACGCAAGAGAACTCTTGCCGGAGCCGGACACGCCGGTAATCACCACCAGCTTGTCCCGCGGCACATCAACGTCGATGTTCCGCAGGTTGTGCTCGCGGGCGCCGCGAACGCGTATGAACTCTTCGGCCATGAACTATTCCCGGGGATGGTCTGGGCGAACGGTTTCAGAGAGGGAAGGGGATCGCTTCAGGGCGGATAACCCCGTGACGAGTACCCCCGTCCCTTAGTGACAAACTCGACAGTCCCCTCTCCCAGCGGGAGAGGGCTAGGGTGAGGGAGAGGTCTTATTGTAGGAACGCACCCTCCGGCGGTTGTTGGGATAGTCACTTGGTAAGAATGTTGTACGCGAGTGAGTCTCGATTGTACCGAGCCTGTGAAGCGGCCGGGATAACCCGGTGGCGGAAAACCACCGCAGCGGCTTCAGCGCCCACTATGACTCGCTCCGCAGCCCGCCCGGAACCGGGCCAACGTCCGGCCAGTCCCGGATCTCGTCCAGGAACGCTGCCGAACGAACGCCGCGGTCGATTACTGCGTTTGTGTGGGCGCGAAGTATCCGTTCGATCTGCCGGCGTTCCTCGCCGCCGATTTTGAGCGACGCCACCTCGGGGTAATCGCTCCGGGCGAGATGTCTGAGCACCTTGATCGTGCCCAGGCTGGCGGGATGGAGCAGGTCAGCGCCCTGGGACCGGCAAGCGGGGCAGAGGAGACCGCCGCGCTCGGCGGAGAAAACGTGGTCGTCAGGTTCGAGCGTATCCCCACACTCGGCGCACGCCCCCAGTTCAGGCTTGAACCCGGTGATCGTCAGCAAACGCAACGCAAACCAGCGCACGAGCGTATCCGGACTCTCGGTCGCGGCCAGCCAGCCGAGGCTGTTTACGAGCAGCCGGAACACGGCCGGCGCGGGGGCGTCCTCCACGCTGACCCGCTGCGCAATCTCCGCCATGTAAAGCCCGCGTGACAGGCGGCCGATGTCTGTGCGCACGCCCCGGAAGGCGTCTACCGTGTCCGCCTGGCTGACACTGTGCAACTCCCGTCCCTCGCGCATCGACAGCCTGACGTGGCACAAGAGGTCGAGGTGCCCGCCGAGCTTGCTCCCCGGCTTGCGCGCCCCGCGCGCCGTGGCCCGCAGGATTCCGCGTTGCGGCGTCAGCAGCCAGAGCAAGCGATCCGCCTCGCCCAGGTCGGAGTGGCGCAGCACGACGGCCTCGGTGGAAAACAATCTCGGGCGGCTCGACGTCATACGACCACCTTGCCCGTTCCGTCCCCAATATGTCTGGCAACGAGCGGGAAGGGCGACCACCCGATCGCTCGAGGCTTAGCCGGCGGGCGTTTCCCCATCGATCATCACCTCTGAGCGGCCTTCGAGCGCGTTCACCAGCGTCATCTCATCGGCGTACTCGAGGTCGGCGCCGGAAGACAGGCCGCGCGCAAGACGCGTCATCTTGATCCCGAGCGGAGCGATCAGGCGCTGGAGATACATCGACGTCGCCTCGCCCTCGAGATTCGGGTTCGTGGCAAGAATCAACTCCTTGACCGACTCGTCCCGGAGCCGGTCGAGGAGTTCCCGGATTTTCAACTGCTCCGCGCCGATGCCGTTAACGGGCGATATCGCGCCGTGCAGCACATGGTAGAGCCCGTCATACGCTCGGGTCCGTTCGATAGCGAACACGTCGAGCGGCTCCTCGACCACGCATATCCGCGTGCGGTCGCGCCGCTCGTTTGTGCACACGTGGCATACCGGTTCCTCTGTGATATTGAGGCACCGGGAGCAGAGGACGATGCGGTCCTTGACCGATATCACTGCCTCGGCCAGCGCTTCCGCTTCCTCCCGCGGCATCCGGATCATGTAGTACGTCAGCCGTTGCGCTGACTTTGGGCCAACGCCGGGGAGGCGGTTGAACGCCTCGATGAGCCGGGCGACGGGCGCGGCTGCTGAAGGGGTGAAGTTGGAGTTCATCGGTCCGGGAGGTCCGGCCTTCCTGCAGTTGAAAGAGATCCCCGGCGGCCCCGGAACGTTCCGGAGCTTCCAGGGCGCGCCCCGCGCGCAGGGGCGCATTCGGGGTGAGTCGGCTACATGAGTCCCGGGATGTTCAGTCCGCCGGTGATCGCGGCCATTTTCTTCTGGGCCTCGGCCTGTGCAGAGTCCATCGCCTCGTTGACGGCCGCCATTACGAGGTCCTGCAGCATCTCGATATCTTCTGGATCCACGACCTCGGGGTCGATCACGATAGCCTCGACCTTCGATCCGCCGATCACCGTCACCTTGACGACGCCGCCGCCCGCCGTGGCCTCCGTCCGCGCTGAAGCGAGCTCCTCCTGGATCTTCGCCATGCGGGCCTGCATCTGCTGGGCCTGCCGGATCATGTTTTTGTTCAAGGCAATTGACTCCCTGTCCCGGGGTTCCCTGAGTTTATCCCGGTCGGTCCCCCCCGGGCTGACCTGGCGTCGCCTCGGGGTCTGAACCGGTCGTGTCCGATACGGCTCCCTCGTCGACGATCCGGGCGCCCATCGTGACGGCGGCTCGTACGAGAGGGCTGTCCATCGCCGTTTGCGCTTTCCTGGCGGGTCCGCCATCGTCGCGCTCTACGATGACGACCTTCAACTTTACGTCATACGCCTTTTCGACGGCCGATTCCACAGGGGCCCGGCCGCGCGGGTCGGCCAGTTCGTCGGCAACCCGCAGCTCCATTGAACTGTTGCGGAACGAGAGCCGGAGCGTATCGCCGTCCACCTCCGCCTCCTGTACATCGCGCAAAAGTGCGCCGAGGACATATTTGGCGCCCTTGGTACGGCGGAGCGCCTCGATGACCTGTGCCCATCGATCGTCCTGGGGTGTGCGCGGGCGCCGGGGCGATTGTGAGGGCGCCTCCGGGGCTTCTGTCCCGGTGCTCGGCCGGGGCGCCTGCTGACGGACCGGCGGTTGATTGACCGGAGGTGGAGCCTGGGACCGGGGACGCCGTCCGGGAGCGGCTCCCCCTGGCTCATGGGGAGGAGTGGGAGCGGCGACGGCGGCGGGCACGACTTCCGCTGCCGGTCGCGCCGCAAGCGCGTTCAAGATCGCCAGTTCAAGCGGGAGCGGTGACGACGGGTTCCGCCTGAAGTCCGCTTTCTCCAGTTCCGTCACGATGTGAAGCAGCTTTTCCAGCGATACACCGCGTCCGGCCTCGGTCATGGCGTCCAGCGCGTCCTGCGAGTGGCCCAGCGCGTCTTCCACGCCCGCTTTCACGAGCAGCCCCGCCCGGAGGACGTCGACCGTCCCGTTTCGCAGGCGGCCGAGGTCGGACCCGCGGGCCGCCTCGCGGTTGATGATCTGCAGCGCCTGTTTGGGGTCCGATTTGAGCGCCGCTACGGCCAGCTCGATGCTTGACTCGGCGTCGCCCAGCCCGAACAGTTCAAGGGCCTGGTCAATCGTGATCTGCGACCCGTACGAAACGGAAAGTTGTTCAAGCAGGTTTTCGGCGTCCCGGAGACTCCCGTACGCCGTGCGGGCTATGAGCGAAAGGACCTCCGGATCGGCGTCGATATCCTCTTCGCCTGCGATCTCGGCGAGCTTGTCGATCACCACCTCGTTCGAGAGCCGCCGGAAATCGAACCTCTGGCAGCGAGACATGATGGTCGCCGGCACGCGGTGTATCTCGGTCGTCGCCAGAACGAAGATCACGTGTGGCGGCGGCTCTTCCAGTGTCTTGAGCAGGGCGTTGAAGGCGTCGCCGCTCAACTGGTGGACCTCGTCGATCACGTACACCTTGTAGGCGCCCGAACCGGGAGCGAAACGGGCCTTATCACGCAGGTCCCTGATGTTGTCTATCCCGCGGTTCGACGCGGCATCGATTTCGATCAGGTCCAGCATCCGGTTCTCGGTTACCGCGACGCAGTTGTCGCAACTGCCACAGGGCTCTCCGTCGCGCTGATCGACGCAGTTCAGCGCCTTGGCCAGGATACGTGCCGTCGAGGTCTTGCCGGTGCCGCGCGGACCGCACAGCATGTATGCGTGAGCGACGCGGTTTGTCCGGACCGCCTGCCGCAGGGTCTGCGTCACGTGGTCCTGGCCCACCACCTCGTCAAATCTCTGCGGGCGCCACTTCCGGTAGAAGACCTCGTTGCGATCAGCCACTTGCCCGGCCTCCGGACTTTTCCGCCACGACGGCTAGAATCTCGTCGGTCTTGCCAAACATCAGCCGCCGTTCGTCCGGCCCTGCATGGTCGTATCCGAGCAGATGCAGCACGCCGTGGGCGGTCAGGACGGATAGCTCGTGGGCCAGGTCATGCCCGGCCGCTTCGGCCTGAGCGACGGCTCGCTCGAACGAGATCGCGATGTCGCCCAGCGCTTCCGACTCTTCACCCGCCACGTCCGGCCACGGGCCCGGGACATCTTGCGCGGCCTCGGGAACCGCGCCCGCGCCGGGCGCGGTATTGAACGACAGCACGTCTGTCGGTTCGTCGTATCCCATGAACTCTCGGTTCAGCTTACGCAGAGCCTCGTCGTCCGTGATGATCACGGTCACCCGATCGGGCCCGGCCACCTTCTCCCGGAGCAGGGTTGTTTCCGCTACGTCCAGGAGCAACTGGTCGAGGCGGGCCGCTCCGAAAGCTTCCTGGAACCTGGCGTCGACCTGGATATCTACCCGGGCCTCGCTCAATTCGTTATCACCGTTCCGGCCGGGGGTCGAAAAGGGTCCCCAAAACGTGCGCGCCGGGAGGTCCCGCCGAACGCGTCGTCACGAGGCGAATAGTAGCACGTGCGTTCGAGAATCCTATGCGAGTCTGGCAACGTTGTCGGCCTCTTCCGAGATGGCCCGCAGCCGGCTGAACAGGCGGTCGAAAACCTGGTCTTCGGTCGACAAGTCCGCTGCGACCAGGCGCGCTGCCATCAATCGCTCGCGGATCGCCGGCGCCGCGACTTCGCCCACCTCGATGTAGGTCCGGGCGTCGAACAGGGCCGGCACCAGATGCTCACGGATTCGGTTGGCGATGTAGATGGGCCGCGGCGGCCAGGTCAGCTCTTCGGCCATCCTGACCGCTTCTTCTATCGCTTCCAGCAGCTCTTTCTGGCGTTGCCTTAGCTCCCATGCCTCGAACGACGACGACGTCACAACGGGTTTCCGGGCGGCCAGACGTATCCCGGAACACATTTAGACCCTTTATATGCGTAGCGGAAAAGGCTTCCTGCGTAGGGAAAACGATCCCCGGAGGATGGCCTGCGCGCCCGCAACCCGGATGCCGGGTCCTGGAGCCGCCCCGGCCTATTCGTCGTCATGACCTTGATTCGCCTTCGAGTTCGGGGCCAGCTCCGCAGGAGCTGCGGCATCCTGTCCCGGGGAACGTCCCGCGCCTCCGCTTTTCTGGAGTCGCCATGCCTGGTAGACGGACAGGTATATCGCCGCCCCCAACACCGCGCCGATCCCGTCGACCAACAGATCCAGTAGTTCCACGGAACGGCCGTTAACGAACCACTGGTGGGCCTCGTCGCTGATGCCATACAGGACCGCGAGGGCCACCGCCTTCTGGGCCGATGACCTGACCAGCACGACATCGGGCCGCGCTGTGCCGGGCGGAACTTTCACCGCCAGGATCCAACGCAGGATCAGGACGCTCAACACGAAGTACTCCGCGAAATGAGCGATATCGCCCGTGTACCGGCCAAGCAAGCCGGATGCGGTGTCGAACGCCGAGATGTCGTCGATCGTGGCCGGAGACATCTGTGACACGGCGAATATCGCGGCCATCACCGCGAATACCGGGAGGCCGTATCGCAGGAAATGAATCCATGTACGCAGGCCGGACGATTCTTTCTGCGCTTCTGTCGACATTGGTTGTGCGGCTTGACCTTCTCTCTTTCTTCGGGACTTCGTAATACCGGGGGACGGCGCAATGGTGGGGCTGCGTTGTGCTGGACCGCGTAAGGATCGGGTCCGGGCTCGTCTACCGGCCGAGGTCGAACACCTTCTCCATCGGCGCCCACCAGTCATCCGGACCGGCCTCCGGGACCCGGGCCTGGAACGTCATCATCAGGTCGTTCCACTCCTCAGCGCGTGGGTTCGCATCGGTGTACGCCTGGAAATCCCGCTCCGGCACGAAGTCGTCGGGGGCCTCGTAGTACATGAACAGGTGCGTTCCGAGCAGGAATATCTCCATCTTCGAGATGCCGATCGAGCGCAGCGACTCCAGCACCTCGGGCCACACCGCCCGGTGGTACTCCTTGTACTTTTCGACCGTCTCTGGGTCGTCTTTCAGGTCCAGGGCCTGGGCGTAACTCTTCATTACGAGCGGCTCCGATCACGGGTACGGCGGGTCATCCCCGGCACACCGCGGTCCGGGGCGCGGCGGTTCGGTAGCATACCGCGCACCCCGGCCGCCATTCGGCCCGAACATCCTCGGGAAATTCCAGAACATCTGAAGCTCCAGGGAGTCGCGACATGCAGCGAGTCGGTTTTCTCCTGAAGGTCAAAGAGGACCGTATCGAGGAGTACAGGGAACACCACAGGAACGTGTCGAGAGACATGCTGGACGCTCTGCGCCGGCACGGCTGGCGCAACTACAGCCTGTTTATGCGGCCCGACGGGATGATGTTCGGGTACGTTGAGGTGCCGGAGAGCTTCCAGTCGGCTCTCGACGGCATGGCGGGAGAAGACGCAAACTCGCGCTGGCAGGCGCTCATGGAGCCGTTCTTCGACGCGCCCGACGGTGGCAGGCCCGATGAGAACATGGTCGAACTCGTAGAGGTTTTCCACCTGGACTGAGAGGCCGGCGCAGTCTGCCGCGATGAGGCCGGGCGACCGCAAACGTGGAGTTTGAGCAGTGAGCGATGTCGATAGCGTGATAGTGGATCTCGTAAAGGAGATTCACTCCCGGCCCGAGAAGGCGGTGATCGTGGTGACTGGCGCCGGTGTCTCGGCGCTGGGCTGGCTGTTCGCACAGGGCGGCGCTTCACGTACCGTGCTCGAAGCGCTGGTCCCGTATTCGATAAATTCGCTGAACGAGTTCGTCGGCGTGGAGGCGGAGACTCACGTCTCCCGTGACGAGGCGGTACGAATGGCCGAGCGCGCCTACGAGCGCGCCCTCCAACTTCTCCAGGATGATGACGACTCGGCGGTCATCGGTGTTTCCTGCACGGCCACCATCGCCACCGACTACACGAAGCGCGGGACCCATCGGGCGGCTTGCGCACTACGGACGGCGACACGGCGGATCGACTACACGATCGAGTTCGAGAAAGGCGCCCGCGACCGCGCCGCCGAGGAGGACGTCGTCAGCAGGCTCGTCCTCAACCTGGTCGCACTCGGCAACGGGATCGCGACGTCGCTCGATCCGGGACTGCTCCCGGGCGAATCGCTGAACGTGACCGATGAACGACTCTGATCGTCTGCTCGCCGCCGTACTGGCGGGAGGTGTCCAGGTAGTCACCGTTGATCCCGGCGGGAGGATCCGCGTCGGCGCAGATCGCGGGCTGGCCGTGCTTTCCGGCGCCTTCAACCCACTCCACGATGGTCACGAGGGCATGCTCCGGGCCGCGGCTCGGATCACCGGCCGCGACGGTGTGTTCGAGCTTTCAGTTGTCAACGTGGAGAAGACGGAGTTGACCGAAAACGAGGTCCGCGAGCGGCTTTCGCAGTTCGGCGGACGCTTTACGGCGCTCATCTCGCGCGCCCCGACATTCGTCGAAAAGTCCCGTTTGATGCCGGACTCGACGTTTGTGATCGGGTATGACACTGCCGTGCGGCTGTTCGACGACAGGTACTATCCGCCTTACGAGCCGGAGACCGATCCTGACGATACCGGTTCTGCGACGCTCGCGGCGATGTCCGAGATCAGGCGAAACGGATGCGCTTTTGTCGTCGCCGGCCGGAGTACAGACGCCGGGTTCAAGACCGTCAACGACCTCGATGTGCCGGACGGTTACGGAGCGCTGCTGCAAGAGATCCCGGGGGATGCGTTCCGGGAGGACATCTCGTCGACCGAACTCCGCCGGACAAAACTGGACGGTTAGGGGGAGAGCCGTCTGTTTGGAGCAGACTCGGTTAGCGGAGCTCTATTGCGACCCCACCCGATCCAGAGTTGTCGCCGCGGCTCAGAACCGCCATCCGTCCCGAATCGTCGTCACGTTCATCCGTGTCGTCTTGGACCATCTCCGTCCATCCACAGAGATGACATCGGGCGTAGCCGTCGGCCAGCGCAAAGCCCGTTTCCAGGGCTGGCATCTGGCAGTAAGGGCACGTGGTTGTGAAGACCATCATGTACCTCCTCGAACCGCCGCTCCGGGTTCCTCCGGGTCAACTGTGGGGCGGTCCGGTTCGACCGATTCCTGAGGTTCCGTGACATCTGTCAGGAAACGGTAGTAGCGCACTCCGGTCATGGGTATGGCGCAGGCCCACTGGCGCCTGAGGGCTGGCGAACCCGTATCGTCTGGCGCGTGCGTGTCGGATGCGCCGGACCGGGCCGTCCTGGTGGTGACCACGAACCACCTCCTCGGCCGGTCGGCAGGTGTGCGGCGCGTGAAATGTCACGCCATACACACCCCTGACTGAAGCCGTCGAGCCTCGAGTAACGAGTGCGACGAACCCCGGCCGGAGTACTAAAGTGAGAGTACGTAAACACGTCGAGATCACGCTGTCAACACCGTGATTCGAATCACAAACTGACAATGCCGACGAAATTCGTCGTGTATATCGAATTCCGGGTATTGACCGGCGCTAAACCTGCCGCAGCGCCTCGATCGGGTCCAGCCGGGCCGCACGCGCCGCCGGGTAGATACCGAAGAACAGCCCGATAGCGGCTGAAACGGCCAGCGCGTAGATCGCCACGTCGGCGTTTAGCACCGTCTGGAACGTCTCGGACCCGAAGGTCCGCCCATCGATGGCCCTTGCCACCGCCGAGCCGAGCGCGATGCCGACCAGGCCGCCCGCCGCCGACAGCAATGTCGCTTCGGTCACGAACTGCATCAGGATGTCGCGTCGTTTAGCGCCCACGGCCCGGCGGACTCCGATCTCACGGGTTCGCTCGGTGACCGACACCAGCATGATGTTCATGATCCCGATGCCGCCGACCACGAGCGAAATGCCCGCCACCGCCGCCAGGAACACCACGAACGTGTCGGTCGTCGACTCGAGCGTATCGATCGTGTCCTGCTGGTTCGTGACCGTGAAATCGTCGTCATCGTTGAGGTCGATGCGGTGCCGCAGCCTCAACAGGTTTTCCACCTGCGCCCTGGCAGCGTCCAGGGAATCGGTCCCGGCGGCCTGCACGTTGATCGTGTTCACCGTAATGTCGCCCTGCGGCGTTCGACTCCCGTTCAGCCGGAAGTGCGCTGTGGTGAGCGGAACAAGTATCTGATCGTCGATGTTGCCGAAGCCGGTGCCGCCCCTGCGCTCCATAACGCCGATGACCATGAACCGCCTGCCGTCGAGCCGAACCGCCTGGCCGATAGGGTTTTCCGACTCAAACAGCCTCTCGGCGACGTTCCATCCGAGGACCACGACCTGCAGTTCATTCGCGACATCCGCCGGTGTTATCGGCCGTCCCGCGGACAGCTCGATGTTTCGTACCCCGAGCCACGCCGAGGTGACACCGAGCGTAGTCGCGAAGGTGTTCTGCGAGCCGGCCACTATCTGCAGCCCTGTCGACGTTTCGGGCGCCACCGCCACCACATCCGGAGCGAACACCCGGTCGTCGATCGCAAGCGCGTCTTTGAGCGTCAGCGTCTGTGCCGTGCCCTGGCCGAACACGAAACCTCCCTCGGTCGCCGCGCCCGGCCGCACGAATAGAAGGTTGGTGCCGAGCGCCGTAATCCGGCTCGTGACCGTTTCCTGTGCGCCACGCCCGATCGCCATCAGCGACACGACGGCGGCGACGCCGATTACGATGCCGAGCAGTGTCAGACCTGCCCGGAGCTTGTTCGTCCCGATGGACGACAGCGCCGTGTTGAGTATGAGTAGAGGGTTCACAGGCCTTGCGGGTCCGGCGTCGTAACGCCGCGCACCGCCCCTCCGTCCACCGCTTTCGGGGAGAGAGGCGAAGTCGCAACCCCTGGAGCGCTATGCGGGCCGACAGGGGAGACCACCGTCCTCGCTTCGATCCGCCGATCGTCCACGACGCGGCCGTCCTCCAGCGAAATGATCCGATTTGCCGCCGACGCCACTTCGTGGTCGTGGGTCACGATCACCATCGTGCGTCCGTCCTCCCGGTTGAGCGACTGGATGGTGGCCATGATCAGTTCGCTCGACCGGGAGTCCAGGTTGCCGGTCGGTTCGTCGGCCAGGATAAGCCGCGGGTCGCTAACCAGCGCCCGTGCGATACCGACTCGTTGTTGCTCACCGCCGGACAGTTCCGGCGGCCGGTGGTTGGCGCGGTGTGCCAGTCCGACGCGATCCAGCGCCTCCATCGCCAGCGCACGCTTGTTCTTGCGCCTGGATCTGTAGTGGAGCGCTAGCTCCACGTTGCCCAGGGCGCTGACGCGGGGCAGCAGGTTGTAGTTCTGGAACACGAACCCAAGATATTGGCCGCGGATTTCCGACAACCGATCATCGGACAGCTCAGTGATGTCCTCGCCGTTGAGGAGATAACGGCCGCCGGTGGGCGTGTCCAGGCAACCCAGGATGTTCATCAACGTGGACTTGCCGGAACCGGACCGTCCGACGATCGCCACCATTTCGCCCTCTTCTATGGTCATGCTGGCTCCGTCCAGGGCGTGGACGATCTCGTCACCCATCCGGAACTCACGGCGGAGCTCCTGTAGCTCAATGACCGGCGTGCTCACTGCGCCCCCTGTCCTCTGCGGCCGCCACCGAATCCGCCGAACCCTCCTCCACCCTCGGGCCGGATGAAGCCGCCGGTTCCTGTCCCGCCGAATCCCTGGAACGTGCCCGTGCCGCCGAAGAAGAAGTTGGGTGTGGTCGCCGTGTCGCTGGAAGCGCCGGTTGTGGCCGCCACCAAAACCTCATCACCCGCCTCAAGCCCTGACCGAACTGCGACCCAGAACCCGTCGCTGAGTCCAATCTCCACGGCTACCGTCTGCGTCGCGCCGTCCCTGACCCGGTCCACTGTGGGCGCAATGAATGTGCCGCCGATGGCCGCGTTCGGCACCAGGATCGCGTTCGACTCCCGCGCCGAGACTACCGAGGCGGTCGCACTCAATCCCTCCCTGAGGTTGAGCCCAGGTGGCACGTCAACGCGCACCCGGATCGGGAAGGTCACCACTCCCTGCTGGGAGTTCGCCGCGGTGCCGATCTCCGACACCGTCCCGGTCAGTACCTGCCCGCCAAGCGCGTCCATCGTCACCTCCGCTGTTGCGCCCACGAACACCGACAACACGTCTATCTCGTCCACAACGGCATCGACCTCGATGACAGATCTATCAACGATGTCCAGGACGGGCGCGCCTGCGACGTTCAACCGATCTCCCGGTTCCACGAGGACTTCGACGATCTCGCCGCTGAACGGAGCGATCATCACGGCGCCGACAAGCGCATCCTTCGCGTCCGTCAAGGCGACCGTCGCTACGGCGATCTGCGCCTCTGCGAGATTGACGGCTTCCTGGTCGACGGCGTTTCCCTTCAGTTCCTCAAGGCCTGATATGGCGTCCGACAGGGCGAGGGTCTTGATAGTTACGTCACCCTGAAGGCTGGCCAGCTCCAGGGGGTTGGTCGCATCGACAACGGCGGCCTCGGCGACGATCACGTCATCACTCTCGCGAGTGACGGTGGCAGCGCTCGATTCGAGTGCGATGGCAGCGTCGGACGCCGCTTTCTCCGTCGCCTCTCTCGCTCCTGAGATCGCGGCCCAGGACGTCTCGATCTCGTCCTGTACGCATGGCGAGTCGCCGGCGGCGGGAGACGAGTCGCACGTGGCGTCGACACCGAACGGGAACGTCCGGGTCCAGAGTGAAACGGTCAACTCGTCCCAGGGCGTCGCCGGATCGTCGGGGAGCGGCCCGAAATCGCCCGAAGTGTCGCGCGCGTAGATCAACTCATACGTGGCGCCCCAACTGTTCAGCAGGTCGCCCGGTGTAACAACGGCCTGTTCGGCTGATAGCGCCACGCCAAACCACTTCATCACGGCGTCGGCGTACCCGGTTTTTGTGTCAGCCAGCGCTGTGTCGGCGTCCGCGATCTTCTCGGCCCAGTCGCGCTCAGCGATGCGGAGAACCTCGGCGGCATTGGCCAGTGATTTCCGCGCAGCCACCAGGTCCGCCTCGGCGCCGGCCAGCGTGTCGCCATCGGCAAACACAGCGAGCGCTTCTTCGGCCCTCGCCAGCGCCGTCCTGGCTATCACCACGTCGAGGTCTGCTTTGGCCAGGGCCAGGTCTTCCACGGGCGCGTTCAGATCGACGAGTTTCTCTACTGCATCGCGCAGCGTCACCTCAGCCCGGGCCACGGCCTCCTCGAGGCCGGTGATCGTCGCATCATCGAGGGTGGCGACGACCTGCCCCTCGGTGACCAGATCTCCCGCCGCCACCAGGATCTCACCGACAGTCCCCGGAGTGCTGAACCCGGCCGTATCCCGATTCGGGAACACCAGCGATCCGTTCGTCGAAATGGCGTCCGTTACGTCCCCGATCCGAACGGCGATGGACTGGAGTTCTGTCGTAGACCCGCCACCGTCGTCTCCGAGCCGGTCGACGGCGAGGTAGCCACCGCCACCCGCGATCGCGACGACCGCTATGAGAATGAGGGCGCGAACCGTGAGGGCTGCGGGACCGAGCCTTCGCCGTCGTGGCTGCCCCACACCTTCGGATTCAGTCGACACAGGTAGCCTTCCCGTTTCAGGTTTCGCGAGTCAGACGCGGCGCCGGGCGAACCGTGCGGCGTTGACGTGGCGGCGAGTTGCGCCGGCCGATCCCCAGTAGACGCCGAAATTGTCCGGGAATTTTGAAGGCGTGGTAGAGGCGTTCGCTCGGAAGCCGCACATAAGCCCGATCACCGATACGTACGTCCCCGGCCCGGCCCGTGGTCTTCAGATAACGCTCCACGGCCCGGCCGTACTACGGCATCCGGAACTCGTTGTCCCGGGCGTACTTTGCCAGCGCCACCCCCAGGTCTTCCTGCAGCTGGATCGTAAGGCCGCCATCGACCACAAGGGGATGGCCTGTTATGAACGACGCCTCGTCGGAGCACAGGAACGCGATGGCGGCGGCGATGTCGTCCGGTTTTCCGGTCCGCCGCACCGGGTACTGCTGCGCGAAGAACTTCAGCCCTTCAGCATTGTCCTCCCACATACGCCCGAGGCCCTCTGTAACGATGTGTCCGGGGCAGATAGCGTTGACCCGTACGCCGAGCGGGCCGAAATCGATCGCCATCTGACGCGTCATGCCGATCACCGCCGATTTACCGGCCTCGTACACAAGCGAATTTGGCGCCATCAGCAGCCCGTGTACAGACGCCAGGTTCACGATGCTCCCGCCGCCCGTCTTCTCCATCTCCGGCACCGCGTACTTCGCGCCGAGGTACAACGCTTTTGTGAGCATCGACATGCCCATGTCCCATCCGTCCTCCGGCACGGAGACGGCGCTGCCCCACCACGGGGCGTCGCGGGTGTCCGTCGGGAAGGCGTTCTGGACCAGGATGTCCAACCGGCCCCACTCGTCGACCGCTGCTTCCACCATTTGCCGGATGTCATCGTGCTTCGAGATGTCGGTGTGGACGCCAAGCGCCGCGCCGCCGGCTTCGGTGATTCGGCTCACGTTCGCCGCCGCCGCCTCGTCGTTGAAGTCGGCGATCAGCACGTTGGCGCCCTCGCCCGCGAGCCTGCGCGCCGTGGCTCCGCCGATCCCGAGCGCGCCGCCGGTCACAATCGCGACCTGTCCCGCGAATCGGCCATTAAGATCGTTCGTCATGGTACCCCCGGCCTGCGTGCTTGTAGGTGTAGCAGGCCGGGATTTTACGCCGCCGCCTTAGACCGCGGCGGGCTCTTTCGGCCTGAACAGGGCGAAGGAGCTGGTGTAGCCGTGCAGGAAGGTCGACCCGCCCACCGGCCCGATCTCGCCGTTGCAGAAGAAGCCGGTGACCGGCATGCTCCCGACTACCGACTGGAACATGTCCGTATCGTGATCGACCCGGCCGAACAAACGCTCACCACGACCCAGGCATGAGAACAACAGCGCGCCGGACGGCGCCACATCCGGGTGTTCGCTGGTGTATCGCAACAGGGTCGCTCCGAGGTCGTCGCTGGCCGATATCGCGTCGCGTACATGGAACTGCACCACCTGGCCCTCACGAACGTGCTCTCCGACGGCCAGGGCGCCGTCATCGCCGTCGGCGCCGATCACGTTGCGGATCAGGAAGTCGCCGGCCTCATATTTCTCACGGAGCGGGTCCATAACGACGCCGATCTGTAACGACCGTCTGATCAGACGGCGCTCACGGTCATCGCCGCGGTCGAAGAGGGTCCTTAGCACGTCCAGGGGCCGCTCCGTTCCGAGCTGCGTAATTACGTTGTCCCGGCATCCGGTTATGACCATGGGCTCGCCGATCGGCCGGCAGCCCTGGGCCACGACACTGTCCACCACCACGTTCCCGCTGAGCGCGACACCGACCGTTCCAGAGCGACGCGCGCCCCGGGTTGAGAAAAGCGCGTTGGCGCCCGTCACGGTTCCGCCGCTGGCGAGGCCACCGATCTTGACAGAGTCCGGGTAGGCGTAGTCCAGCCCCGCAACCAGCTCATCGGCCCGGAGCGTGAACGGGTCCGGCAACAGGACGAAGCTGGGCCGGTCAGACGCGGGGACGCCTATCAGGGCCTCCCATGCCGATGGCGGCGCGTCCGGGCTGGGCAGTTCTTCGTTCTCGAACTCGAACGGCGTGATCACCACCCCGGGGAGGCTCGCCGCGGTCAGCGCCACTCCGGGCGCATCTTCGACCTCGTGGCCGGCGCCGATGACTCCCCCCGCGGAACAACCGAGAACGACCGCCCCCGGGAACCGGGAGCGCACCAGCTCTACAACCGAGTAGTACGAGGGCGCGTGGTGTGAGGAGATGAACGCGAACACGAGATCCGCCGACGCGCCGTCCAGGCCGATCTCGACCCTTTCTGTGGTGTCGTCGATGGCCTGTGTCAGCGACGAGACATCGGATACCGCTGAGCTCCAGCGCAACTACCTGCTCCTGTGTACTTGTGCGGCCCTCAATGTCCCCGGCCGCTGTTTACGCAATCGTTAGTAACCGTTAAATACCGGCCCGTTCAAATCACCGTGAGGGCGGACCGCGCCGCCTCGATCGTGCGATCCACGTCGGCGTCTGTGTGTGTGGACGCCATGTGCCAGCGGCCGTTCGTGCTCAGACGAACGCCCCGCTCGAGCATCGCCCGCGCAAACTGGTGATACCGCTCCTCATCGCAATTCTCCGCGTGATCGCGGTAGTCGAAGATCTCTTCTTTCGTCGTGAAGTTGGTCCAGAACGTCGATCCCAGTCCCTGGACCTGCAGATCGGACTCGGCCTCCCGGCCGGCCTGACGCAGTCCCTCGATGAGACGATTTCCCCGGGCATTCAGCTCACGGTAAAAGCGGGCGGGATTTTTCAGGATGTGTTTCAGACTCGCCCGCGCGGCGGACATGGACATCACGTTGCTGTTGAAGCTGCCGCCGTGCTGTACACGGCCGTCGCCGAGCATCTCCATGATCTCCGGCTTGCCGATCATCATCGATAGCGGGAACCCGCCGGCGAGCGCCTTCGCGTAGGTCGCCAGGTCCGGCTCCACCCCGAGCAGCTCCTGTGCACCCCCGAGTGCGACACGGAACCCGGTGATCACCTCGTCGAATATGAGCAGCACGCCGTACCGGTCGCACAACTCGCGCATGCCTTCCATGTAGCCCGGGCGGGGCATGATGCAGTTCGTGTTGCACATGATTGGCTCGGTGAGCACACAGGCCAGCTCATCTCCGTGCCGCTCGAACACCGCCCTCAGCGCGTCCAGGTCGTTCCAGGGCGCGATCACGATGTCCGCGCCTGAGCCGGACGCAATGCCGCCGGACTCAGGAACGGCGATCGGGCTTTCGAACGGTCCCGCCCGGTCAAGCGGCGGGTGAACGCTGAAGGCGACCGTGTCGGTCCAGCCGTGATAGTGGCCCTCGAATTTGAGGTATTTAGGACGGCCGGTATAACCGCGCGCCAGCCGCAGCGCCAGTTGGTCGATCTCCGTCCCGGAGGACGCGTACCGCACCGGGCCTTTGAGCGGGACGGACTGCTGCACCATCTCGGTCACTTCCAGCTCGAGTTCCATTTGACCGGCGAACACAAATCCGTCGCTCATGTCCCGTGCGACCGCGTCCACGATGAAGTCGGGAGCATGGCCGAAGATGTTCGGCCCCATGCCCTGGACAAAATCGACGTACTCGTTTCCGTCAACGTCCCACATAAGGCCGTTCTTAGCGCGTTCGAACCAGAGCGGAACCGGCGCCTCGGCGCGTCGAATCTGGCTGCTGACGCCGCCCGCGACCATTTCCTGGGCGCGTTCGAACAGCGCCCGGCTCTTGTCGAAGCGATACAGCTCAGGCATCGAGTTGAGCTCTCGAACGGATTTGTACCGTGTTGATCACCCTAATCGTCCCCCGCCGGGGCGGCCTGCCTCAATTTTAGGGCCTCGTCGGCGGCTCTTTGAATCATCGTCGCTGCCTCTTCGCCATTGGTCTTCCTGTGAGCGGCAATGAACTCGGCAACGGCGCGTTCGCCGGGCACGTCGTAAAGACCGCCCATGAACTTCACTACCGGGTTCTCGCGATTTGGCTGCCACTCGATGCTGTAAGGGGTGATCCGGGCCTTCGCACGCCGCAGATCCCTTTCGGCTATCAACTGTTCGACGGCCATTTTCACTGTGCGGTGATCTGTCCAGTTGGCTTTGTACACGATCTGGCCGGCCGAGTTAATGATCCACGTCATGTTCGGGAGCATTCCGTATGCCTTGTGAACCGGACCATCGAGATCATCGACGTACATCGGACGATCAATGCTCCACATTTCCACGAAATCACGGGCGTACTGCAGCTTTTGCTCCATGCTCGAGTGGTGCGGCTTGTTATCGCCCGGATGCGCCTCACGGGCGTAAAGGAAGATGAACTGCACACCGTCGTCGGCGAACTCCTTCGCCATGGGCTCCAGGTCTGGCGCCGCCAGACCGCAGTACGCTCAGGTGATTGAGCCGAACTCGATTACCAGGTGACCCTGTCGCCACAGGTCGGATAGCTTGACGCGCTCTCCCGACATCGCATTCGTGAGTTCACCATCGGGCGCCGGCTGGCCGGGCCTCGGCGCGCCATCACGGAACCCCTTGAAATACGACCCATCGAGGTCCAACGGGAAAGAACGGTAGTTGTACTCCTCCGCCGCGCTCACTTCGTCCACTCCAGGTATTCCTTCTTGACCTTCGCTATGTAGCTGAAGGTCGGGTTCACGAACTGGGTGATGCGGGCTTCCAGGACCTGTGCAAGGAACATGAAGGCGTCTTTGCGCTCGAAGCCGTACTCCTCTTCCAGCCACAACAACATCTCGCTTAGGGCGGTGCGGAAGGCGTCCTCGGCGGGGCGCGCCTGCGCCGTGGTCATGATGTACTCGTCGTTCTCGATGCGCGGCCAGGTCATGTTGGCGGGCTTGTCCTTGAGTTCGACCCGCAGCCGCGCTATCCCGCCCGTCTCGATGCCGCCGCCGCCGCAGATCTCGCCGTCGCCCTGTAACGCGTGCATGTCGCCGATGTGCAACAGCGCGCCGGGCACCTGTATCGGGATGTGTACCTGCGCCCCGTCCGTTATCTCCTGGATGTCAAAGTTGCCGCCCCAGACGCCGGCCCAGGAGTTGATCCAACGGTCGCGCGCCGGCGCCACGCCGACACAGCCGAGCATCGGCTTGATAGGAATCGAGAATTTATCGTTCCAGATGATCTTGCCATCCCGGATCGGAACGACTTTCGACGTCGGGCCCACGTTCGAGTGGCCGAGCCAGCCCGGCATCGCCGCCGTGTTGCCCCGGTATCCGGTCCACCCGATGCCGTGCGGCGTGATCTTCTCGACGTGGACGACCAGCACCTGCCCCGGCTCCGCGCCTTCCACTCGTATCGCGCCGGACGAGGCGTTGCCGCGATCCGTGGGCAGGTCGTCGCTGCGCACGGTGTTGTAGTACTCCCGGAGCTCGTCGGGCACCGACGGGGAATCCGAGTCCGGGCCCCGGTTCATCTGGGTCTCGACCTCGAACACCTCTCCGGGCTTGACCGTCATCGTTACCGGGTTGTCCGCCCCGGTCTCGTAGTAAAGGACCTCTCGTGTCGCGCGTTGCATATCCACGCTCCGGGCGCCGGGCTTTTATCGATCTAGGGCTCGCGCTCGTACATTGCCGGACTAATGAAGGCAATGACCGGGACGAGAAGCCGCAGAACGCGGGCCACTCCATATCGCCGTCTGACGTGCAATCGGCGACGGAATCCGCCGGCCCGCGGGAAGCGGAGTGTACGCCCGGCCCGCCGAGGACGCCACGAGCCGGCGGCACTCGAAATCTCCGAGTTTGCGCGGCGCGGGACCGTTGGCCGGGCAGCCGCTCGCTCAAGCCCGCTGTCAGGCCCGCGTCGCGCACCGTTGCCTCAGCCGCTTCGATGGCTGCCAGGGCCCGGTACGACCTGCCCGTTGGCTCGCCGTCCTTATAAACCAGGCCCGGGACCCGCTCGGTGCGTGATAGACGGTGAACGCCGTGCCGCCCGCCGGTCATCCACCCAGCGGGATCCGAAAACGGAGCGCACAGGCCGTTGTATCATCCCGCCCATCATGACTACCGAGCGGTTGAAGAAGCGGATCGAGCAGATGCTCGACGAGGCGGAAGAAGCCGTTGTCGCGGGGAGATGGGATCAGGTACAGACGTTGTGCGACAGCATTCTTCGTCTCGACCCATCCAATACCGACGCACTGGCCCTTGTCGAGGCCGCGTCTCGCGACACTGGCGTCCTCGACGCCGGAACAGCGCCCTCGGCGCCGGCCCGGTCTCCGCTATCCAGCGCCGGTACGCCATCCGCCGACTCCAACGACGCCCCCACGTCCTTCGCCAACGGCCGCTACCAGGTCAGCAGGTTTCTTGGCGAGGGCGGGAAGAAGCGCGTCTACCAGGCCCACGACACGCTGCTGGACCGCGAGGTCGCGTTCGCCCTCATAAAGACCGAGGGCTTCGACGACACCTCAAAGGAGCGCATCACCCGCGAGGCCCAGGCCATGGGACGGTTGGGCGTGCATCCCAACATCGTCGCCGTGCTCGACCTCGGCCAGGAGGACGACGGCACGCCCTACATGGTGACCGAGCTTATGGGTGGAGGCGATGTTGAGGGCTTGCTAGAGAAAACCACCCCCGAACCCCCTCCTGATTCAGGAG
>JACZRO010000009.1 GCA_022574675.1 Chloroflexota bacterium
AGCGTCATGCGCCGGAACAGCGCCTCCACGTCAAACGGACTGTGGCCGACGAAGTGCCGCTGGGCGTCCTTGAGATACTCAATGACGGTGTGGGTTTTCCCAAGCACGCGGGCCTCGCCCACCCCGGTCAATCCCTCATCAGTCTCCAGGATCAGATAGGTCAGATTCCTCCACGGTGTGCCGAGGACGAGCGTTCGGAAGCCGGTGATCTTCATAAAGGGCTTTCTGCCAGTGGTATTGCCCGGTAGGTGTGCGAGCAGGTGTTGGAAGGTTCAACCCGTTAAAGCGGTGGGCGGCTGATATTCTAGGCGTCCCGAACCCTGGTCCCACGGATTTCCGGGTTCCGTTCCCGGAACGAGTCCCTTGAAATTGGACTTTGGAAAGGGAATCCGGGGGCAGGGGCGATTTCTAAAATCATCCCGGGTAAACGACGGCGTCCAGTTCAGTCATCTTTGGAAACCCGCGGGCACAATCGGAATCCACCAGCGAGAACCGCACCAAGGCACATCTTATGAACCTACTTCTCTTGAGCGGCGGCAGCCACCCCTACAGTGAGACCACTCCGATACTGTCCGGCTTCCTGAAAGTGGCCGGTTACTCGGTAGACGTCAGCGACTTTGCATTTGAGTTGAACGTGCCGTCCACGGACGGCTACGACGCTATCGTGCTTAATACGCGTCGCCGTGATGACTCAAACAACAACCTGTCCGAAATCCAGCGCGAGAACCTGCGCAAATTCGTGAGTGATGGCAACGGCCTGGTCTCGGTCCACATCTCGCCCGACTCGTGTCCCGACTGGCCGGAAATGAAGAAGCTCACCGGCGGGGGCTGGGTGTCAGGCACAAGCAACCACCCACCCTTCGGCCGCTTCACCGTCAACATCAAAAACCCGGAGCACCCGTGCGCGGCCGGGTTGACCGATTTCGAGACCGACGACGAAAGTTACTGCGACCTGGACCTGCAACCGGGGATAGACGTGTTCATGTCTGCGATGATCGAGGGCGTAGAGCGCCCGATGGCGTGGACGCACAAGTACGGCAAGGGCCGGGTGTTCAATACTTCACTCGGACACGCCGGCGTCAGCATGCGGAACCCGTCCTTCCAGAAGCACCTCCTGAACGGGGTTGACTGGGCGACTGCCGGTTCTCAGGTAACGTCTTAGATCCCCGCCCGGAGCGGTTGGGCGGCGGGCACGGACAGAGGTTCCGGCATGGGATCATGGGATTGGCATCGACGGCAGATATCGGGCTGGCAACGCATTGCAGGGGCGATGTTCCCGGCCTCTACGATGCGTTGACGGGCGAGGCCGTTCAGGAACGCCGCCGGCCAGTCTCTGGGATAGTTACTCAGCGGCACTCAGATCAGGGCCGGGTTCTGAGGGGATAACGCCGGGGCGACGTATCCGGGACATCCAGTCCCGGGTTTGTCACCGGATGTCCGGCGAGATTTACCGCACTCTTCCCGGGACGGCGGCAGAACGTACGGGACTACCGGAGCGGCGACTTGAAAGTTAACGGCAAGGACTATCGCGCTACCTGGTGGGACGGAGACGCCATCGGGTTTATCGACCAGCGCCTCCTCCCACACCGGTTTGAGACGGCGACGGCACGGACGCTGGCGCAGGTAGCCGAAGCGATACGTAACATGGCCGTTCGCGGGGCTCCGACGATCGGTGTGATGGGCGCATACGGCATGGCCCTGGCGGCCCGTAACGGCGACTCGCTCGATGCCGCCTACGACTTACTGTTGAACACACGTCCGACGGCAATCAACCTCAAGGTCGGGCTGGACGCCGTGAGATCGGTATCGCCGGACCCGGTCGCCATGCTCGATGCGGCGCGTGCGCACGATGACGCGGAGGTGGCGGCAGCGCGCTCGATCGGCGGTCACGGCGCGGCTTTGCTGACGCATGGCTCGCGTGTGCTCACCCACTGCAACGCCGGCTGGCTGGCGGCTCAGGACTGGGGCACAGCGACGTCTCCCGTGTACACGGCTGCACGCGAGGGTCTGAGCCCGTTCGTGTGGGTCTCTGAAACCCGGCCGAGGCTCCAGGGCGCCCGGATCACCGCCTGGGAGATGGTCCAGGAGGGGATCGATCACCGCCTTACTGCGGACGCCGCTGCCGCACAGCTCATGCGGCAGCGGCGCGTGGACATCGTGATAACCGGGGCCGACCGCATCGCCGCCAACGGCGACACCGCCAACAAGATCGGCACCTACTCGCACGCGCTGGCCGCCAGGGCTAACGGCGTCCCTTTTTACGTCGCCGCGCCGCTCACCACGTTCGACCGCGACACACCGGACGGCGAGGCCATTCCGATCGAGGAAAGGGACGAAGACGAGGTCGTGTTCGTAGAAGGGCTGAGCGACGATGGCGTGGTGCGGCGAGTGAGAGTGCCGCCGGTGGAGACGCTGGCTATCAACCCGGCGTTTGATATGACCCCTGCGGACCTGATCACCGGCTTTATCACCGAGGTCGGCATCGTTCCGGCTACCCCGGACGGCATCGCGGACGCGTTCAGACGTCCCCGGCCATCATGAGATGCGGTAACGACGTTCAAGCCGTCCCCAGCACGTTCCTGACCGCTGTTTCCAGACCGCCGTCGTTCCAGGGCTTCTGCAGGTAGTTAACTGCCCCCAGCGCTCTGGCGAGTGTCATATCCTCACTGCCCCGCCGCGCGGTCAGGACCACCACCGGCACATCTGAGAGGTCGTCATCTTTCTTCAACTCCCGGAGCGTCTCGAAACCGTCCATGCGCGGCATCATCAAATCCAGCAGGATCAGGTCCGGCTTGCGTTCCCGCGCGGCCTCTATAACGAGGTCGCCGTCGGAAGCCTCCACGACCTCGTACCCCTCGTCCGTAAGTAGTGTGGTCAAAGCCAGGCGGACGTCCGGGTTGTCGTCGACCACGAGTATCAGTTGCACTATGCGGTACCCATTGCCGTCATCGCGGGCCCGCGTGCGGCTTGATATTGGCCAGACGGTCGGACCCCGACGCTGTCGTGTTGTTTACAGGCTCGCCAGTACGGCGCCCGGCGGTCTTTACCTGACGGTATTGCCACCGGCAGACCGCCCGCTCTCTGCTGCCACCACCTTATCAGGGCAATGGCGAGTGGACCAAGGGAATAGCTATACTCGGCGTATCCCGCGTTCGCCACCTGTACCAGATGCGACACCGTCCAGATGATGCAATTTAACGCCACCGACCTTGGGAAATGGGAGTCTGCCTACCGCACACTTACCGTCGGTGAACACCACTCCCTGACGCCTGAGGGCGTCTGGATGATCGGCGAGAAGCCCGGGCTTATTGCGATCTTCGACGATGACGACATCGTCTACATCACCTCCACTCGGAACCTTGCGAAAACCCTCCAATCGTTCCCCCGCGAGGGCGCAGAGTGCGAGTTGCGGACGCTGGCGGCTATCGTGGACCTGGGTGTGCGCGGCAAGACCGCGCATGTCCGGGCCTCCAAAGGCCCGACCGCCCAGCGCGTCACCCGGCTCATCAGCCGCATGACCTACTCGGTCGCCCAGGTCTCGACGGCGCACATGGATACGATCAGGGACGCATTCATCGCCATCTCGGACCCGCGGTACAACGGCCGCACTTCGCTCGCCAACCAGGCGCTCGATCGCCTTCCGAAGTAACCCCCGGCGCGCTCTGCTGGCCGCCGACGCTTTATGTTAGCTGTCGGCGCTTCATGTTAGCTGCCGGCGGCTGGCGTTCCGTCCGACGCGTCCTCGCTCGAAACCAGTCGCGGGATCAACGAAATCACGGCGCGGGCCAGCTTGTCCGGGTCGTGACGTACAAAGATGCCTTCCGCCACCAGGTTGTTCTCGACGACCCAGGGAACGAGTGCCTTCATGGCGGCGATGTCGTACTCGACCGGCCGGGCTCCGAGCTGCAAGTAACGCTGTCGCACGCGTTCGCTGAACGTCGCCGAGTTCACCACCACTACGTCGATACGCGAACTGTCGCCGATGTACCGGTTGACCTCGCTCACGAATCGTTCGGCCGTGAATCCGTCCGTCTCACCCGGTTTCGTCATCAGGTTGGTGATGTATACGAGCCGGGCCCTGGTCGATCTGATGGCCTCGCAAACGCCCTCTGCGAGAAGGTTTGGCACGAGGCTGGTGTACAGGTCTCCGGGCGCCAGGACGATGAGGTCTGCCTCCGTTATGGCATCAAGTACCGGCGGGAACGCATACGCCGGCGGGGAAAGGAAGACGTGGTCGATCTCGACTCCGTCCTCGCTGCCGCGCGTATCGATCAACGCCTCTTCCTCAAGCTCGCGACCATCGGTAAGCACGGCGTGCAGGTGTGAGTTGGTGAGCGTCACCGGCAGCACCCGTCCGCGGATGTTGAGGAGCCTGGAAGCGGCCTCTATCGCGCGGTCATGGGCGCCGGTGATCTCGGTCAGCGCCGCCAGCAACAGGTTGCCGACGCTGTGGCCCTCAAGCCCTTCACCCATCGAAAACCGGTGGGTGAACAGCCGGCGCAGCATGGCGCCCTGCTCGGCGTCCCCGGCCAGGGCTACCAGGCACTGTCGGATGTCGCCGGGGGGCAGTTGACCGAGTTCGTCGCGCAGACGCCCGGAACTCCCGCCGCTGTCGCTCATCGCGACAACCGCCGTCAGGTCAAGGTCATGGTCTTTGAGGCCCGAGAGAACACTGAAGTTCCCGGTCCCACCTCCGATCACGACGACCGAAGGATACATACGCACCTGCCGTTCTTATCCTGACGTTGAAAGACCCGATCACACGGCGGTTCCCGCGCGACGGGCCTTCGAACTCGCCTACTCTCGCACGTTCCGCAGTATCGGTGTCAATGTGGCAAACCGCAATGGTGGTCCCGCTGCCGTGCCAGAAACCGGGAATCGCCTGTGCCGTGGGAAGCTGGGGCGGACAAAGAACCAGACCTGCGAATCCGCCTCAGGCGGAGCACGCAGGCCTGGCCGAGGCAAGCGGAACTGTAAGCCGGGTTCTGTCCAAGGCCGGCGGCGGGTTTACGGTCAGGCCTTCTTCCCCGCGACCGGTCTCTGTGCGGTCATCCATCTAGCCCTCCCGTTGCCGGGAGGATCAAGCGGCCAACCCGGGAACTGGCCAGACGCCTGCGTCCCCCTATTTGGCCTTGCACCGGATGGGGTTTGCCCTGACCCCGGTCGTTACCGGCCGGGCGGTGAGCTCTTACCTCGCCATTTCACCCTTACCTGGACTTCGCGTTGGACGCTCCATCAAGGCGGTATGTTTCTGTGGCACTTTCCGTCGGGTCGCCCCGCCCCGCTGTTAACGGGCATCCTGCCTGGTGGTGCCCGGACTTTCCTCCCTCCCGACCCGAAAGATTCGGACCGGGACGGCGGCCGCCCGTCCCACTTGCCTTACGCGATGTTACCGCGCCCGCCGGGGTCCTGACCCCCGGCGTGGCCCTCAAGAGGTTCTCGGAGGCCCAGGGGTCAGGTCTGGCCCGTACGGAACACGGGCTCCACCCGATCAGTGTGCACGATCACCCGATCGACGAGCGATGCGATCGCGATGTGCAGTTCAATCTCATGCGCGGTCTGGAGCGACCGGAACGCGGCGTCAAATGTGAAGGCGGCGCCTGCCGGACGCGACATCGCCCGCGACGCCCGCAGTTCCTCGAGCGGCGTCGCCAGATCGGCCACGCCGCCGCGTCCGGACGCTACCTCGCGTACCGCCTCCAGGAAGCGTTGCTCCGCCGCCCTCTGATCGTCGCCTGGAGAGTCGTCTTCCGGTGGCCTGAACGAAGCCCGGAGACGTTCGACGGGCTCGGATCGGATCGCCTCGACGGCCGCCCTGTCGAGGTCGGCGGCCCGCCACACCGGGTGTTCCCCTTCTCCCGTCCCTTCGTCCGCGATACCGGCCGAACGCGAAGGACATGCGTAGTAGCGATAGGCCCGTGTCGCGGTGCTTCCGTCGGCTCGCGTCCAACTCCTCCTGCGTTCCTGGCCATGCATGCCGCGGCCACAAGACCAGCAGCGCGCCAGACCGCTCAATAAATACGGTGTGAGCGCCCGGCGCCGGCGCACCGGGCTGCGAGACGCCATCACGGTCTGAGCGCGATTGAACACGTCCCGGGGGACGATCCTTTCGTGATTCCCGGCGATGCGCATCCCGTACCGGAGGTAACTGCCGGTGTAGACGCGGTTGCGGAGCATCCCTGAAAGCGTCACGGGCGTCCAGGGGCGGCCGGATCGCGTGCGCAGTCCCTCAGCGTTGAACACCCCCGCTATTCGCCGCAACCCGGGTCCGCCAGTTGGGCCATCGTCTTTCGGGTTCTCTGGTCCACCTGAGATTTCTGGCGGCGCCTCTCCCGCGTACAGGTCAAACAGGCGGCGAACCAACCCCGCCTCGCCCGGCTCGACACGAAACGTCCCATCGATTTCGGCGACATATCCGTACGGCGTTCTGCCCAGGACTTCGCCGCGCGCCGCTTTGGACAGCAGCGACTCCCGGACACGGCGATTCTGGCCCGGCGAACGCCCGGCGAACGGCAGAGATTCGAGCGCGTTCTGCAACGGGTCGGGCAGGTCGGGGTCGGCGCAACGGACCTCGCCGCCCACTCGATCGAGCTCGGTCAACCGGTCCACCAGATCATCCAGCGTGGAAGCAAGGTGGCGCGGGCCGGGTATGACCACCAGCGCCTCGCCGCGGCCCAGGCTCTCCAGGTACGAAACAAGCCCGGCGTACTGATCGTCTTCCCGTAGCGGAGGGTCGCCCGGACCGACGACATGCGCCAGGGTGTGAGACCCATCGCGGCAGTAGCGCTCGATCGCGCGCAGGGCGGATTCTTCGGAGCGCGCGTCAGCCGTAAGCGGCCGGTAGTAGCCGGCGGCCCTCACTGCTAACTCGGGATGAGGATTCGGCCGCAGTTACCACACGTAACCAGCGCGTCGCCGCGTCGTAATCGCGAGGCTTCCTTGAGCGGCAGTGTGATGTGGCACGCCAGGCAGACGCCCCGCTCCACGCGGGCGATAGCCACGCCGCGTCGCCGGAAGAGAAGCTGGTCGTACAGGACCAGCTCACCGGCCGGTACATTCTGTGCGGACTCGGCCCGTTCCGCTTCAAGCACCTTTACATTGGACTGTGCTGTTCTGGCCTGTCTGCGCAATTTCGGGGCCGACTCGGCCCAGGTCTTCTCCCGCTCTCCGAGCGTGACTGTCAGTTCTTCCCGGGCACGTTCGGCGTCCTCGGCCGCGAGCCTTGCGGGGCCGAGTGACTCCTCCGCCTGCATCAGCTCACGGCGAGCAATCGCCTGCTCCTCTTCAACGGCGGCGAGTTCCCGGAGGTTGGTTACGCCGCCGCCGTAAATACGCTCCTCCAGCTCCTCCACCCTTTCCCTCAGGGCATCGGCGTCGGTCTCAAGCCGGGCCAGGTTACCGCGCCGTTCGATGGCGTTCTCCTGCTCCTGTTCGGCCCTCTCGGTAAGCACCGGAATCTCGGCCTGTGCCTCGATCTGCTCATTTAGTTGGTCGAGTTCCTGTCTCTTCGCCGCCAATCGCTGGTCGACTTCCTGGAGGGTGAGGAGCAGTTCTCCTGATACTTGCATCAAAACCGGTATGTAGTCCGTGGTGAGGGTGGGTCAAATCCAGATCCGGCGCCCCGCGGGGCGCGGGTCATATAGACCATCGTATGAACGGTCATCGGAACGTGTCAACAAAATGGCGCTCCTTTGTTCGTCCCACCGATTGAACCGTCACCCACGCGGGCGTATCGTCTAGGCCTTACCGCCGTTGCCGGCCCTGATCGAATCCCGGCTCTTGCTGCGAGACCATTGATGCCTGCTTACACTATTCCTGAACACGTGCTCAAGCGTCCCCGGACGCGGATCGTCTGCACGCTTGGGCCCGCGACCGCGACGGACGACAAGATCGAAGAGTTGATCCGCGCCGGCATGTCTGTCGCACGGCTCAACCTGTCCCACGGCACCCCGGGGGAGCACGAGGATGCGATCGCCCGCGTCCGTGCGGTGAGCAAGCGCACCGGCGTCGCCGTGGCCATCCTGGCTGATCTGCCCGGCCCCAAGCACCGCCTCGGGCCAGCGCCTGACTCGGAGATCATTCTGGAGCCGGGCCAGCGCTACATACTGCGCGACGGGGATGGCCCCTCGACGGCGAAGTTCGCATACGTCCATCCGGCGGGATTTATATCCAGCGCCCCGGCCGGCGCGAGCGTATTGATCGCGGACGGCGCCATTCGGCTATCTGTCATCGAGGCGCGTTCCGACGAGATCGAGTGCGAGGTCGCGGTCGGCGGCCCCCTTGAGTCCCACAAGGCCGTTTCCGCCCCGGGCCACGCCTCCCAGATCAGCTATCTCACCGAGGAGACCGAGGCGGCGCTCACGGTGGCCGCCTCCCAGCGAGTGGATTTCGTCGGGATCTCGTACATCCGGTCTGCGGCGGACGTCAGGCTCGTGCGTGACTTCTTTTTGGCCCGCGACTTCGCGCCCCAACTGATCGCCAAGATCGAGCTGGCGGAGTCGATGGCGAACTTAGACGCCATCGTCGACGCCGCAGACGGGGTCATGGTGGCGCGTGGCGATCTCGGGGTAGAACTGCCGATCGCACAGGTGCCGGGAAGCCAGAAGAAGATCATCAAACTGGCGAATAGCGTCGGCAAGGTGGTGATCACAGCGACCCAGATGCTGGAGTCGATGATCAATGCGCCGGTGCCGACCCGTGCCGAGGTAACGGACGTCGCCAACGCAGTCCTGGACGGCACGGACGCCGTGATGCTGTCTGCCGAGACATCGATCGGCCAGTACCCGGGCCTGGCCACAGCCGTGATGGCCGAGGTGGCGACCGAAGCTGAAAAATCGTTGAACCGAGAAGAGATCGCAGGACGCCGCCGCAGCGGGATACAGGGGTTGGATAGCGCCATCGCTGACGCCGCCGTGGCGACGGCGGACCGCGTCGGCGCAAGCGTTATCCTCGCCTTCACTGAGTCCGGCAGCACCGCCGCACGCGTCGCCGGATTCCGGCCCGGCGTCCCTATCATCGTCGTAACGCATGACTCCGAGGTCGGGCGCGCCCTCGCGCTTCGCTGGGGCGTGACGGTCGTCACAACGCCCCGGCCGGACAGCATCGACGAGATGTTCAGACTCGGCTCCCGCATCGCGCTGGATACGGGACTGGCGAAGGATCACGAACGCGCCGTGGCGGTCATCGGCGTGCCGATAGGCGTGCACGGAAGCACCAACCTGCTGCGGGTGATCGACCTGCCGGAGCCGGAACCGAAGATCTAGGCGCCGGGGAAGGAAATAGCGCGGCCGGGTGGCATGACAACCGCCTCCGGCTACACCCGGCCCCGGGCGAAGGGCTTCAGCGCGGGAGACCCGAGCGCAGCCTTGTTACAACCTCGTCCGACGAAGGCTCATGCCCGTAGCACGCGGCGTTGAACCGCTCGGTCATCAGGTCCACCGGCGTCCCCGGAAGCGCACGTGACATGGCGATGCGGAGCTCGTTCGGCGTGCGGCCGGACTCCGTCACCATCCCCTTCCGGGCGGCCGCCTTCAGATAGCTGAAGTAAAGCTGGAAAACCTCGGAGATGCCGGGCTCGTCCGGGGGAAATCGTCGTTCCACCCCGGCCTCACCGCGCCGGCGCATCCACTCCGGAAGCAGCCTGCCGAGAAGCCCGGCCAGGTCTTTGCCGGCGTCTGCGTCGCCACGCACAGACTCACGGTCGGCTCCAAAGCGCTTTCGTCGCTTCCCCAGATAGCGCCTGAACGTCAAGTACAGGACGACACCGATGGCCAGGAGGACGATGATCGCCAGCGGGAACTTGATCACCTCCACTACGGTGTCGAACACGCTCGATCCGCCCTCCCCGGCGCTTGTGGCGCGTTCCCGCAAGTTTTCCGGAACACCCGAATCCGTGCGGAGGATCACCCCGGAACCACCCTCCCCCCGGACGAGTTTGAGCAGGTACACCAACCCCATCGCCAACAGAGCGAACGGCACAGCTATGGCGATGAGGATCCAGCCAGCCACGACGCCCAACAGATGGCCGACGGCCCGGATAGCGTCGATCCACAGCACGGCCAGGGCGGTGATGGCGATGGCGGACAAAAGGATGCCGCTCACCGCCATGGTCATGAACCGTCCCCAGAACGCTGAGCCGCGGTTCCCGTCCCGGGCCGCGACCAGGTGGTTCACCACCATCCCGCCGAGGGCGCTGGCGAAAAAGGGGAGGATGAGGAACCGGGCGTCTACGTCTGAATGGGTAATCCTCTCAAGCAAGAGCAGGATGCCGAGCGCCGCGGCTCCCGTGTAGAAGATCATGCGCTGTCCACTTTCCGGCTCGTCCGAGTTCAGGAGAGCCGCGCCGCGCAGCCACGCCGCCAGCGCCAGGATCAACGCCACGATTACTCCGAACACGGCGTCGCCGCCCAGTTCGCCGCCGGTCAGGGCGAGGGGCCAGCCCAGGTCCAGTCCGGGTTCTGCGCCGATCGCCCGGACCGCGGGCGCGAGGTAGATGACCGGCAGTCCCACGACGGCCTGGACGATCGCCAGGCTAACGAGGTCTCCTTTGCCCCCGCCGACCACCCAGTTCGCGGCCATCGAGACGCCCATGATCGCCGCCACGGCGACCCACGCGAGCGGCGCAGTGGACAGTCCGACCATCAATGTGGCGATGGCTGCGAACGCGAACATCCGGGCGCTCTCGGACACCCAGAGGGAGAACATGATCAACCGCCCCCGGCCGTCATCCATCAGTAGACGCTCCGCGGTTCTGCCGCCCGCACTCCGTCACGCTAGATCCTCCACCGCTCGAAGCTGACCTCACCCCGCTCGCGGTGCGCGTCCTCCTCGAAGTCGTCGCCGAAATCGTCCCCGAACACGTCGCCGATCGTCGGCTCGGGAGCGGGCGGGATCGGGAGATCGAAGCGGTCGCCCATATCCTGCACCGGCACGCGAACTGTGCCCTCCGGCGCGGCGCCCCGTCCTACGTAAATCGCACGCGTCGGATGGCCGGACGCCGCCAGGCGGTCAGCCACGTCAAGCAGGCCGCGGCTCAGTACCGCGGACACGATCACTACCGTCGCCCCGTACGGGACCGCCCAGGGCGCCTCGCGTTCGAGCAGCCGTTCGATACGCTCCGGCGCGACCGGCCTGATCATCGCCAGCGCTTCCATGATCGAACCCAGTTGTCCCGGCCCAGCGGACGGCTGTATCACCATCCGCGTGTTGGGTCGTAGCGCGACACCGTTGGTGACCAGACCCACGCGGTGGCCGAGCTCCATCGAACGTGTGACGATCGACGCCGCGCCGACGATCGCTCTCTCTAACAGTCGAGGCGAGTAGCCGGTGAACAGGTAATCCGTGGTCAATACATCCATCACGATAACGGCATACTGTGTGACCGATCGGTCGTACGTCCGGACGAACACCTGCCGGAACCTCGCCGTGGCCTTCCAGTCGATCGTCTTTATCGGATCACCGGGAACATACTCCCTCAGACCCCGGGGCCGGTTCGGGTCGTCCCACAGCGCCACCGTGGCGCGGGTGTCGCCTATTGGCCGCCCGGACGGCAAATCCAGATCGGGCAGCTCAACGGTCCGCGGATATACGAGAACGCCCTCGCGCGGCGGCGCCAGTTCCTGCGTCCGCGGGAACATGCCGAACAGATCGCCAGAGTCGAGCGTCGCCGGGCCGATCTGGTGATATCCGCGGCGTAAGGCCTTCACCGTGTACCGCATTGTCACGCGCTCGTACCAGGCCAGGCTGAACGACTCCCGCAGCTCCAGCGCGGCGCGACTGTTGGAGCGCGCCATTTGAGCGTCCTTTACCTCGAGGCCGATCGGCACGGTATCTGCGATGCGCAGCCACGGCATGGGGAGCGGTTTCGCGTTCGTCACCCGTATTTCGATCTCGAACTCATCGCCCACGAACATCGCGTGCGCCGGAAGTTCTCGCTCGTAAAGAACGTCCTCGAGCGAAAGCCGGCTCCAGATCCGCGCCCCGACGACGACGATGAACCCGAACACGCCGACGATCAGAATGAACGGGGAGACCAGCGCGATGCCGACCAGGGTCAGCACGATGAACAGGAACTCCCAGAGTCCCGAGAGTATTTCCTTGCGGGTCACCGGCGCCCACCCTCCCGCTTATCTGGCCGCTTATCTGGCCGCGTGACCGGAACTATCGCTCGATCGGTACCGCGGTGGTCTCAAGCAGTTCCCGGATGACGTTGTCGCCGGCGCGTCCGCGCAGACCTGCCTGTGGTGAGACCATCACGCGATGGGCCAGCACGGGCACGGCGACCGCCTTGATATCGTCCGGAAGCACATAATCCCGCCCGTCGATGGCCGCCCAGGCCTGCGCAGCGTTGTACAGCGCTATGGCCGCCCGAGGGCTCGCGCCCAGGTGCAGCGCATCGTGTTCGCGCGTCGCAGCAATGATCGACAACAGGTAGTCGCGTAGATTCGGTTCGACGGCCACGTCCGAAATCGATTTCTGGGCCTCGAGCAACTCCTCGCGCGACACGACCGCCGGCGTCTCCGGGGCTCTCCCGCCCGTGGTGAAACGCTCGATAATGCTTAACTCTTCCTCGCGGGTCGGGTATCCGAGTCCGATGCGCAGCATGAAACGGTCCAACTGCGCCTCCGGCAGAGGGAACGTGCCCTCCAGTTCCACCGGGTTCAGCGTCGCCATCACGAGAAACGGATCGGGCAACGGCCTCGTTACCCCGTCCGTCGTCACCTGCCGTTCCTGCATCGCCTCCAGCAGCGCCGTCTGGGTACGTGGCGTGGCGCGGTTGATCTCGTCCGCAAGCAACACCTGCGTGAAGATCGGGCCCTTCCGGAACTCGAACTCATTTTCCCGCATGTTGTAAATGGAGACGCCGAGCACGTCCGCCGGCATCAGGTCAGGAGTGAACTGGATCCGGCCAAAATCGCAGCGGATGGACGCCGCCAGCGACTTGGCGAGGGTCGTCTTGCCCAGCCCCGGGACGTCCTCGATCAAGAGATGCCCGCGGCACAGCAGCGCCACGATCGCGAGGTTGATCGATTCATCCTTGCCCACGATCACCTGCTGGACCGCCACACGCATACGCGTTGCGAGCGCGGACACCAGCGCTGCGCCCGTCTGTCCTGCTGCATCCGAGCGCTCGGGTGCGGCCGGCTGTGCCGGCGAGCCGCTCACGATGATCTCCGGTGATGGCTCCGGACCATTCGTTCGATCCGTCGCCTGGGTTCTGGGCGGGCTCGCTGCCGTGCCCGGTGTTTCCACTGCCACATCGGGCGTGCCGGAGGCTGAATCCGCGCCCTCAGGCCGTGAGTACACGGAAGCGGCGTCGCTTGAAATGAGCGCGATCACGTCATCTATGCCTTTTCCGCATCCGATGCAGTACCGCGCGTGCGCCTCGTTGTCTGTACCGCACCCCGGGCATTTCTTCACGCCAAGCGGGTGTGGCCGCTCGCTATCCGGGACGATCAGCGGTTCACCGCACCTGTCGCACAGATCGCTTCCAGGCGCGTTCTCGGACCCGCAGTGAGCGCAGAACACGTATTACCCCCCGTTTTCCGCGACCCGGCTGCACCAGTCGACGCAAGTCGTCGAATCAGGTCGCGGGTAGGAATAGTCACGCAATGCTATACGCCCCGGACAGCGCCGGGGACCGCTTCATCCTGCGTGTGCGCCATTCACACCACGACGACCGTGTTCGTCAACCGGCCGATGTTCTCAATCTCAACGTTGACGACATCGCCCTCGGCGAGCGTGAAGTCCGGAGGCGGGATCACGCCTGTGCCGGTCACGACCGTCGTCCCATCTGGCACGGCGTTGTGCCGCTGAAGCCAGTTTGCGATGTCCTCGCAATCCCTGAACATGGCGCTCGTCGACGTCTCGCCGTTGAACACTTCTTCACCGTCGCGCTGGATAGTGAGCCGGATCGCCAGGTTCTTCGGATCGCCCACCGCCTCGGCTGTCGCAAAGCACGGCCCGATGGCGCATGACTTGTCGTAAATCTTCGCCTGCGGGAGATAGAGCGGGTTTTCGCCCTCGATCGACCGGCTGCTCATGTCGTTTCCGCAGGTATACCCGGCGACCCTGCCATCGAACAACACGAACGCAAGTTCCGGCTCCGGCACGTCCCACGACGAGTCCGCCCGGATACCGACCTCGCCGTAAGGACCGCTCAACCGGCTCGGCGTCGCCTTGAAGAACACCTCCGGCCGATCAGCCTTGTACACCTTGCCGTATACGTCCGGCGTCCCGCTTTCGGCCTGCCGCTCAAACATGCTGTTCTCGTACGTCACCCCCGCCGCCCACACTTCCGGAGGCCTGAACGGCAGCTCCAGCCGGGGGCCGGCCGCCCCCTCGGCGGAGTTCTCATGAAGTTCTTCCAGGGAAAATGTATTGGGCATCCCGCGGTCGATCACCTGCCGCGCCACATGGTCAAGCGAAACTCCCATCAGCGACGCCGCGCGTAGAAGCGCGAAGAGGTCCGTCGCTTGAGGGTTCGCCGCCGTCAGGTCGTAAAGGGTGTCGTCAGACGTCTCCACGCCGAAGTGGGACTCGCCCCGGAACGAAAACTGGTAGTAGCGCATGCCGGCCCTGCCCTCTGAACGGTGGTCTGTTGTGAATGTTGTTCTGTATACCTTTACGTATACCGGGAAGCGCGACCAGAAGCTCTGGAAGCCCGGACGCGCCTGCCCCTCGCGAAGCCCTACAGGCGCAAAAACACGGCGCTCCAGCGCCGCGCATCCTGCCTGCCTTTGCCGCGCCGACGGGCCGCTTTTTATAGCCCGTGAGCGGGGGCGATGCTACGATTCGGCCCAAACGTTGTCAAAGGCGCCGGCGGCCCGCGTGCGGACCCGCGCAACGCCCCTCTGACTACGGGGGATGCCAGAATTCGTGCGCAGTTCCCCCGCGGCGCAAACCGGAGCACATCGAAGGAACTAAATCTCACTTGTCCGAAACAGGTCGGTCCCGCACCACATATGTCATCGGGTTCATCGGCGGTACGGGGCCGGAAGGCCGCGGGCTGGCGGTCCGGTTCGCAGCGGCCGGGTACGACGTCGTAATCGGCTCGCGCGACCACGCCCGAGCCACTGACGCGGCCGGCAAAGTCCAGGCCATCCTGGCCGGCATCGGTGGCGCAGCCGGCGTGCGCGGCGCGCTCAACTCCGAGGCTGCGGCGGAGGCCGAGGTCGTGTTCCTCGCCGTGCCGTACGCCGGCATGGCGGCGACGCTGGAACAGCTCGCTCCGGCTCTGGCCGGCAAGGTGTGCGTCAACGTCATCGCGCCGCTCTCGTTTGAAGGCGGTGTCCCGGCGTCCGCACCACCCGCCGCGGGGTCAGCGGCGGAGGAAGCGGCCCAACTCGCTCCCGATTTGCGCTGGGTCTCCGGAATGCACACCCTCTCGGCCCGCGACCTGCTCGACCCGGCCGCACCGCTCGATACGGACGCAATCATTTGCGGCGACGACGACGATGCAAAGGCTCTGATAACCCGGCTCATCGCTGAAATCCCCGGCCTCCGCCCCGTGGACGCCGGCCCACTGCAAAGCGCCAGGTACCTTGAAGGCGCCACCGCCCTGTTGCTCAACATCAATCGGCGCTACAAAGCCCATGCGTCTCTCAAGGTCGCGGGACTCAAGATCGGGTAGCCCTGATGCCGTTTTCCGAGTCTCCCCCGCGGGTCGCGCTCGTCTACTCCGACGACGTCTGGCGGTACGAGATGAGCGACACCCACCCACTGCTCCCCGTTCGCTGGAAGCGGACGTTCGACCTGATGGTGGCGGCCGGCCTGGTCGAGGCCCCCAACGTCTCGATCCTGCCACACCGGCCCGCTACCGTTGAAGACATTGAGCTGTGCCACTCCCCCGCCTATGTCGACGCCGTGAAGGCGCTCTCTTCCGGGCTTGAGTTGCCGGGGGAACCGTCGTACGGATTTGGACCCGGTGACAACCCGGTATTCAGCGGCATGTACGAGGCGAACGCACTGACCTCCGGGGGCACGATGGTGGCGGCGGAGGCCATCGAGAACGGCGCCGCAGACGTGGCGTTTAACTTCGCCGGAGGCCACCAGCACCACGCCATGGCGGACCGCGCATCCGGTTTCGGGGTGTTCAACGACACGGTGATGGCCGCGCGCTGGCTGGCCGATCGCGGGCTCCGGGTCGCGTACGTCGACATCGATTGCCACCATGCCGACGGCGTGCAGGCGGGCTTCTACGACTCGCCCGAGGTGCTAACCATCTCGCTGCACGAAAGCGGTCAGTTCCTGTTCCCGGGCGCCGGCAACGTCGACGAGTCCGGTCGTGGCGAAGGCGAGGGTTACTCGGTCAACGTGCCGTTGGCCCCGCACACGTCAGACAGCGCATATCTCGACGCTTTTGAGGCCGTGGTGCCTCCATTGGTCGAGGCGTTCCGACCTGACGTGCTGTTCACGCAGCTCGGCGTCGATACGCATGTGCTTGACCCGATCACGCACCTGCGCCTCACCGTGCAGGGCCATGCCGCAGTGGTTAGCCGGCTTAATGAGCTGGCGGCGAAGTGCGGCCGCTGGCTCGCCGTCGGCGGCGGCGGGTACGATCTCGGCGCCGTGGCGCGGGCATGGACCGTCGATCTAGCGATCATGGCGGGCGTGGCTCTGCCGCCGGAGCTGCCGCCGGGGATAACGGATGCGGTCCCGGGGTCGCCCGCGATGACCACCTACGCCGACGACATCGAACCCAACGACGAGCTCATTGAGATGCAGGTACACGCCTTCAACGACCGCAGCGTCGAGCAGGTTCGAGAACTGATCTTCCCGCACTTTGGCCTGACGTAGGCCCGTGGCATCCGTCTTCACCACACCCGAAAGACGTGGCTTGCTCCGCCCTCGCCCGGGTAGCCACCGCCGAGATTCTTCGTCGCAGGCTCCTCAGAATGAGGATATGCGCGACCACGGTGGCCAGGACGCCATACCGCCTTTAGACCTCCCGAAACTCGCCTTCCACCGTCTCACCGTCCTCGTCGTCGCCGCCGTCATCATCTGCCCCGGACGCGCCCTCGGGACCGGGAGCGCCGGGAGCGCCGGCCTGCGCGTATGCGGCCTGGCCGATCTTCTGGAGCGCGGTCTGGAGTTCATTGGTCGCGGCCGCCAGAGCCTCGGTCGACGAATCTCCGTCGGCCAGCAACTCCTTTAACCGGGCGACAACCTCATCGACCTCCGTTTTCAGCTCAGCCGGGACGTTGTCGCCCTGCTCCTGCAGCAGCTTCTCGGCAGCAAAGACGGAGCTATCCGCGGCGTTGCGTGTCTCGACCGCCTCCCGCCGCCGCTGGTCTTCCTCGGCGTTGTCCTCGGCATCCCTGACGGCGCGGTCGATCTCGTTCTGGGACAACCCGGAGCGGCCGGTGATCGTGATGTGTTGCTCCCGGCTCGTCGCCTTGTCCGTTGCCGAGACGCTCAGGATGCCGTCCGCGTCGATATCGAACGTGACCTCGATCTGCGGGGCGCCGCGCGGCGCGGGAAGAATCCCGTCCAACATGAACCGGCCGATCGAGGTGTTCTCAACGGCCATGCTGCGCTCACCCTGGAGCACGTGGATCTCGACCGATGCCTGGCTGTCGGCGGCGGTGCTGAACACCTCGGATTTGGAGGTCGGGATGGTGGTATTGCGCTGGATCAACGAGGTCATAACACCGCCCAGCGTCTCGATACCCATCGTGAGCGGCGTCACGTCCAGGAGCAGGACGTCCTTTACCTCCCCCTCGAGAACGCCGGCCTGGATGGCGGCGCCGATCGCGACCACCTCGTCAGGGTTGACCCCCTGGTGAGGGTCCTTGCCAAAGAGCTCCTTCACCTTCGACACCACTGCCGGCATCCGGGTCGTGCCGCCGACCAGGATAACCTCGTCGATGTCGGCCGCCGTCATCCCGGCGTCCTGCAGGGCGTTCTTCGTGGGAGCCACCGTGCGCTCGACCAGGTCTACGACAAGCTGCTCCAGTTTGGCGCGTGTCAGGGTCATCGTCAGGTGCTTCGGGCCGGTTGCGTCGGCCGTGATGAACGGCAGATTCAACTCAGTCTGCGTGACCGTCGACAGCTCGATCTTGGCCCGCTCACCCTCAACACGAAGACGCTGAAGCGCGGCCGGGTCGCTTCGCAGATCGATTCCGTTATCAGCCTGAAACTCGTTCGCCGCCCAGTCGACGACCGCCATGTCAAGGTCGTCGCCGCCGAGATGGGTGTCTCCGTTGGTCGACTTGACCTCGAAAACGCCGTCGCCGATCTGAAGGATCGTGACGTCGAAAGTCCCGCCGCCGAAGTCGTACACGGCGATCGTCTGGTCAACCTTGCTCTCCATGCCGTACGCAAGCGCGGCCGCGGTCGGCTCGTTGATGATGCGCAACACCTCTAGCCCGGCGATCTCCCCGGCGACCTTTGTCGCCTCACGCTGGCTGTCGTCAAAGTAGGCCGGGACGGTGATGACCGCCTTGTCGACTTTGCCGCCCAGCTTGGTCTCGGCGTCCTCTTTGAGCTTGCGAAGGACCATCGCCGAAATCTCGGGCGGAGACTGCGGCTTGTCGTTGAACACCACGGCGACGTCCCCGGACGGGGCGGCCGTAAGCTTGAACGAAATCCGGTCCACGTCCTCCTTCACGGACGGGTCGTCGAACCGCCGGCCGATGAATCGCTTCACCGAGTACACGGTGTTCTCCGGGTTCGTGATCGCCTGGCGCCGCGCCAGTTCGCCGACGAACCGCTCGCCCGTCTTCGGGTTCACGGCCACCACGGACGGCGTCGTCCGCCGTCCCTCTTTGTTTTCGATGATCTCCGGTTCCCCGGCCTGCATCACCGCCATCGCCGAGTTGGTCGTGCCCAGGTCGATTCCGATCGCCTTAGCCATTTTTCAGTTGATTCCTCGTCAGATCTCTGTATCTCGGGTCGTCGTCGTGGGCCCCGTTTCCGGGCCCGGTCTGGTGGGTGCGGCGCACCCCGGGAGTTCAAATACTCACTTGTCTTCCGCTTCCGTTTCCGGCGGTTCCGGAGATTGGGCGGGAGTGATCGATATCTGCACCTGTGCAGCCCTTATCACGTCGTCGCCCATCTTGTAACCCTTGCGCAGAACGTTTAGCACCATGCTCGACGGCACCTCATCCGACTCCGCCGTGAGCAGCGCCTCGTGGAGCCTTGGATCAAAGGGTTCCCCTCCGCTCTCGAACGATTCGATGCCCTCCGACGAGAGCGCCTGGGTGAGAGCGCGACGGATACCGTCAAAGCCTTCGATCCATGATTCGTCGATGCCGTCCGGCCGTTCCACATCCAGGGCGGAGTCGAACTGATCCACCACGTCCAGCACCCTTAAGGCCAGTCGCCGTGTCGCCGCATGTCGGATTTCGTCACGCTCCGCCGAAACGCGGTTGCGGTAGTTGACGAAATCCGCCTGCACGCGCTGGACCAGCGCTTTCAGCTCGTCCCGCTCCCGCATGGCGGCATCGAGGGGATCCTCGAACACAAGCGGCGCTTCGGATTCCGCCGTTTCGGACTCCGTCGCAGGGGGGTCCTCCCCGACACCGGCCTGTAGGCCGGTGGACTCGTCGTCCGGAGCCGGCCCATCCTTCGTTTTCTTCAACGCTTCCTCCCGGTTCAGCGCTTCCGGTCGCTCCCCTTTACTCGGGGACATCGTCAGGATCCGCGCCGACGTACTTCAAAAATGATCTCAACTCGGCTGTCGCCCGTATCGCGGCGGCATCGAGCGTCTCCGTGGTCAACTCCGCCCCGTCCACGAGACGGCGCAACGGGCCGACAAGGTCCAGAACCAGGCCGACACCCGCCAGGTTCAGGCCCAGTTCGTCCACCAGTCGGCGGATTACGCGCAGCCGGAGGAGGTCTTCGTCCGAGTAGAGCCTGAGCTGGCCCCCGGTACGGGATGGTTGCACCAGCCCGACGCGCTCATACTTCCGCAGCGTCTGTGGATGCATCTCCAGCAGCCGGGCGGCGACACTGATTATGTAGACGCCCGTGAACCCGACGCCGCTCGCGTCGGTTCGGACGTTTCCCTGTTCAGCGACCAATTTCCCCGTCCGTCCAATCAGACCGTTAGCAGAGGTTCGCGACGAAGTTCGCCGCCGCATTGGTTATACGGTGTGTATCGTATGTCTTGATACGGAGCGTGTCAATGTTGTACGTGAAATACTCCGGCGTGCCGGTTTCACTACATCGGTTTGCCGCGATTTCATGTGAATTTAACGAAATCTACCTGTAACCGCGTGCAATTACACAGAAATCGCAGTAAACTTCGGCGCTGCCAACATTGTGACGACGGTCACGAACAGTCGGCGCATGCATCTAATTCGCAAATCACAACGAATTCGGTCGCGGAAGTACCGTCGACCGCCGAACCAGGAAACTCAATGATGACTCTCTACCTCAAGGCCTGTCCCCGCTGCCGCGGAGACATTCAGCTGGACACCGACCAGTACGGGCGCTATATGGAGTGCCTCCAGTGCGGATTCCTGATCCGCTCGAAGGCCGAAGACAAGCGCAACGCGGTCATGCCGTCCGCCAGGCGCGCCGCCTGACCAGCTGATCGCCCAGGCCAATCAAGCACTGGAGGCCCCGGTTCCGGCGAACCGGGGCCTCTTTGCGTTCCCGTTTATTCAGGAACCGCTGGGCCGAACCTCGGCCGCGTCAATCCAGATCGATCAAGTCCCGCTCGATATCGATAACGTCCGCCTCGAACAATTGCGCCTCGGCATACTCGACGACACGATCCATCATCTCCGTCGCGTGCCGCGCATCTCCGCTGACGGCGGCAATGCCGATACGGGCCGATTTGAGACGGTCCTGGTCCCCGACTTCAGCAATGCTGACCTCAAAACGGTGACGGATGCGGTCGATCAGTGACCGGACTATCTGGCGTTTGCCCTTTAACGACCGGTTGTCGTGCAACCGGAGCGTAAGCCTGCATACGGCGACTCGCATCCACACACTTTAGCTCTCGCGGACGGTCGCGTCGCGCGCGTTTTGTCACACACTCGTCACACGAAGAAGTTGATCGATCAACGCCGATTGTGATAAAACGCACGTAACAAGGGTGAACTTCCACCCGCAACTCCTCCAGTGAGGTGTTGAAGGGCACGCGGCATGACCACTGACTTCACATCGGATCCCCCGGACGTACCTCGCCCGAGCGCAAACGCGCCCGAGGTCGTGGTCCAGCGCCTGCCCTTGTACGTCCGCGTCCTGGCGCAGTTCGACGCCGCGGGCTCCGAGATGGTTTCCTCCGAACAACTGGGCGCGCAACTCCAGATGACCCCCGCCCAAATCCGGAAGGACCTGAGTTATTTCGGCCGGTTCGGCAAGCAGGGCCGGGGCTACAACGTCAAGCGTCTTGCCATTGAGCTGCGCTCCATACTCGGCCTGGACCGCCAGTGGAACGCCGCGCTGGTCGGGGTTGGACGGCTTGGCCGGGCGATCATCGCCTACCCGGGATTTCGGCCCGAGGGGTTCTACGTCGTGGCAGCGTTCGACATCGATCCGAGCGTCATCGGCTCCGCCGTCGGCGACCTCACAGTCCGCCCGATCGACCAGATCAAGAAAACGGTCGACGAGCTCGGCATCCGCATCGGTATCGTCGCCGTCCCCGCAGGGAACGCTCAGAGCGTGTTCGACGCCCTCGTAGAGGCCGGGATCAAGGCGATCCTGAACTACGCCCCTGTCGCGCCCCAGGTCCCCTTAGACGTCAAAGTACGCGGCGTCGACCCGGTCCTGGCGCTGCAGTCAATGACCTATTTCCTCAAGCCGCACGCCACCGAGGAATCAGCGGCCAACGGCTAGATCCGCAGGCCTTCATACGATCGCCGCGCCCGTCATTCCCGTGGACACGGAAAACCGCTTCCGTCCCGCCGCATGAATGAGGGTGTCGAACGCTGACGGGCCGCAGGGGCCGTACAGCGACTATCAGGCGGCGGCCCCTCGGACATCAGAAGAGGCGGTCAAAAGCCCGTGGCAGACAAACTACACACGCGACACTCCCCGGAGTGGTCGTCGTCAATGGAAGTCCCTCGCGCCGGGACCCGGACCCCAACTAGATCCCCGGGGTCGGCGCGCCCGGCACGGCGGGTGTCGCCGCCGAACGCCGGCGCCCGCGACGACGCGCCAGGCCGACGCGAACCTGGGCGCGCTGGAACGCCTGCAACGCACGCGTCAGGTCAACGTTCTCCGGCCTGTCCTCAACCAACCCGCCTGCCCTTTGGAGCGCGGCTTCCGCCCGCTCCAGGTCGATCTCGCTGTCCATCTCCGCCGTGTCGGCCAAGATCGTCACGCGGTTGTTAAGCACTTCCATGAAGCCGCCGGTGACGACGAGGACGGTCTCATCGTTTCCCGAGCGGACCGTCATCTCCCCGGGCTGCAACTGTGTCATCAAGGGCGCGTGGTTCGGAAGGATGCCAAGCTGGCCGTCAATTCCGGGCGCGACCAGCGCGTCCACCTCTTCCGAGAACACTTGTCTCTCGGCGGTGACGATCGTCAGTGTGAACGTGGCCATTTACTGGAGGCTCCATCCCCGAATCCCGGGCCGAATCAAAAACCGAATCAGCCGCTGACGCTGGTCTCGGCGAGCAACTTCTCGCCCTTCTCCCGCGCCTCGTCGATCCCCCCGACCATGCGGAACGCCTGCTCGGGCAGATCGTCGTGTTTGCCGTCCAGGAGCTCGCGGAACCCGCGTACGGTATCCGCAAGCGGGACATAGCGGCCGGGAATCCCGGTGAACACCTCGGCCACGAAG
The DNA here is from genome assembly GCA_022574675.1 of Chloroflexota bacterium. Lineage (GTDB taxonomy): Bacteria > Chloroflexota > Dehalococcoidia > Lucifugimonadales > Lucifugimonadaceae. The sequence goes on from JACZRO010000009.1 coordinate 22,739, forward strand.
AACGGCTGTGTCAGGAACTGCTGGATGCGACGCGCCCGGCCCACAGCCACGCGGTCCTCGTCCGAGAGCTCCTCTACTCCGAGGATGGCGATCACGTCCTGCAGGTCCCGGTAGCGCTGCAGCACCTGCTTCACCTCACGCGCCACACCGTAGTGCTCCTCCCCGACGATGCCCGGCTGCAGGATGCGGGAGTTGGAGGCCAGCGGGTCGACGGCGGGGTACAGCCCCTGCTCGGTCATCGACCGCTCGAGTGTAATGTTGGCGTCCAGGTGTCCGAACGTGGTCACGATGCCCGGGTCGGTGTAGTCGTCGGCCGGCACATACACCGCCTGGAACGAGGTGATAGAGCCGTCGACCGTCGTCGTGATCCGCTCTTCAAGGTCGCCGATCTCGGTCGCAAGCGTCGGCTGGTAGCCCACCGCAGACGGCATGCGGCCGAGGAGTCCGGACACCTCCATGCCGGCCAGGATGTACCGGTACACGTTGTCGACGAACAGGAGAACGTCCTGCTTCTCGACATCCCGGAAGTACTCAGCCATCGTCAGACCGGTGAAGGCGATACGCGCACGCACGCCCGGCGGCTCGTTCATCTGGCCGAACACGAGCACGGTGCTATCCATCACCCCGTACTCTTGCATCTCGTGCCACAGGTCGTTTCCCTCGCGGGAGCGCTCGCCGACCCCCGCGAACACCGATACCCCGGAGTGCTCCTGGGCGATGTTCCGGATCAGCTCGGTGATGATGACGGTCTTGCCAACGCCGGCGCCCCCGTAGGCGCCAACCTTGCCGCCCCGCTGGAACGGAGTGATCAGGTCAAACACCTTGATCCCCGTCTCGAGGATCTCCGTCGTTCCGGTCTGGCGGTCAAAGGACGGAGCCTGACGGTGGATCGGCCAGTAGTCCACGGCATCCACGTCGCCCAGGTTGTCCAGGGTCTGGCCCGTCACGTTGAACAGGCGGCCCAGCGTGGCCGGGCCAACGGGGACGACGATCGCCCTACCCGTGTCCGAGACTTCCGTGCCGCGCTTCAACCCCTCGGTGGGGCCGAGCGCGAGACTGCGGACCCAGTTGTTGCCGACGTGTTGCTCGACCTCTAGTGTGAGCTTTTCGCCGCCCAGTTCCAGTTCCAGGGCGTTGTAGATTTGCGGAAGATCCTCCGCCGCGAACTCAACGTCCACGACGGTTCCGATAACCTGGACAACCTTGCCGTTAGCCATTTTGGGGGCTCCTGTTGAGACTGACCGTTGGCGCCGGAAACTAGGCCTATCCCGGTCGCCGTCCTGTGAATTCCTTTTACCCGGTTATCCGGGCGGGCGCTACTTGAGCGCCTCCACTCCGCCGACGATGTCCAGCATCTCGGAGGTGATCGCTTCCTGGCGTGCCTTGTTCAGCTCCAACGTCAGGTCTTCAATAAGATCGTTCGCAGCGTCTGTGGCGTTCTTCATCGCCACCATGCGGGCGGAATGCTCGCTCGCTATCGCCTCAAGAATGGCGTGGTAAACCTCCATCTCGATGTAGCGCGGGAGCAATTTTTCGAGGACGGTGATCGGGTCCGGCTCGTAGATGTATCCAACGGCCTCATCGGCGCTCAGGTCGGCAGGCTCGACCGGGATCAGGGTGTCGATGGCCGGCGCCTGCACGACCGTGTTGACGAATCGTGAGTACGCCAGCAACACCCTGTCCACGCCCGCCGACTCGAACAACTCGATAACCATGTTGGAGATGGGCCGCGTGTCCTCAACCGTCGGGTAATCGCCGATCCCCTGGAACACGGCCTTCAGCTCGTTGCCCGTCCGGAGGGTGAAGTCACGACCCTTCCTTCCCACGGCCACGACCGTCACCGGAGAGTCGATCTCCCTGATCGTCCGCTCGACCGTCCGGGTCAGGTTGGTAACGAGGCCTCCAGCGAGCCCGCGGTCCGGGGTTATCAGGACGATGCCCGTCATCTGCACATCGCGCGCCTCAAGCAGCTGGACCGACGTGTCGTCAGACCCGCGCTCGATCGCCGCCAGGTGAGAGAGCACGGAGTTGATGTGCTCGGAATACGGTCGTCCGGCCACCACCGCGTCCTGGGCGCGCCGCATCTTCGACGCCGCGATCATCTGCATGGCGCGGGTGATCTTCGCCGTGTTGGCGACGCTTCGGATTCGTCGTCTTAACTCTTGGGTGCTTGGCATGTGTGCTGGCGCTTCCGGGCAGAATCCGCCCGGCCGGCCGGCTCCTACTCTTCGTAGCTAATTGTCTGCTTGTACGCGGCCGCCGCCTCGATGAGCTTCGTGCGCGAGTCCTCACTCAGCTCTCCGGTGTCCGCGATCTGGCCGAGGACGTCCGGGATGTTGGCTGCGGTGTACTCGTGCCAGCCCGCCTCGAACTCCTGGATTCGTGGAATCGGCACATCGTCAAGATGGCCATCTGTGCCCAGGAAAAAGATCGAGACCTGCTGCTCCATCGTGAGCGGTGCGGTCTCGTCCTGCTTCAACACCTCGGTCATGCGCTGGCCGCGCTCAAGCTGATTCCGGGTCGCCACGTCAAGGTCTGCGGTGCCGAACTGGGCGAACGCCGCAAGCTCTCGGAACTGGGCCATGTCTAGCTTCAGCTTGCCCGCCACGTCGCGCATGGCGCGCTGTTGCGCCGCGCTGCCCACGCGGCTGACCGATAGTCCGGCGTTCAGCGCCGGCCGGATGCCGGCGTTGAAAAGCTCCGGCTCCAGGTAGATCTGGCCGTCGGTGATGGAGATCACATTGGTCGGCACGTACGCCGACACATCGCCCGCCTGGGTTTCAATGATCGGCAACGCAGTGATCGATCCGCCGCCGTGCTCGTCGTCGAGCCGGGCGGCCCGCTCAAGCAGGCGGGAGTGGAGGTAGAACACATCGCCCGGGTACGCCTCACGGCCCGGGGGCCGGCGGAGAAGCAGCGACATCTGCCGGTAGGCCCATGCGTGCTTTGTCAGATCGTCGTAAACGATCAGGACGTCACGGCCCTGGTCCATGAAATACTCCGCCATCGCAGCGCCCGCAAAAGGAGCCAGGTACTGGAGGGGGGCCGGGTCCGACGCGTTCGCCGCGACCACGATCGTGTGGTCGAACGCGCCCTTGTCGCGCAGCGTCTGGGCGACCTGGGCGACCTTGCCGACCTTCTGCCCGATTCCGACGTAGATGCAGATCACGCCGGTGTCATTCTGGTTGATGATCGCGTCGACGCAGATCGACGTCTTGCCGGTGTTGCGGTCCCCGATTATCAGCTCACGCTGGCCGCGACCGACCGGGATCAATCCGTCGATTCCTTTAATGCCGAACTGCAACGGGGTGTCAACTGACTTCCGTACGACGACGTTGGGCGCCAGCCGCTCGATCGCCAGGCTTTGCGAGGACTCTATCGGGCCGTGCCCGTCCAGCGGTCTCCCCAGCGAGTCCACGATGCGACCGATCAGTCCCTCGCCCACCGGCACCTCGGCGATGCGTCCGGTGCTGCGGACCTCGGCGCCTTCCTTTATGTGCGCGTACTGGCCGAGGATCACCGCGCCAACGCTGTCCTCCTCAAGGTTCAGCGCCATTCCGATCGTGTCGTCCGGGAACTGCAACAGTTCGGTGTAACTGACGTCGGACAGGCCATGGATGGTGGCGACACCGTCGGCCGCCGAGACTACCGTACCGACGTCGACCATCGTCAACTCGCCGCCGAACTCCTCGATCTGGCGTTTGATGACCGAGGCTATGTCCTGTCCTCTGACCGCCATGCGATCTCCTCCGCGGACCTCGTTACGAAGCCCTGTCTTCAGTGACGACGCCGGGCCCTCGATATGAGGATCCCGCACGACGCCTGCCCAATGTCCGGCACTTGCCGTACCCGCCGGGCAGTGTTATTTCCTTAAAAGCCAGTATTCCTGGTCAGTGCCGGTCAGAATCATCCCCCACCGGTATCGCGACCGGACGGCCAAGCGTTCGCCGGAGCGCCTCAAGTTTGGCTCGCACGCTGCCGTCGACCAATCGGTCGCCGACGCGCGCCACCATTCCACCAAGCAACTCCGGGTCTTCCCGCCAGGTTGCGTCAACCTGCTGGTCCACCACTGCGCTGAGGCGGGCCACGATCTCCTCACGCATAGCGTCGTCGACCGGCGCCGCCGTCGCGATGTCCGCCCGTGCGATGCCACGCTGGCGGTCCAGCATCGCCCGGTAGTTGTCGCGAATCTCCGCTGCCAGCCGCGACGCACGGTGCGTCACGAGAAGTTTCGCCAGGTTCCGGGCCAGGTCTCCGACATCCCCAAGGACCTTGTCGATGCCGTCCATCTTCACGGCCATCGGCACCTGCGGGGCGTCGAGCAGTGCCGCGAAATCCTCGTCGCCAAGCGCTATCGCCAGCGCGTCAAGGTCCGCGGCCCATTCGTCAAACGTATCGCTTTCGGATGCGATGTCGAAGGCGGCCCGTGCGTAACGTCGTGCTTTAGGCGCCATGCTCAGTCCTCCTTCCCCGCGTAATTCCAGGGCGACTCCTGGGTCCGGTCGCGTTACTTGGCATCGATCAGTTCCTACGATCCTTGGCCAGGCCCTCTTCCAACACGCCCTCGATGATCTCCCGGTGCGCCTGCGCGTCAAGCGACCGGCCGATGACACGTTCCGCGGCGTCAACCGCCAGGTTCGCGAACTCCGCCCTGATCTCCTCGATCGCAGCGTCCCGCTCACGCCGGACGTCCTGGGCGGCGCGTTCTCGCAGGGACTCGAGGTCCGTTCGGACACGCGCTTCCTCCGAGACCCGCAGCCGCCCCGCGGCGTCCCGCGCCTCGGCGATCAACTGCTGGCCCTGGGTCCGCGCCGCGACGATCTCCTGCTCCACGCGCTCGGCGGATGACGCGGCATCCTGCCGCGCCTGGTCCGCCGCCTCAAGGCTCTCCCGGATCCGGTTTGAGCGGTCGTCAAGCGCCCGTGATATCGGCCCGTAAAGAACCTTCGAGAGGATGAGGAACAGGATCAAAAAGCTGACGAGCTGGGTTACCAGTCCCGGCAGATTTATGCCTATGGCTTCCATCGATCTTCCTCAGTTGCGGACCGGCGCGAAAGACGCCGGCCCACTTCGTAAGCCGCCCGGCGTTGTCGCTGGACGGCCGCCGATAAAGGTCACGTGCCGATTTCTACAACACGAAGATGATGATGATCGCCACCACCAGCGCATAGATAGCGATCGCTTCCGCAAAGGCGATCGCCAGGATCATGTTCTGCTGGATGACGCCGCGCGCATCCGGGTTACGACCGAGGGCTTCCATCGCCTTCCCGGCCAGCAGGCCGATACCGATGCCCGGTCCCAGGGCGCCAACTCCGATCGCGATGCCGGCCGCGAGCGCCTTAAAGCCGTCGCCCTCGAAAATCTTTGTGATCGACTCGTCCACGTTCACCCTCCTGTAGGGTCCTACCGTTGCTATTTGTACCGCGGCGCACCCGGGGCCGGAAATCTCCGGTTTCCGGCGAGTGCACCGTCACGTTTAGATAAGCGATTCGACGCTAGTGCTCCTCCTCGGAATGGCCGATGGTCGCCATCACTCCGAACACCAGCGTGAGCATTGCGAAGATAAACGCCTGGATAAGGCCAACAAACAGTTCCAGACCGATAAACGGGATGATCCCAATGAGCGGGAAGATGAACGCCATTGCTACGAGTAACACCTCGCCCGCGAACATGTTCCCAAAAAGCCGGAATGTGAAGCTGATCGTGCGGGCGAGTTCGCCGATTAACTCGAGAATGCCGACGAAGAAGAAGATCGGACCCTGCTTGATGTTGAAGAACTTCCCCCCGTAGCCGCGGAAGCCCAGGGACCGGAAGCCCCAGATCTGGATGGTGATCATCGCCACCAACGCTATGGCCAGGGTGGTGTTCACATCGGTGTTTGGGCCACGCAAAAACGGCACCAGGATCCCGGCATCCGTGGCCAGATCGATATCGCGGTTGTTGATACCGGCCAGCAGACCTTCGTCGAAATCTTCATCGAGGCGGCCGGGATTCGCGAGCTCGACTCCGTGGCCACCCTCCCCGGCTTCGAGGCTGGCCAACGGTACCGCGTCCAGGCTGGTACGGCCGAAGGGGATCCATTTGAAATTGCCGCCGCCGGCAAAGACGACGAGGTCCGGGTCCTTGAAGTCCGCCCGGCTGCCATCAGCCTCAATGGCTTCTTCCCGGTGCTCGACGAACTCCTCTGCGTTCTCAACCCAGCCGATCGTGCCGACACCCGGCAGTACGCTGAGCCAGTTGGACATCACAACGACCAGGAAGATCGTTATCACCAGAGGCAGGAATCGTCGGCCATGCCGTCCCCCGGCCGCCGCTTCGCCCAGGTTGATGAAAAACTCCACGATCACTTCGAGGAAGTTCTGGAGACCCCTGGGCACATCCGCCTCGGGCGATTTGCTGCGGATCTTTCGGGTCCCGAAGAAGGCGAGGAGGGTGAGGATCAGCCCCCCGATCCAGAACAGGAGCGAGGAATTCTTCACCTCATAGGAGCCTAGAGAAAAGATTTTCTCGGCGGGCAACTCGATGTTCGCGATTGGAGCGCCGAGGAATCCGAGACCGAACGGGGCGCCGAGCGCGCCGCCGGCGACAGACAGCCCGAACACGGCGACAAAGAGTATGAGGATTGCCAGTTTTTTGGGACTGGAAAAAATCTTCGACAACCTCTACGGATCAGTCCTCTGTTGTGTTATCCCCGCCCGGCGCATCTTGCCCCCCGTTCCCGGGTTTTTCGGCCGAGCTGTCCGAGTCGCCATCCCACATGGCGTTCAATATCTGAATCATTCCTGCGAAGGCGACCACGATCCCAATCGTGAGTCCGACCAGCGTCAACACCGGACTCGTATCAAATCTACGGTCCAGCCAGAAGCCGCCACCCGCGCCGCCGGCAATACTCAACGCAACGACCCATCCCGCCCCCATCAGCCGCCCTAGCAGCTCGATGGTGCTCCGTGTGTCAGACGGTTGGCCCATAAGGTTCGCTTGCCCGCACGCGATGACCGCGGATCACTCCAGATTTCCGATTGTGGACTTTATCACACACTCATCCGCGGGACAACGCGAAGACCAGTATCCAGGGCTCGCCCGCTATGAACATGGGACTCAGCCGGCCCGTGCCCGGAGCAGCGCTGAGGCAACACTCTGGATCACGTATCAACACCATACACGGCCGGGCGCACATCACATCCCCGAAGGCGTCGCTGCGGCGCGTTCCCGTCCAGACCGGCACGGTGGGCACACGGCGGGGAGATTTTCCCCTTCAGCCGAAGGATCAGGACGACAATACCGTGCGTCTCGCAACCATCCGACGCGGGGTATTGAGGAACAGAAGCGCTAAGCGCCTCCAACGATAGACGAGTGCAACACAGCTTTTTCGCAACCGGCCTGTGCTGCCGTTCCCCCGGGGCCGCGCGCCCGGTCCTCAGCCGTCTTTGCCTGAATCTCCGATATCGTCCAGGTCAAGCGTGTCGATGAAATCCTTGAACGCGGACATGCGCTCGATTTCACCCTCGGTCGGAGAGCTGCCGGGCGCCTCTGAAGACTCGCCGTCCCCGACGACCGCCTTGCCCGTCTCGGCGTCCATATGCACGCCGGCGCGGTCGAGGACAGACTCTTCGACATAGATCGGCACCTTGGCCCGCACGGCAAGCGCGAGCGCGTCCGAGGGCCGTGAATCGACCGCGATTGTTTTGTTGTCCGCGGTCATCACGATCTTGGCGAAAAATGTCTCCTGGTCGAGCCCCGATACCACAACGTGGTTCACCACGCCGCCCAGGTCTCCGACCATGTGATAAAGCAGGTCGTGGGTCATCGGCCGCGGCGGGGTCATGTCCTGGAGCTTGAGTGCGATCGCCTCGGCCTCCGGTTGCCCGATCCAGATCGGGAGGAACCGCTCGGCGTCTTTCTCCTTGAGGATCACGATGCGCGAATAGTTCAGCAAACTCACTCGGATGCTATCGATGACCATCTCACGCATGATCGCTTTCCTCCGGTACGGCGGCACGCTGACATCCCGTCCGCGTAGGTTATTGGCAGCTTCCGGTGGGTGTCAACGCAGTTGTCGCCCGCATACGCCCGTTGGCTACCCCTGTGCCGGCGTCTCCGGCGCTTCGGAAGCAGGGATCCTCGAGCGCGCCTGCCTGTCCACCTGCCTGCGCGGAAGCATAACGCGATGCCCGCAACCGCCACAGCGAAGGCCGATGTCTGCGCCGATGCGATAGATCCTCCACTCGTTCGCGCCGCAGGGATGAGCCTTCTTGAGGGTTATACGGTCGCCGACCTCGTACGGGATCGGTTCTCCGCGTAATGGACCCGGCATCTGGCTCACCTGGCCGCCGTGGCCCCGCTTCTGAGCGCCTCGTTTATCTCATCCCTCAGCGCCTCCGCGGCCCGTCGCGCGGCGCCGGCGAATGTTGCGGCGTCTTCCGACGCGTAGATGATGCCGCGTGACGATGAGATCATCACTCCCCGGCCGTCGGCGTTGACCCCGGCACGTGACGCGGCTGCGACGTCACCACCCTGTGCGCCCACCCCGGGCACCAGGAACGGCATATCAGGGTGCCGGGCGCGCAGGGCCGCCATCTCGCCCGGGTAGGTCGCCCCGACCACGATCCCCACGTTGCCCCGCGTGTTCCATTCGGAGGCCAGCCGGGCTGTGTGCTCGTAGAGGGTCCCTTCGAGTCCCCCGCCCGTGAGCTCAAGGTCCTGCAACTCTACTGCGCCGGGATTGGAGGTCCGGCACACAATCAACGCCCCGCGATCGGCTCGCTCCAGGAACGGCTCGACCGAGTCGCGACCCAGGTAGGCGTGCAGCGTCACCGTGTCAAAGTCCCACACATCGAACATCGCACGAGCGTACGCGGCGGCCGTCGAGCCGATGTCGCCGCGCTTACAGTCGCCGACGAGAACGGCGTCCGGCGCGACGTCGCGTATGTGCGAGACGGTCTTCTCGAGCGCTCGCAGACCGTCCAACCCGAGCGCCTCGTAAAAGGCCAGTTGCGGCTTGTAAGCGCAGACCAGGTCGCGGGTCGCGTCGATGATTGCGCGGTTGAACTCGAAAACGTCGTCCACCGGCATCCGGCGCGGGTCGGGATCAAGCCCCACACACACCAGCGAGCCGCGGGAGCGAGCCGCTGCGTCCAGTTTTTCGACCCACCCGGTCATGCGCAGTAACCTTTCAAGCGTCGTCCGAACTACCGGCCGGCCGGCGACGCGGCCTCTCATGCCTTTTTCTTACCCGGCCACGTTCCCGGATCACATCCAAGGGCCAGTCCGGTGCAGGTACGAGTATATGGCCCGCCCCTGCGCGAGGCCGTCACCGGGGCGGTCTGTTGCGTCCCCTGTATGACCCCATGAATGTGCGCAACTTGAAAATACCGGGCGCAGCCGACGTCCGGGCGCTTTACGACCGCCTCTTTGCCAGGTACGGGCCGCAGGACTGGTGGCCGGGGGACAGCCCGTTTGAGGTGATCGTCGGCGCCATCCTGACCCAGAACACCAACTGGACCAACGTCGAGAAAGCGCTCGCCAACCTTCGTGCGGCCGGCGTGTGGAACTTCGGTGCGATCCGCAGCACCGCGCGGGAGCGCCTCGCCGCGTTAATCCAACCGTCCGGCTACTTCAACCAGAAGGCGCGCAAGCTGCACGAGTTCGCTGCGCTGATCGAAAACGACTTCCACGGGAATCTGAACGGGTTGCTCGACCTGCCGATGGATGAGCTGCGAACTGGTCTCCTCGGCGTGTGGGGCATCGGCGAGGAGACGGCGGACGATATCGTGCTGTACGCAGCGGGCAAGCCGTCTTTTGTGATCGATACATACACGCGCCGGATCGTCGACCGGATCGGATGGCGGGTGGACGGCGAGGCTTATGGCAACTACCGGTCGTTATTCAGCGAACGCCTGCCTGCTGACGCCGCCCTATTCAACGAGTACCACGCGCTGCTTGTCAGGCACGCCGTCGACGTATGCCGGCCGACGCCCGATTGCGACGCCTGCTGCCTGGTGACGGTGTGCCGCACCGGCGTTGAGCGCACGGGGCGGTAAGCGCGCCCGCCGTCCAGGCCAGACCCAGAATCGTCAGGGATGAGTTATCGGCCGGACCGTCGTTCTGGACGGAGCGCCGGAACGAAAAACCAGATCGAAACACCAGATCGAAACACCAGATCGAAACAAAGGTTGTCCCGGCCAGTGACCGGCGAGATTCATCGCCGCGGTCCCATCGGATTGACATCAGGGCGACCGGGCCGTCCGCCACGTCACGCCGGCGCTACCGGCGCGGCGTCCAGCAACTTGATGCTGCTCGTCTTGAACACCAGATAAACGTCCTGGCCTCGCACAAGCCCCAGCTCGTCCACCGCTCCCGGCGTCAAAGCCACAAGCACCGGCACGCCGATATCGACCGTCGCATACACGCGGTTTCCAACCGGCTCCAGCTCCGCGATCGTGCCCGGGAGGATATTCCTTGCGCTTATCCCGGACGGTCTTCCCGTGGCGAGGATGATCTCCTCCGCGCCCAGCGCCACGATTACGGGCGCGTCCACAGCGCGGCCGGTGGGCGGCGTGACGATATCGACAGAGCCCACCCTGACCCCCCCCGGCGCGCCATCGCCCCCCGGCGCCGAGACCGTCCCGTCAAGCAGATTTTCGATCGCCTCGTCCTGGACGATGCCTCCGACTGCAGGGTCCAGCAGAACTCGCGACGGCTGGCCTGAGGCCACCGGCCGGCCGTCAGAAAGTACGAGCGCGTCGTCCGCCAGCGCCAGCACCTCGGAGATCGAGTGCGACACGTACACCATCGGGATCTGGAGGTCCTTATGGATGCGTCGCAGGTAGCTCAACACCACGCCGCGCAGCCGCGCATCCAGTGACGCCATTGGCTCGTCGAGCAGCAGCAATCCCGGTGACATCGCTAACGCCCGCGCTATGGCGACGCGCTGCCTTTCTCCGCCCGAAAGCGACACCGGAGAGCGGTCCATGAGGGGACCGAGGCCGAGCAGCTCCACGACGTGATCCACGTCCACCCGCCTGTCACCTTCAGGCGTTCGACGCCAGCCGTACCTGACGTTGCCGGCGACGCTCATGTGCGGGAACAGCGCGCCGTCCTGGAACACCAGTCCGATCCGCCGCCGTTCTGGCGGCACGAACGTTTTCGTGCTGCCACGGTAAAGGTCCCGTCCGTTCAGCACAATCTCGCCGCGGTCGGGCCGGAACAACCCGGCGAGGCAGTTCAGCATCGTCGTCTTGCCGCTGCCCGAGGGGCCGAAGAGGGCGGTTATGCCGGGCCCGAAATCGCCGTCGACGTCGAGCACAAAGTCGCCCTGCGTCCGCGTGAATGAGAACTGGAGGACGCCGCTCTTGTCGCGTTCTGTACGCAAAGCGTCGTCGGGCACGGCTTACGCGCCGAACCCGGCCCGTTGCCTGCGGCCAGCAAGGCCGCCGCGACGGAGCAGATAATCGTGTGCGATGAGTGTGGCGATGGCGAGGCCGATCGACACCACCACGAGGCGCACCGCGGCTTCATCGTCGCCGGCCTGAATGCGCGTGAATATGCCCAGCGGCAGGGTCTGCGTCCGGCCCGGGATGTTGCCGGCCACGACGATCGTCGCGCCGAACTCGGAAAGCGCACGCACGAAACCGATCAACGCCCCCGCCATCAAACCTCGATATGCGAGGGGCACCGTTACGGTCAGGAGCACGCGCCACGGCCCTGCGCCCAGGCTTCGCGCCGCCAACTCAAGTCGCGGGTCCACCCCGTCAAGGGCTACGACAAAGGTCCGTACGATGAGCGGAAACGCGACGATCGCCGACGCAAGCGACGCGGCGTAAGCCGTGAAGACCAGGCCGTCTCCGAACAACCCCCCAAACGGACCCCGGCCTCCGAGCACGATCAACAATCCGTAGCCGACCACCACCGGCGGAAGCGCCAACGGCAACGACACCACTGCCTCGATCAAGAACCGGCCCCGGACCTGCTTCCTCACGAGGATCCACGCGAGGCCGAACCCGATAGGGAGCGCCAGCAGCATCGCCACCGCCGCAACCCGCAGCGAGAGCATGACGATAGATAGATCGGGCGACATCGGCCGTAAGTCTATCCCCCGGCCCAATCTGGGAATTGGTCAGCGAACCGTGCTGCGTAGATCCTTCCGTGACGGGCCTGGCTCAGAAGTCGCCCGTCCAGCGCGATTGCACGATTCTCCCTCCTCTCCCACCTGAAGAGGGAAGAGAGGGAGGCAGTTTCGTACGCTCGGGGTTACACCTGTTCCCTTTGCCCCTTCTCCACTGCGCGGGAGGGGGCCGGGGTGAGGGAGAGCCGCCACAAACGGCGCGCGGCAAGCGCGTCCGCACCCTGTACGGCGAACGCTCAGGGCATTAGTCACCACGTGGCGCGGGTGAGCGAATGCCCGGCGCCTCATTGTTACCCGTCTTCACTCGGTCACAGGTGCGAAGCCATGGCGCTCAAGCACGGCGCGGCCGTCGTCAGACAAGAGAAACTCAAGGAACATCTGTGCCGCGACTGCGCCGTCCGCCTCATTGACCACCGCGGCCGGGTAAACGATCGGGTCGTGAAGCGTCTCCGGCACCTCAAACACCACCACAACACCGCTCGCGTTCGCCGCATCCGTCGCGTACACCAGCCCGAAAGCAACACTGCCGGTATCGACAGCGCCCACCGCAGCCCGCACATCGAGGGTCGGGATAACACGCGACTGCAGGCCATCCCACAGTCCTGACGTCTCCAGCGCCTGCTTCGCATACAAGCCCGCAGGCGCCAGTGCCGGATCGGCCAGCGCTATCCGACCCCGGGTCGAGGCCAGATCACGCAAGGCGGCAAGCGGCGCGGCTCCTTTATCGCCTATGAGCACGAGACGATTGCGTAGAAGGTTCGATCGAGTTCCAGCGTCGATGTGCCCGGACGCCTCCAACCGGTCCATCGGGGCGGCCCCGGCGAAGATCACGGCATCCGCCGGCGCCCCCAGCTCCACCTGCCGCGCAAGTGCGTTCGAACCGCCAAAGCTGAACGCGACCTCGATGCCGGTACGTGACTCGAACGCCTCACCCGCTTCGACCAGCGCGTCGGTGAGCGAGGCGGCCGCGGCAACAAGGATGGAGTCGTTCTCGCCGCCACCGCCGCAGCCGACGACCAGCGCGCCGAGGATGGCCGGCAACCAGAGCCCGATTCGTCGCTTCAATGTCGCATTCTGGACGTCACGTCCCCCGTCTTTATTCGATGTGCCGGATATCGGCCGGAACGAGCGGGCCGGGACCACTACGGTACAGCGGTCAACGGTACGTCCAGACACGATGCGGCATGGTAGAATCAGCCACGTTTCGAGGAGGCGGTCCGGCAACCGGAAAGTCGATCGTGGGACGACTCGATGTCGCGAATCGCATCCCCCCTCAGGAGGGACCCTTGGCCCAGACAGCGCCAGAGACGACTCAGGGTTATTCGTTCTCCAAGTTTGCCAGCCTTGACTTCTACGCGGAAGTCAACACTGCCACGCTTGACCTTGCGGAAATCGGCAAGCACCACCGGATCGTCGATCTCAGCTGCGGGAACGGCGGTATTACAAAGCAGATCCTCGAGAGGCTCGAGGATGCGAAGCACACCGTCATCTACGCCATTGATCATTCCGCGTCCGCCCTGCGCGAGGCAAAAGAGAACATCGGCGAGCGCAAAGACGCCGCCATCAAGTACATCCAGGGCGAGGTCCAGAACCTGTCCGATCTGCTCGGCGAGAAGGTCGACTCAATCGTCTACTTCAACGCCATCCACTACGTGCAGGACAAGGCGGCCCTGCTGAAACAGATCCGGGAAGCGATCAAGCCGGGCGGCACCTTCGTCTTCAACAGTTCCTTCTTCAAGGGCGCACACCCGCCGGAGACCGACGATTT
>JACZRO010000104.1 GCA_022574675.1 Chloroflexota bacterium
GTGCGTGCCAAGGCGACCCATGGCCTGAGCCTCGCGGGAGATGCGTTCCCTTGAGGTCTGGTCAAACCCCTCGGTCTTTATGAGGGCGAAGGCCACGTCCCTGTCCAGGAGTGTGTCGTGGGCCTGGTAGACGCGCTTCTTGCCGCCCTCGCCAAGGAACTTGCTGACCTGGTAGCGGTCGTTGGCAAATGAGGTGGGCGTTGCGGCATCAGAGGACAACTCGTCGCTCGACACCGGTGACACAACAGATGGCGACCGGTCGGCTACTTCACCAACGTGTGGGGCGGCTAGCGCCAGGAATTCCTGGGCATCCGTGTTGGATGCGTCGAGAGATAACACGGAGCGCGCAATAGACTCGACGCGCTCCCAATCGAGGGCGTCCGAGGCTTCGTCGGCTTGATCGAGCAGCCGTTCGACCCGCCGCTGCATCCGCTCGCTTGTCATGACGAACGGGATAATACAGCGAACGAATTGGCGTGTTTGGTGGGCCCTGTGGGATTCGAACCCACGACCTGCGGATTAAAAGTCCGATGCTCTGCCACTGAGCTAAGGGCCCCGCCAACGTGCCAGCGGCCGATCCGCGAAACGGGACGGCAACGCATTTCACACGTCACACTCCATTCAATCTGCGCCGCCTGTGTGTGTCAACGATGCTAGGCGGGACGCCGCCGTTTCTTCTGCCCGGCCGCAGGCGTGTTCGGCCGCCACAATATCGTCTGAACGCGTTGGGAACGCCTCCCGCGGCTCGGTATCAAGGGCGGCGGCACGCCTCTGTGCCGGAGTCACACGAGGCCAACGGCCCGGAGCGCGACGACTTGATAGGCTGGCGATTGCGCCCCCCGGCGTTTACCCTCCCGGCATCGAGACCTTGCGTCGGCCAAACAGGAGAACATGAAATGGAAGCGGATCGAATCCACGAATGGCTGCGCGGGCCGATGGTCGCGGTGGCTACACCGTTCACCGAGGATTTTGAGCTCGACCTTGACGCGCTGCAAGACAACATCAGGTTCATGGTCGATCGCGGCGTCAAGACCGGCCAGGGTTCGTTGCTGGTCGGCGGCGCCGGCGGCGAACACCCTGTCCTCAACGTGGAAGAGCGGAAAGCGGTCATGACAGCGTCCGTTGACGCGGTCAACGGCGAGGCGCCGGTTTTGACCTCCTTGCAGCACACAGACCACCGGGTCATCGTCGAACTGGCACGCCACGCGGAGGCGGTTGGGGTGCAGGCCGGGCAGCTGGGACCGACCTACTATTACGACTCCACAGAAGATGACGTACGGCGCCTTTTTGAGATCGTCGCAGGGGAGACCGGGCTGACCCTGATGATCTATCACACCTGGTGGGACGGCCTCGTGATGAGCATGCCGCTGCTGCGCGACCTCGCCGCGATGCCAACCGTCCGGGCGCTCAAGTGGAGCCATCCAGACGACAACGCGTATCGTGAGGGCCTCAGGGCGTTGTCCGGCGATCTGGCGATCATCGACAACTCGAACAACCACGTCCTGAGCCACCTGTACGGCGCGACGGGGTTCATCACCCATCTGTCCGGGTTCTGGCCCGAGTACCCGCTGGACATCTGGAATCGACTGGAAGCGCGGGACTACGAGGGCGTGCGCGACCGCCTGGCGGCCTTCAAATGGCGATGGATCGCGTGGCGGGCGAAAGTGGCTGCGGTGACCGGCGGTGAAGGACCGTTCATCAAGGCGGCGATGGAGGCGGTGGGCCTGAAAGCCGGGCCACCCCGGCCGCCGTCGATCCGCCCGCCCGAGTTCCTGCTCGCTGAACTGCGAGAGCTTCTCGAGGAATGCCAGGTCCCGCATGTGAGCGCCGCAATGGCGTCCGCCGACTGAACGAATGACAACGGTGAGATCCGAGCGGGGGCGCGAGCAATGACGGCCAGCGACGACCGACCGAACTGGTTCATGTATTTCCAGGGTTCGGAGCCCGCCCACTATCGCTGGTCATCGGCGATGGCCAGCGTACTGGGATTCTCGCCCTGGGGCGGCTCCGAGATAGGGGACGTGGATCGAGTCGGCCGCCGGCTCATCGATCACGTCGGCGAAGATGATCGCTGGTTCCGGGAGTGGGTCGCGATGGGCGACGAGGTGCGTTCGCTCGCCGAGCGGGAAGAGGCCGGCGGGCACGACCTGAGCGCCGCGGGAGCCTACCTGCGTGCCTGCAGCTACTACCTGATCGGCGAAAGGTTCCGCACGCCGAAAGACGATGCCGGGCTGGCGGCGTTCCGAACGGCGGTGGACTGTTTTCAACGTCATGCGGGCCTGAACGACTGGCCTCGCATCGAGGCCGTTGAGGTCCCGTATGAGGACGGCAGCCTCCCGGCCTATCTCGTCCACGCTGACCGCCCCGGCCCGGCGCCGTGCGTTGTGTACTTCGACGGGCTGGACATCACGAAAGAACTTCAATATGTGCGCGGACTCAAGGAGATCGTGCGGCGAGGTGTGTCGGTGCTTGCGATCGATGGGCCCGGCACCGGCGAGGCGATACGTTTTCGCGGGTTCCCGCTTCGTTACGACTACGAGGTGGCGGGCCGCGCCGCACTGGACTACCTGGAGACCCGGCCCGAGATCGACGCCGATCGCGTCGGCGTGATGGGCGTCAGCCTGGGTGGCTACTATGCGCCCCGCTGCGCTTCAATGGAGCATCGCTTCAAGGCGTGTGTGGCATGGGGCGCTATCTGGGATTACGAGGCCACCTGGCGCAAGCGGATCGAGGCGGAGTTCAACACATCGCTTTCGGTGGCCGGCCACCACATCGCCTGGATATTCGGCGTCGACACGTCGCAGCAGGCGCTTGACGCGCTGGCCGGGTTCCCGCTGGACGGCGTTGTACAGAACATGCGCTGCCCCTTCCTGCTGTTGCATGGCGAGGAGGATGTGCAGATCCCGATGGAAGATGCGCGATCGCTGTACGAGGCCGCCGGGTCGGCCGACAAGACGCTGCGTGTTTTCACCGTCGAAGAGGGCGGGGCGCAGCACACCCAGCGCGATCACCAGACCAACGGCATCACGACGATCGCTGACTGGCTGGCGGAGAAGCTATAGCCCGAGGGCGACACAACGGGAGGCAGGCAAGTTGGCGTCGAAGCCCAAGACATTTAGTTTCCACTGGGGCAACGGTATCGTTGCCGAAGAGGCGCAGGTGAGGACCGAGCATCACGTCCCGACGTTTCAACTCCTTCGTTATACCGAAGGGTCGATGGAAGGCCAGGTAACGGTTAGATTCGCCCAGTACAGTCTCCGGGGCCGGTTCGGCAGGGGGCCGCTGATCATGTCGGCGGACGATCTGGTGAAGATGCGTGCCTCGTTGCGGGAAACCCCGGAACTGAGAGCGCTTCTAAAGGCGCTCGTCGAGGGGGACTGAGGGCCCTCGGGGCGCCGGGACGCCGCTAGCCGCGTCGACGCGTACCGGGCTGCCGCTTGGCCGAGACGATCCGGAGCGCTTTGCGGAAATCCGCGACGCCCGCCGTCGGCCGCCGTGCGGCGAAGCGGCGACGCGGGGCCTCATCCACGGACGCCGGGGTCGGCCGGTCATCCACCGAGGCGTCAACGCTTGTCGCTCTCGGCCGGTCCGTGCCGCCTGTCCCTGCCTCTGCGGCACGACTTGATTGACTCTGCCGGCTGCGTCGCCGTGTCGCAACGGGACCCGGCAGCACGGCCTCGCGATCGAGGGTCGACTCCAGACGTTCGAGTACGGCGTTCTGGCGTTCAACGGCCTCCACCAGGCTCTGTGACGCGGTGGCCATCGCCTGCACGGTGGCGGTGTGGCTCTGCAGGTGCGTGCCGTACTCGGCGATCGCGGCCGAGAAGTGCTGGAGTGAGTCGCGCGTCTCGTTGATACCGGTCTCGATATCCACCAGCCGTTCGTCGGATAACCGGGCGACCAGGCGGAGATCGGCGGCCGCCATTGCCGGCGCACCGGCCGCGGGCGGGGGAATGCCTCCGGCGGGACCCCCCGGCGCCAACTCCATCGACGTAGCCGGCTCAACGTCGAGCCCGCGCGCTCGTTCCGCAGCCTCCGGCGGCAGTGTGCCCGCCCCGACCTGCGCCGCGACCACCACGTTGCGCCAGTTGTCGGAGATTCCCACATAAAGGATGTAACCGACGACCGCCACCGCCATCACCAGCGCAAAGACCCGCCCCTGCGGGCTGTTCAGGAACAGGAACAGGTGCCCGATCTGCGGAACATCGGCGACGACCACGCCTCCGACGCGATCCGGTGCGACCGGGATCGGGTCGATGTCCGAGTTGGCGTCACCCTTGGTGATGAACTGGACGTTGGTCCCGACCTGCTGGATGTCGACGATCCGGTGCAGTGTGTTGGGCGGCAGCCCGAACTGTTCCTGGAAAGCGCGCGGGATCTGAACCTGGGCGATGTCGCCGACCCGGATGTCGGCGGGGGCCACCTTGCGCAGGATGACCAGATCGCCACGTGAGAGCGCCGGTTCCATCGACCCGCTGACCACGGCGCCGATGGGCTGCAACGTTCCCAGGGAGAAAGCGATCGCGAGATATCCAAGACCGAGCAGCGCTATGAGCGCCACCAGATCCATCCACCCCTTGGTTTTGCGTACTTTCTTGTCTGGTTTCACGGGGAGGCGCCTACTCTCCCTGGCTGTCCGGAGTACGCGATGACTGACGCATCCGCGCCAGCACGCTCTCGTACAGCTCTTGCGCCCGGTTCGCCATCCGGGTGTCCGGCAGGAACCGGTAACCCAGGTATGCCGCCAGCAAGATCACGAACAGCGCCACCATTAGCGAAAGCGGTATCGATATGCCGATTATGTTAATGCTCGGGAGCCCGCGGCTGTCGTCGAAAGAGGTGATGACCAGGGCCCCAACCGGCGGCGCTTCACTGGCGACACCCCCGAAATTGGCCGAGACCACAACCTGGCTGTTCTCATCCAGCGGGATGAACTCCGCGGACCCCCTCCCACTTTGATCGGTTACGGCCGGAGGATTCAACAATTCTCCGGACGTGGTTTGCCAGATCAGGTCCGCGCCGGCCACCGGGCGGTCCCCCAGCGTCACGAGAGCGTCGACTACCGTGGACTGGCCGATGGCGATGGTGGAGGGGTTCAGAGACACGCTGATCCGGAGCGCCGCCTCGACCACTTCCATCTCGGCGACGACCGACTCGGTTCCGGGCAGGACGCCGGAGACGCTGACCGTGCCGCCACCGCCCCGGAGCATCACCGGGAAGGACTTGTAGCTCTCCCCGGGCAGGAAGCTTGCAGAGTCCGGGACATCTACGGCGTCCGAGAACAGGAACAGGGGCGTCTCGGCCGAGGCCGGCGCGGGCGCGCCGGAGGAGTCCAGGAGCCGGGCGATGATGAAGTTGCTCGCTGATTCGCCGGCGCTGGACGTCGGGTAGGCGTAGCTGAGAGCGAGGGTCGCGACCGACCGTGTGTGGCCCAACGCTTCTACCGTCGTCCCGATCATCCCGGACTGGGTGACCGTAATCTGTGTCGGCGCAGGACTGCCGGAGCTGTCGATCGTTCCGGAGGCGAAGGTTGCGTTTACGCCGCAGGCCAGGCCGTCCGGCACTTTCACGAGCCCGTTACGGACCCCGATCCCATCGACGACGTCGGTCGTGACGCGTATGACAGCGCACGAGAACAGAGCGGGAACCCCTTCGGCGTCAAGCGCCTGCGCAACCAGCAGGGCGGACGATTTCCCGGGCAGGAAACGGCCGGGGACAACATACACGGCGAGGTGGGTCGGGTCTGACGGGACGAATGTGGTAGGGGGGTCTTCACCTTCCTCGGCCGGCTCTCCGGTCGCCACCTCTACCATCGCACGCGGCGTGACCGACACCGTTGCCAGGTCCGTGAGGAAGCCGTTCGCCTGCGCCGTGATCGTCGCATTCCCCTGCTCCCCGACGATGTACTCCCCAAACACGGCGTTGGCGCCGCTCGGGATCGTGTAGGTGGACGCGGTCGGCGCCGCGAACTCCGGACGTGACGATGTGATGGCGACTATCGTGTCGGTAGACGCCACGACCGGAGCGCCCTCCGCGCCTCGCAGGCTCACCACAAATCTGCCGGGCTGATCGCTGCCCTCGGGCATTACGGGCGGGGCGAGCTCAAGTTTTAGTCTGAACGGCGGTACCGCTCCGGTGCTGGACACCGTTTGCAACGTCACCGAGGCCGCGCCCTCGTTCTTGACCGCGGCGGTGATGGTGCCCGTGCCGGCTTTCAGCGTCGTGCGTACCGGGATCGACACGGCGACCGAGCCGGGCGGAACTATCAGCGAAGGCGAGACGGTGAACAGATCCGGGTCTGACGTCCAAAGGGTGACCTCGGTCTCGCTGTCGTCGGGGAACGGGAACGGCACCCCTGCCACATCTTCAAGCCGCAGGAATAACGTCTCGTAGACGCCGCCATCGGCCAGAATCGTGCCCGGTCCCGTGGACAGATTCACGGTGAGCGCATCCGGCATCGCCTCGGCCGGACGAGCGCCGCCGGAGACAACGAGCAGCGCCGCCAGCATGAGCGCCACGACGAGCGCGTGGGTCCGCAGACCATCTGCCCTGTATGTCTTCGTAATTTTCGTCATGTCTTCACTGGTACGGAAACGATGATCGGAGCGTGCTCTTCGAGTTGCCGGTCAAATGGAGTACAGCAACACCTGGAATTCCTGTTTCTTGATTTGGCCGACGTCCTCGCTGCCGGATGTATCCAGCGTTTCATTTTTCCTGGGCGGTTTGGGTATGTCTGCCAGCACGTAGAGGAGCCTGTGGTCGTTCACCGTCGATGAAATGAGGCCGTACGCTACGAACTTGCTCATAGTCTGGTGAGCGCCCGGACTCAGGTCCGGGCAGAGATAGGTTTTCACGTTGTCCAGTCTGAACTCGCGCTGGACCAGTTCATCGCAATCGCCGACGTAGCCCTTGTCCTTGGCCCGTTGTTGATGACTATCCAGAAAAAAGAGGCCCACGCGCATCAGCGCTTCGTCCTTCGACAACGGACCGGTGACATCGATCGAGTTCGTCCACAACAGGTTGAGGACGAGATTTGCCTTCGCCCGGGAGACCCCCATGTCCAATCGGGACAGGACCCGGCCTTTTACCTCATCGTGCCTCCTGCGATGGGTGCTGAAATCCTCTCCGACATCGGTGACCGTGACCGCCACTCCTCCGGAGCCAGTGCCTACGCCGGTTACCAGCGGAACGATGACGAGTGTGTTCGAGCCTGTGCCGCCCGCCGCATACAGACCGATGGCTGTCGCCGTCGCGAACGCCACGACGGTGACCAGTGCCAATATCCCCCGTTTGCTTCGGCTGACTGCTTCGAGGGGTCCTGTTGAATCCATGCGTGTGGCCCGAGCGATTGGAAATGATCAGATGGTTACCTGGATGGTCACCCCCGTTCGGGACCGCCCCAAGGGAGACCGCACCCAGGCCCCCCTCGCGCGTGTGCGCAAAAAAACGCCCGGGCGCGCATCACTACTCATCGTTACCCGGCCGCGGAAGACACTCGCGCCACAACAACACTAAATCGCCCCAACCGTTTCAGGGCAGGGGCGTTTGGGACAGGATTTTTCGAAAAGCCGCTCGAAGCTCGTGAGCTGAACGCAGGTGTCGCCTTGACAGCGGCAGAAAGATCCGCCAATCTCGTTTAGCTGATGGTGACGTTAAATGTCAGCTGAGTCAGCTGGCTCTGTTGTCCGGCCGGCGCCCCGCCGGGCACCGTGATATCCGCAAGGATGTAGATCACACTCTTGTTCGGCTGGGTCACCGTGAAGTGTGCGTACGTGCCCGACATGCTCATCGCGGTGAAGTTCTCTACGGTGGCGGAAAAGTCCGGACATACGGTCACAGATCCGAGTTCGGGGTCGGTGAAGGTACGCCGGTCGCTTTCGGCGCAAGAGCTGTCAATGAAGTAGAGCCTGGTTTCGAGGAACGCATTCGGGTTGAGTAACACACCGGTCGCCTGGCCCGGGTCCGTCCACAAGATTTCAATTCTCGTGCCGGCGCTGTTGATGCCTGTCCCGAACTTCAGCTTGGAAAGCACCACACCTTTGGTCTTCTTCGCCTGGCCCAGTACGCTTTCGAACGGCGTTGAAATGCTCAACACGTCCGCCTTGGCGCCGGAGGCTGTATCGGGTGGTGTGATGATCAGCGTGGATGAGCCGGACGACGCGGCGTATGTGGCGAAGGTGACCACTGCGGCAATCACAATAATCGCGACGAGGAACAGGCTGCTTGTCCGCCTGTTCCCATGTCTCATTGATTGTGTTGCCATGTTGGTGCTCGCTGCCGCTAATCTCCTCCGTGGCCGTTCCGGCTAAAGTCGCCGGAACGGCGCCTCCCACTGCCCGATTACAGTCGTCAGTTAGTCCGGTCGTTGATCGCTTACAGGGCTGTTAGCTGAACCAGGTCGATCGGGCTCAAACTGTCGGACGGCTGATTCTCCGTCACGTCGATCGTGAACAGCGTTCCTCCGTCGATCGTGAGGGCGTAGGTATAGCCGCCGAGCAGGATGAAGGCCTGTCGTGCGTTTGTCAGCGTCAGGTAGTCTGGCGTTTCGCTGACCTTCGTGCCGGCCGCGTCCACCGCGTCCTGCCACACTCCGTTCGTACCGGAAATGCTGAACGGGGTCGTGCCGGGGTCGTTCGGGCAGCCGCTCGACTCGCACAGCACCTGGACATTCATCAGGCGGTGCAGGAACGTGTAGTTCTTCACCAGTGCGTCCGGATTCGTCAAGAAGATCTCGACCAGAGCGGAGTCGGTAGTGGCGACGCCCTGAAGGTTGATCAAGAAGTAGTTACCGCCCGTGATAGAGGACGTTGATCCCACAGAGGGCGACCAGGTCGGGGGGGCGGCGTTAGGCGCCTGTTCTACAACGGAAGCCGAACTTGTGTAGATGTTGGTGATGTTGGGAACGACGGTCAGCGTCGCGCTATTGACCGCCGTCACCGTGTGGTACGAGTGTGTGCTGAGGTCAGACGGGTCGTCGTCGCCGTCCGCGTCGATCAGGATGTAGTCGCCGACCGCGAAGTTCGAGTCCGCTACCTCCACCGTGACAGTGTCACCGTTGTCGGATGCGTAGACGGCGGTGGCGGGCGTGCCCTGCCCCACCGAGAACCCGAACGCGCCGCCGACACCGCCGACCGTGACAACCACGGTCGAAGACGTCGACGTGTTCGCGAACGACACTACGGAGAGGACCAGCGCCGCACCGACCGCAACGAGCGCGATCAAGAAGGCTCTCTGGTGTCCGGTCTTGCTAGCTTTTGTCATCACTGTTCACCTTCTGGGCCGTCATCGACCTGGCCCGGATCCCCTGGGAGCGTTGTCTCAGCCCCCGCTATCCAATCGGCTCAGCGGACCTGTTGGTCCAGGTCCCGATCCGACTGGATCACATGCCCGGCATAGATGTCCCGGGCAGCTCCTTGGAGCGCTCATCCATACCCGCATCGGGCGAGGTACGAAACCTTCGATGGATGTTCACCGACATGTTGCGGTAGGTGTATTCGCCTGGTTCGTTCCGTCAGGGTCGTGACGGTGACCCTTTCGGCTCATTTCGGTGAGCCCTCTGGATCACTTCCGAGCCATGCGATATCTCTGAATTGAACCTTTTGGCGA
>JACZRO010000227.1 GCA_022574675.1 Chloroflexota bacterium
CGATTCCGGGTGTGCGCCTGAGATCGGCGTCGCGTCCGGCCCACCGATGGGCGTCGGAGGCGGAGCCGGGATCGTCTCCACCGGGCTTGCCCGCGGAATTGGCTCATCCTGCTCACTGTCCCCGTCCGATGCGCACGCGATCGCCACGAGGCACACGAGTCCGGCTAACATCACGACCCAGTTCAACCCGGGGCGGCTACTACCATCGGATGGCACGAAATGACTTCTCGCTGTGAATGGGCCACTGGTAACGACCTGATGACCGAGTACCACGACACGGAGTGGGGCGTAGCGTCGCATAACGACCGCCACCTGTTCGAGATGCTGGTCCTGGAAGGATCGCAAGCCGGATTGAGCTGGCAAACGATCCTCAACAAACGCGTCGGATATCGCCGGGCGTTCGCAGATTTCGACCTCGCCACCGTCGCAGGCTACGGCGCATCAGACATCGAGCGCCTGGTCGGAGACGCGGGAATTGTGCGCCACCGCGGGAAGATCGAGGCGACGATCAGTAACGCCGGTACAGCGCTTGCAATCCAGAAAGAGTTCGGAAGCCTCGACGCGTACCTGTGGGGACTTGCCGGCGACGAACCCAGGCGGAACGCCCGGACGAAGCTCAGCGAAATCCCCGCCACGACCGACGTATCGGAGTCGATGAGCAAGGCCCTGCGGAAACGGGGATTCCGGTTCGTCGGCCCGACCACGATCTACGCGTTCATGCAGGCGACGGGCATGGTCAACGACCACATCGTCACTTGCTTTCGGTACGACGAAGTCTGACCTGGATCCTGATGATCGCCGGGCGATCACCGGGGCGACTTAACCTGATCTAAGGAGCGGCGATATTGGACAAACAGATCTTTGCCATCGGCGGCGACTTCTTCCCGCCGGAGTGGAAGCGCCCGCTGCTCCGCGAGCACCTGCTCAGCCTGTCGGACAAGGCCCGTCCAAAGGTGTGCTACGTGGGAACGGCCACGGGCGACGCCGCGCACAACACCGTGACCTTCTACCAGGAGTTCGGCCGGCACAACTGCGAGACGTCCCACTTGAGCCTGTACTCGCCGCCCCAGGCGGACATCCGCTCTTTCACGCTGAAACACGACATCATCTACGTGGGCGGCGGCGCCACCAAGAACCTTGTCGCACTGTGGAAGGAGTGGGGGTTCGACGGGATCATGCGGGAGGCGTGGGAGGCGGGGATCATCCTGTCCGGCACCAGCGCGGGATCGATCTGCTGGTTCGACGACTGCATCACGGACTCGATCCCCGGCGGGCTGACCGCGCTCGATTGCATCGGTCTACTGAAGGGCAGCAACTGCACCCACTACGGCTCAAGGCCGGACCGGCCGAACACGTTCCGTGAGTTGATCCGCACGGGCGCGATTTCGCCCGGGATCGCAACCGATGACGGCGTCGCGCTGCACTACCTGGGCGACGAGTTGCACGAGATCGTTACGCAGGACCCGGAGGCGCGGGCGTACCGGGTTGAGCGCGTCGGAGATGACTACCTGGAGACGCCGCTGGAGGCTCGTTACCTGGGCTGAACGGCCGCCCTGCCCGGCCAGGTCTGCTATGCCAGCAGCGCGTCCGCCAGCTCTGTGAAGTTTGTTACGGTCACGTCCGGCACGTGCGGCGAATCCTCGTAGGGCAGCCCGTAACGGTTCACGAACGCGCCCCGCATGCCGCAGGCGCGCGCTCCCATCACGTCGAAGGAGTTCGCCGAGACCATCAGGCATTCGCCGATCTCAAGGCCCAGGATGTGCGCCGCCCGCCGGTACACCCCCGGGTGCGGCTTGAAGGCCCCCACGACCTGGACGGAGATAACGGCGTCGAACTCCCACTTGATCCGGTTCTTCGCGAGGTGGTCCAGGAAGATCGGCTCCCCGTTCGAAAGCGCCACCAGCCGATAGCGGCTCTGTAACCGCTCAAGCGCCGGCACGACCTCCGGGAAGGGCGAAAGGCCCTGCCACGCGACCATGAAGTCCTGAACCTCGTCCGGACGAACCTTTACGCCGTTCAACTGCAATACGTATGTGAGCGCCCGCCGGGCGACTTCG
>JACZRO010000105.1 GCA_022574675.1 Chloroflexota bacterium
CTGCTCATAAAGACGCACGGCCAGATGACGACCTCCAGCGCGATACGGCTGGCCAGGCGACTGGAGAAGTTCGACCCGCTCTGGTTCGAGGAGCCCGTACCGCCGGAAAACCGGGACGAGATGGCGCGCGTCGCCCGCATGACCACCATTCCGATCGCTACCGGCGAGCGTCTCGTGACAAAGTACGACTTCCAGGACCTGCTCAGCAAACAGGGCGCAGCCATCCTCCAGCCGGCGCTGGCCCGTGTCGGCGGCATTCTTGAGGCCAAGAAGATCGCCGGGATGGCTGAGGCGCACTACGTCCAGATAGCCCCGCACCTGTACACAGGACCGATCGAGGCGGCGGCGAACATCCAGATCGCAACGTGCAGCCCGAACTTCCTGATCCAGGAGAGCATCCAGACCTTCGGCGGCTTCTACGCCGACGTGTTGAAGAAGCCGATCCAGTGGGAGGACGGCTACATCATCCCGCCGACCGACCCGGGCATCGGCTACGAGCTGGATGAGGCGGTCGTAGAGGCGAACCTGTACAAGGGCGACGGCGTATTCCCGCCGATGGGTCCGCGTGACTGAGCGGGATTGACCGTAGGGGCGGCGCTTGCTCCGCCCTTACGTCGTTCCGGCGCAACGTTATTCCGCCACGTACCACGCCCGTACTGTCATTCCGAAGCCGGCAGGCGAGGAATCTCGCGGCCCGCATTCCGCCGCGTCCGTAATCCGCGGGTCGTGCGATTGACGTACGGCGTTGAACAGTAACGCCCGTTTCCTGAGGTTCTCGAAGGACGGCGTCGGGCGGAGCAAGCCCCGCCCCTACAGGCGATTCGCCGCCGCCAACCTCAACGCGACTCCTCGCGAGTGGAGGGCCGTCTCTGAAGAATGCAACGCCTGGTATCGGGTGCCGTGGCCCGCGAGTCACGCGGTGAAGATCCCTTGGTCGCGCTCTGGATGACATACAGACGTGACGGCAAGAACTTCCGATGGGTCGAAGGCGCTATCAAATTGCCCCGTCTCCCCTCCGCGGGAGAGGGTCGGGGTGAGGGGATCGTCGGCCGAAAGGCGGGCAGATCGCGCAAACAGGCCCCATTGGGACTTCAGTCCCCGCCCGGGCTCTCCGCCATCCGCCGCAGGTCGGCGCTATTCATCGCCCGCAGCCGGCTGTCGATCCGCATCGAGTCGGCGCGCCGTAGGATCGGGAACGCCACGGTTGCCACCAGCATCACCGCCAGCCCCATGATCGCCGTAATCATCACCGCCGTTCGCGGGTCGTAAATCCCGGCCATGATCCCGATGTTGAGCTGGCCGATCGGCCCGGCGCCGATGAACACCGCGACCGTGCCCATCACACGCCCCCGCATCTCCGGCGACGCCGCAGAAACCATGATCGTGCTCTGCATGGTGCCGAACGCCGACATGCCGAAGCCACCCGCAAACACGATTATGAAGCTGATCCAGTACCAGGACGACTGCGAGAACAGCAGGACCCCGACCAGGAACAGCAACGAGCCGTACAGGTAGATCCGCGAGTAGTGACGTGGAAGGGCGAACGACGCGATCAGGGTGGCGCCGAGAAGGGAGCCGAGCCCTTCCACAGAGTTGAGCAGGCCGATCAGTACGTCTCCCACTCCCAACGTCTCGCGGGCGATGATCGGCTGCAGGCTCATGTATGGAAAGGCGAACACGTTCATCAGTAAAGTCACGACCAGCGTCCCGACCATCAGCCGGCTGGCGCGGATGTAACGGACGCCCTCCGCCAGGTCCGCGATCACCCCGCGATGTGAGCCGGCGGATTCAGTCCGCGTGTAGCGCAGGGTTGTGGCGACCAGCGCCGCCGATATGAACAGGACGACGCCGAGCGTGAAGGCGCCTTCCGGTCCGATCGTCGCCATGAATACGCCGCCGGCGAACGGGCCGATGATCCTGCTGAAGGCGTTCGTCGCCGAGTCAAGGCTCATCGCCCGGCCGAGCCGCTCCGGGTGTACCAGCTCGCCGATCATGGTCCGGCGCACCGGGAACTCTGAGGCCCACACGATGCCGGACAGGAAAGTCCCCGCCGCCAGGTGCCAGTAAACCAGCACGTCTGCGATCAGCAACGACGCCATGACGGCTGCGATGAAGGCCTGGATGACGAGGCCGATCACCAGGAAGTATTTGCGGTTGACGCGGTCGGCGATGATCCCCAGCCCGATGCCGAACAGCATGGGCGCCATGCGGAAGAAGAATGTCAGCGATACCAGGAACGGTGAGCCGGTCAGGTCGAACGCGACCAGCGCCAGCACGAGGGTGTCGAGCCAGCGCATCGTTCCGCCGAGGGCGCCGATCGCCCACAACCGCCTGAACTCCGGGTTCCGCGTCACCGACGCCCCTCTTACGGGAGCGCGCGGTCGCACGGGGCCTGAGCCGGACGAAGACGCCGGACCGCTTGCGTTTATGGCCGCGCCTCCGTCATCACAGCGTCAGCCTGATTTCGCCCAGAACCCACAAGCCGAGGACCCCGTCCCAGACCTCTCGCCGAGTCCCCGGGAACAATACGGGCGCCCTGTTTCGGCCTCATTCAGGCCGGCCTGTCCTTTGCCAAGTCGCCATCGGTCCACAGGCCACGTCTGCCATCACGGGCAGCGCCCTCCGCAGCGAGCAACACCGGGTTGTAGCGGAAGTTCGATCGATCAGGGGTGAAGCGCGCCAGCCCGCTGTTTACGAGCACCGCGTTCACCATCAGGTTGTTCACGTACACGTAACGGAGCAGCCGGCCTTCATCGTCCCGGTCCTGTTGATCGCGTTCGAGGATCACGTCCTCGCCCTCGACCCAGCTCTGGTTCGCGAGCCGGGACGATCGATGGAGCGACTCCCCGGGCACCCCCACCGAGATACCGATGTACCGGACGGTCTCGGTGCGGCCATTTACCTCGACCACGATCGTATTGCCGTCCACAACGCGTTGAACCCGGGCCGCCCGGAAAACGTTTTCTGCGACCTCGCCGCCGCGCGAAAACGACAGTGGACCGACCAGCGAAATCAACAGGCCGAGCGCCACGAATAGGAGCAGTACGGCGCCGGCGCTCTTGAGCCACCGGAGGTAGCGCCCGTCGACTCCGCTGTCGAACGCGTCCCTCTCGGAGCGCGCGATGTCATCCGCGGACGGCCCCGGGTAATCAAAAAGGCCATACCGTCCGTCGTCGGTATCGTCGGACACATGTGTGTCTTCGGAATCCGCCCCGGGTTCTTCCGGACCGGATTCGCCCCGGTCATCGTTTGGGCCGTCGTTCAGGGGGTCGTTTGGATCGTCGTTTCGATAGACCATAGTTGGACGCGTGCGACGCCACCTGCGGGCGCGCCGCCGCTGCAACCCATTCTCATCCCGTTCACGCCCGGAGGGGAAGCGAAAGTAAGATCCGTGTTGCGCTAACCGGCGTCGCGGTGAACGCTGCCGCCTGTCGCGTGCGTCGACGCCATGGCCTCCTGTCAGCACGTTGTGTGGACCTGCGGGCGTACCGGCCCACGTGTCTTCGATGCCGTTATCCTGACCGCCGTGGCATCTGCGATCGATATACCGGACCTGATCGACGCCGGACCGGTCTCTCTAAGGCCGCTAACACGGGACGACAGGCCGCGCGTGCACCGCTGGTTGAACGATCCGGCCGTCATGCCTTTCTGGTCGGGGCTGGACCGGCCACTTTCGGAACCCGAATCCATCGAGTGGGTCGAGCGATTCCTGCGGGAAGGCGTGTCACTGCGCTGCCTCGTCATCGAGACCCCGGAACGCCCCGTGGGCTTCATCGAGCTATCGCGGCAGCCCGGGGACCGCAACTATGGGCATCTCGCCGAAATCGACATCTGCATCGGCGAGCCGTCCGAGTGGGAGCGCGGCTACGGCAGCGCCGCACTCAGCGCGTTGCTGCGCTGGCTGTTCACGGATGCGGGCATCCAGCGCGCTTTCCTTCAACCGCGCGTCTCAAACAAGCGAGCGCTGCACGTTTACGAGAAGGTGGGATTCCGCAGAGAGGGCGTCCTGCGCCGGGCCGATTACACGGATGGCGAGTACAACGACGCCGTCATGATGGCCGCGCTTCGCGACGAGTGGCTGACCGAGTTCGGTGACGCCTGAGTTGGTGCGCCACCGCGCCGTTTCAAACGTAACGCGTTGACTGGTCGTGGAGCCCGACGTACCATTTCAAGTTAGATCCACGCTGTGATTACGTTCGCCTCGACTACCGAGAGCGTCATCGCAGCCGGTGAATCAGCGGACTTTGAGGAAAGTTGCTGCTGTCACTCCCGGCAAGGATCGCCCGGGCCCGGTGACAGTTGCAGAAAACGCACCGGAGGGTTTACCGGGTGGCATACGCCTCTGCACTTCATTGCCGGGAATGCGGCAAAGAGTATCCGATCGCACCGATCCACGTCTGTGAATGGTGCTTCGGGCCTCTCGAAATCACGTACGACTACGACGCAATCTCGCGCGCCATAAGCCGCGAGAAGATCAAGGACGGCCCGCTCACGATGTGGAGGTACGCAGACCTCCTTCCCGTGGACGGTGACAATGCCGTAGACATCGGCACCGGCATGACGCCGCTATTGAAGGCCGACAACCTTGGCCGCGAACTCGGTATCGACGAGCTGTGGATCAAGAACGACGCCGTTAACCCGAGCTACTCGTTTAAAGACCGCGTTGTCTCGGTCGCCGTGACCAAGGCGCTGGAGTTCGGGTTTGACACGCTGGCCTGCGCCTCTACCGGCAACCTGGCCGGGGCGGTCGCGGCGCACGGCGCCAAAGCCAACATGCGCACGCTGGTCTTCATCCCTCGTGACCTTGAGGTTGGCAAGGTGATCGGCGCCGCCATCTACGGTCCTACCGTGGTCGCCGTGGACGGCAACTACGACGACGTAAACCGGCTTTGCAGCGAGCTGGCCGACGCCCACGAAGGCTGGGCCTTCGTCAACATAAACATGCGGCCCTACTACTCGGAGGGCTCCAAGACCCTCGGGTATGAGGTGGTAGAGCAGCTCGGCTGGAAGGCCCCGGACCACGCAGTGGTGCCGATCGCCTCCGGCTCGCTCTTCACCAAGATCTGGAAGGGCATGAACGAGTTCGCAAGTCTCGGGCTGATAGACGACGTGCGCACGAAGATGCACGGCGCACAGGCCGATGGCTGCTCTCCCGTGGCCAGGGCCTTCTCCGAGGAACAGCTTCACGTCAGGCCGGTCGTGCCCGACACGATCGCCAAGTCGCTCGCCATCGGCAACCCGGCAGACGCCTATTACGCGCTCAAGATCGCCCAGGAGGCAGAGGGCTCGACCATCGGGTCCACGCCGGACCCGGAGATCATCGACGGCATCAAGCTGCTCGCACAGAGCGAGGGCATATTCACGGAGACCGCCGGCGGCGTGGTGATCGCCAACCTGAAGAAGCTCGCCGAGGCGGGCCGCTTCCAGAAGGGTGAATCCGTGGTGGCCTTCATCACCGGCAACGGCCTCAAAACTATCGAGGCGGTGGAGCAGGAGGCCAACCCGATCAACATCACGGCGACGGTATCGTCCTTCGAAGAGCTCGTCGATCTCAAACCACAGGTTGGCACGAAGGCCACATCGTCATAGCATTTCCTTGTGGGGCGGTCCGGCGGCGCGACGCTTACGGATAACCTCACGGGGAGTTGCAGGCACGTGGCAATCCGAAGGGTCCGGCTGACTTTTGAAGGCGACCTGATCACTGATCCGGTCATCTATCAGCTCGGCAAAGATTTCGACATCATCACCAACATCCGCCGGGCGGAGGTCCATGCCGATGTCGGCTGGGTGATTCTTGAGCTCGACGGCGCGGAGGCGGAAATAGACATGGCGCTCGCCTGGGCATCCGGCAAGGGCGTACGGGTAGACCCGATCACGGGAAACGTCATAGAGGGCTGACGGCCAGAAAAGGGCCGGGAACCACTTCCAACGGTTAATATCTGTCCGTCATCGAAAGAACCGCGAGTCCCCGACCCGGATCGCGCATTAAGAACACGACGAAACCCGGCGACCGGTCCGGACCGCCGGACGGGACACGGAATCATTAACAGGCAGGGGAAATAGATATGCCAGTAACGGTCCGAATTCCGACACCTCTCCGCAAGCTCACCGGCAACGCGGACAAGGTCGAGGTTGAGGCTGACACGCTCGGAGCGGTGGTCGACGCACTCGACGCCAGCCACGCCGGGATCAAGGCCCGTATCTGCGATGAAGAGGGCCAGATTCGCCACTTTGTAAACGTCTACGTGAATGGCGAGGACGTGCGATACCTGGATGGCCTGAACACCCCGACGAAGAACGGCGACGAGATCAGCATTGTTCCCGCAGTCGCCGGGGGCCGTTAGGCTTCTACGAACGCGATATGCGCAGAGAGGGCGTCCCCCGGGGCACCCTCTTTACGTTCATCAAACCGCCCGACCGGCATGACGAGCGGGTGTTGGACGGACGGGCGCCCAGTGGCGGCGCCCGCCGCCTGATCACGGTCAAAACCGAAGCAAAGAGGTAAGATCACCCGAATCGCCGGGTACTTCGATGCGTTCGGCGAGGTCGAAGCGTTGCGGGACGCCTGGATCCTGCCCGGCTTCGCCCCAACGTCACGAGAAGGGCGACATGACCCCGAGGGAGCGACAACAACAGGCGCAACGCACCGCACGGCGGGGCCCGATTTACGAGGGGATCGGTTTCGCAGTGATCCTCGTGATCGCCACGCTTATCGCCGGGCCGTTCGGCGCCATCTTCATTCTTGGCATCGGTGCGGTGTTGCTGGTCATCGGGGTTGTAGTGGGTCTCGTCCGGGGCCCCGTCAAACAGCCCACCACGCCCGGGGACATACCGCCCCCATAGTGTGAGTAGCGGCCTTCACATAAAGTTGCGGTCGGTTTGCTCGTCGGATTTTCGCAGTCCGCCGCCGAGCCTTCTTCCGACCCTGTACGGAAACAGGAAGAAGCCGCAAACCCTTCGCCCGAAGTAACCGAACACCTCGGTGAACTCGCGCGACATCGTCCCGGCAGGCGGAAGCGCCGCCCCCTCACCCCCCGCAATGGTCACGACACGGGTGGTATTGGTCCCCGGTTCACGGTTCCCGCTTCCGGTACGCGCCGTGTCGCGGATGTACTCGCGATCGTCCGTGGGTCTCATCGACATCGCGGACCCCCTTTCGGCAGCCAGTGTCCAGGCGGTTAGCCTACCAGCGATTCGATCGCGGCGCGGACCACATCGTCCGGCACGTCTCGTCGGGTCGTCGCCCTGCCCGGCCCTTCCGACACCACCCACCGGATCACGCCGCCGACAGATTTCTTGTCAGACTTCGTAGCCTCGAATATAGCGTCCGCATCCATACCGGGCGCGGAAACGGGCAGGTTGTACCGTTCCAGCAGCGCCCGTTGTCTGTCGATCAGTTCGTCGTCGATCAGACCCAGGTCCCGGCTGATACGCGCCGCCCCCATCATGCCGATGCTCACCGCCTCGCCGTGCAGGAACTGTCCGTACTCGCTCACCGACTCCAGGGCGTGACCGATCGTGTGGCCGTAGTTCAACAACACGCGCGTATCGCCGGTCTCAAACTCGTCGACCGACACCACCTCCGCCTTGATCGCCACACTGCGGCGGATCACGTCGGTGGCGAGATCGTCGCTCAGGTCGATAAGGCGCCCCGCCTCCGTCTCGAAGGTCGAAAGCAGGTCGGCATCCAGGATCAGTCCGTGCTTGATAGCCTCGGCCCAGCCCGCGGCCATCTCTCGCGGCGGCAGCGTGTCCAGCGTGTCGATATCCGCCAATACGAGCTTCGGCTGGTGGAACGCGCCAACCAGGTTCTTGCCCTCGGGCAGGTTCACGGCCACCTTGCCGCCCAGCGATGCGTCCACCATCGAGGCGAGCGTGGTCGGCACCTGGATGAACGGCACTCCCCGCCGGTACGTCGCCGCGGCGAACCCCGCCGCGTCTCCCATCACCCCGCCACCGACTGCAAGCACCACGTCCTGCCGCTCCGCGCGCAGACCGGCCAGCCACGCGTATATGTCGCGGATTTTGTCCAGGTTCTTGGTAGTCTCGCCGGACTTCAGGACCAGGACGTGCGTCTCGAATCCGGAGCGCTCCATCGACTCCTGCACCGGGCGTACGCACGAACGGAACACCGCCTCGTCGGCCACGAGGAACGCCTTGCCACGCAACCCGGCGTCACGCGCCTCTTCGCCGAGGTACTCGATCAGGCCGCGGCCGGCCACGGCCCGGTAGTCCCCCTGGGACGTGCGGACCACAGCGGCGAGGGCCGATTCCGGTACGCCGGTCACTCTTTCGCCTCCGATTTCTGGGCCGCGCCCCGGATCAGGCTCACGATTTCCGACGCCACGTCGGGCGGCTCCCGCCCTTCTGTATCGATGGTCACATCCGCCGCAGCCGCATAGGCCTCTTCCCGTTCCGTGAGTAACTCCCGAATGCGCTCGATACCGGCCTCTTTGCTCTCCGAACCTGGCAGCATTGGCCGAATAGCGGCGCGGCGGCGCGGCCGGCGCATTTCTCTCCGGGAGCGTCCCGCCCGGTTGCGATTGAGCCGCGCGTGAATAGTCTCGGGCGACGCCATGAGCCGTATCGTGATTCCTGACCGGGCCATCACGTCACGATTCCGCCCGTCCACCGGGATCCCGCCCCCGGTAGATATCACACGCCGCCCCGATGACTGCGCCACTTCCCGTAGCAACTCGCGCTCGATGCGCCGGAACTCCTCTTCTCCATCCACTTCGAATATCTCTGCGATCTGCTTCCCCGTCCGGTTGGCTATAAGCCGATCCATGTCTATGAAGGGCGCACCGAGCGCCTGTGCCGCCAGCCGGCCGCTGTGGGACTTGCCGGTGGCCGAGAATCCGATAAGGAACACCTTGTCCCTTGGGCGTTGGGCCGGATTTCCCGTAACACCTTCCGGCGAATTTGGCGCCGGCGAATCTGGTGAATCTGGCGTCGCCACGTCAGTCAGCCGGTTCCGGCACATATGAAGGCTGGCCGAACTCCTGGTGGCTCGCCAGGTAACCGTCCACGTTGCGGCGCGTCTCAGTGATATGGTCGCCGCCAAACTTTTCCAGTGCGGCGTGCGCCAGCACAAGGGCCATCATCGCCTCGCCGATCACGCACGCCGGAGGCACCTGGCAAATGTCGCTGCGATGGTACGGCGCCTCGATCACCTCGCCGGTGTTGATGTCCACAGACGGCAACGGATCCGTCATCGTGGCGATCGGCTTGATGGCGACGTGCACGACGATCGGGTTGCCGTTCGACATGCCGCCCTCGATGCCGCCCGCCTGGTTGCTCGTCTGGCGAAAGCGGCGGGGGTCGTCCGGCGCCGGCACGACCACGTCGTGCACCTCACGTCCGGGCCGTTCGGTATTGGCAAACCCGCGCCCGATCTCGACGCCCTTTACGGCATTGATGCTCATCATCGCCTGCGCCAACCTGCCGTCCAGTTTCCTGTCCCACTGGATGTGGCTGCCCAGCCCGACGGGAACGCCCTCCGCGACCACCTGGAAC